>JAAYTB010000016.1 GCA_012523855.1 Clostridia bacterium
AAAGAAGAATTAGATATAAATAAAAATAAGGTTCAATCTGGAGAAGTTATCATAAATAAAGAAGTAGTAGAGGAGAAAAAAAACTGTAGAAGTACCAGTGACCCATGAAGAAGTAGTAATTGAACGAAAAGTTATAAACAAGGAAGTTACAGATACCCCTATTGGTCCATCGGAAACTATACGAATACCACTTAGAGAGGAACAAGTTCAAGTTAGCAAACAAACAGTTTTAACTGAAGAAATAACTGCAAAAATACGACAAGTTGAAGAAAATAAAAAAATAGAGGAAACCTTAAAAAAAGAAGAGGCTAATATAAGGACCAAGGGTAGTGCTGATGTAATTTCACAAAACTCAAGTTCACCATTGAACTAATTTTCGAGGTGAAAATATGGATATTAAAAGAAATGATGATGAGATTATCGCTAAACTTCAACTTAAAGAAGAGCATTTATCTATTTCGAAAAAATGGATGGAAGTTGGAGAAGTAGATATACACAAAGAATCAGTCACCATTGAAAAGACAATAACTGTACCTATAGTCCAAGAACAGCTAGTAATAGAAAAAAAGGACCTACATTCTAGGGATTCAAATTCAAAAGATGAAAATTTAGAAATTATAAGAATTCCCCTTAAAGAAGAAAGAATTGAAATTGTTAAACATCCAACAGTTCTTCAAGAGGTAGAAGTTTATAAGAAAAAATTCTTAGAATCACAATTTATAGAGGAAACTATAAAGAAGGAGAAGCTGAATATAAGCACTTCTGGGAAAGCGGTGGTCAAGGAAATCAAAACTAGTATCAGCCAAGGAGAATCTTAATAAAATAGTCCCTTTCTTAATAGAAGAAAAGGACTATTTTTATGAATTTAACTTCTGTCATCTAAAAAGGAATTTCGAGTTTCTTTTACCTCCATGATTTTCTTAATTTTAACGCCGCTTGTTTAACCTTATCTATTAAAATATATTTAGACTCCTGCAAAGATGAATTGCCTTCCATATGAGGGTATATATCTAACTCTTGTAGCTTATTACTAAGGGAAACTATAGTAGTTTCTTTATCGCTATAGAATTGGCTGCCTCTGATTCTAATGAAGGTCCAACCTAATCGCTCGAGGATTGATTGCCTTACCATATCCTCTTCAAACTTATCTTCTCCATGCCATCTTTCACCATCGCATTCTATAGCAACTTTTTTATCTCCATAGATTGCAACCATATCAATTCTATAGGAACCTACCTGCCACTGAGGTACAATTTTATAGCCTTTGTTAATTAAACCTTTCATAACCTCTTTCTCAAATTCAGATTCTGCTTTCATTGAAACTTTTTTGTATTCTATGTCCTTACCATGAGGATTCTTAAAATAAGCAATTAGTTCTTTTCTTATATCTCCTGCTTTTAAATCTTCCTCTGCATCTAAGGAATATACAAGCCAGATTTGATCTTTAGCTCGACTTACCGCAACATTATACCTCTTCTTAAAGAGATCCTCTGGGCCGTATCCGTTAAATCTCAATGGTCCTTCTCCCTCATTTGTGTCTACCATGGATAAGAAAATGATATCCCTCTCGTCTCCCTGGAAGTTAGCTGAATTTCCGCATAGAATTTCTCTTTTGCTGTATTCTGAAGGCTCCATTCTCTTTTGCAACATCCTATCAATTGCCGTGGCCTGCTTATCACCTCTTAAAGTAATAACTCCTATGGTCTTATCCTTGTATTCTTCCTGCTGGCAGCAAGCCAGTATTAAGGAAACTATAGTTTCTGCTTCCTTCTCATTAACTTTATTTTTGGAAATTGCCCCTTCTACTCTATAAGGAACTAAAGCAGGCTTAACAGTTACTTGGCTATCATCTCTAAGGGGTTTAATCTGTCCATTATATGAAAGGATATTTGAATACTGTATAATTTCCGGAACACATCTAAAATGTTCCTTTAATCTAATTGGTTGATATCCTGAAGCTTGTGCCAAGTCATATAAGGAGAACTTACCTGAATAGAGCTTATCGTTAGGAATATCATATAAATATTCTCTTATTAATCTATCCATATCTTCAGTTCTCTCGCCTATAGATAAGGGACTCACCTGCTCGTTGTCACCGACTATTATAGCCTTTTCTCCCAAATATAAAGCCGTTAAAGCCATAACATCAGATTGGCTAGCCTCATCGATAATCACTATATCAAATCTGTTTTCCACAGGATTGAAGCTTTCAACTACCTTGTTTAATGGCATTATCCAAACTGGTATAGCTCCTTGGCAACTAGGCATTAACTTTCTAGCCTCTGCCTTATAGAGCTCTGCTTTTTTACCCTTTCCATTGCCAATCTTTCTAATTAACTGTCTCCAACCTTCAATTGCCTGGACCTGCTTCTTATTATGCTGAAATTTAATCAATTTAGCTCCCCATGCTTTTTTATAAGCTAGTTCAGCAGTGCTTTTTTTCAAGCTATCTTCAAGTTTGAAGATTTGATTTTGTATATCTTCTAAGGATTGTCTTTTTCTTTCTATAATTTCTTGTTTAAATTGAATGTACAACCAAGCTTCTTTAATTCCAGTGGGAGGTTTCTCTCTTCCGTGAAGAGAATTTCTATTTTCTATTTCCTTTGCCCAGTTAGGAGCACTTTCCCTCAAGGTATTCAACAAATCTCTTCTTCTTTTAATAATTTCAGAAAGGCTCTCTAATCTCTCTAGAGCCTCATAATACTCTCTATAACTTTCTGGATTTTCCTCTATCAAGGCTTCTCTTAACCCTTTTAGGAAAACACTACTTTGATTGTGAGTAAAGCCATTTAAAAATTTATCGTAATCCTCCAACTGTCTTTTTAACTTCCTAAACTTTAGTCTATATATTTCAGACTCTAGCACTTCTATAATTTTATCAGCTAAGAAGTTTTTTATATATTTCAATCTACTATATTTTTCCTTTGATAGGTCCATATTATTATCTATAAGTTCAAGCCTCAAGCCTAAATGCTTAAGCCTTGCTATAAGAGGATTCCAAAGGTTCTCATACCAATATAAATTTTCTTCGATTATCTTACAATATTTTTTACAAACTAGTTCGAAATCTTCTCCCATATCCCTGCTATTATCAGCTCCTAAAGGGGCCATTTGTCTATTCCATCTATTTGCTAGTTGTTCCCTAGCTTTATTCAAATCATAGTACTTAAGTAAGGCCTTATATTCATTTAAGTTTTTAGGAACCCTACCATTTACGATACAGGAATTAATAGTTGTTTTCATTTCAGGATTCAACAAAAGATTCAATCTAGTAATTTTTCCACTAGCTTGAATTTTTTCAACTATATTCTCTAGCTGTCTTTTTAAATTCACTTTTTCATCAACAACTTTAAATTCAGGATTATATTTAATAAGATCCTCCATGGCCGTTAAACTCAGATTGTATACATAGTTAATTTCATCTATTAAATTCAACCAAGCTTCTTTCCTGACCTTCTCCCTGGATGCTTCCATTACTTCTAAGGTCCATTCCTTATCAAAATTTATACTGGACACCGCTCTTTTTATTTGAGCGATAATAGTTTTCAATTCCTCTATACTATAAGGTTTATACTTTTCAAGCGAATCTACTTCCCAGTATTCTGCAAACCTGTATAAGCCTTCTGTGAACTTACCCTTTTCTAATATTATTCTCTCAAATTCAATTGGACTTAACAAATTTTCTAGCTTAGGCCTATTATATGAATACTCAATTTCTTCTTCTGATGAAATTAGACTATTAGTCCTATACAGGTCTATTATTTCATCTTCTGTCAAAGGAATACCAACTCCCTGATCTACAGGCATAGGTATCCAAGAATTGCTATCTTTATACTGGGATAAATATTTTGCTGCATCAATAGGTTTGTATTCCACACCGTTAACAACTATCGCCCTATACTCATTAAGTCTGGTATTTTTTAATTTTAATTTTAATTCATCTAGCTCTTTGATTTGATTTTTCCTCTTGGTTTCTAAATCTTCAATTTGCTTTTTTAAAACCATAGGATTTAGTCTAGATCTTATCTCGTTTATCTCATCTAAGTTTTTCTCCATCTCTTGTCTACTTTCCGTTGAAGATAAAAGACTTAGACACAGAGACTGCAAACTGGGATGAACTTTGCTTTTTAAAACTGAAAGAGCCTTTTCGCTAGAGCTAGTTACTAGTATGCTTTTGCCCTGAGCTAAAAAATGCCCTATTAAATTAGCTATAGTATGGGTTTTACCTGTGCCTGGAGGACCTTGAACCAACACTGCACTGTTCTTCTCTAAAAACTTTGCTACAGCTAACTGTTCAGCATTTGCTTCCTTAGTTAATAAAATTTCTTCATCTATTCCCTTAGGGTTTAATTCCCTAGCTGAAAATATTGTTTCTTTCATCAAGGGCTTCTCTTCTATAACTCCTACTACTTCTTTTAAAAAACTAGGGATGTTATTACTAATATTTATATCCCCAATTATAGTGTCTAAAGCTACCCCATACCCTAAGTTTCTTTTACGTAAAAATAATACTGGTCTTCTGTATATTTGAGGGTACTGCAAGTTATCATGAAGACATTCCTTACTTTCTGCAAAATTACCTCTTGGAGAAAGTGCATTTGCCATTCTATTAAGAAAGGAATTTGTCTTTTCTAATTCTATGGGACTATAATTGTTTTCTTCGAAATCATTATATATATCTTTTAATAATTCGTTATTAACATCTTCAATATAGTATAATACACTACGATAAATCTCTACGCCTTTATCAGAGTAAGTTAACTTAAACTCCGGCACATCAGCGTCAAATTCTAATTTAACGTGGTGAAATAGTATAGGATGATCAACATAAACATCTCTTTTATATAAAAGGTTACCATCCCCTAAAATCAGCTCTAATTCTCCTGCTTCCTTTTTAATATTTGAATACAGTCCGTAAAAACTGTTAAATAACTCATCTGCTGCTCTAGCTGGAATTTCTTCTTTCAGCCAAGCATTTCTATCTTTTTCCCATTTTATTAAATCATTAACTCTTTCCTTACTATCTTCAAATTTTTCAATTGTATACTTTTCTGTTTGGTTACTATGATCTCTTTGTAAAATTTTAATTTCTTTTTTTACTTTAATTTCACCATAAATATTGTCCCATCCCTTTTCTACCCAATCTATTAAAGAAGAAGGTATTATGGGACAATCAGTTAACACTGGCCTCCCTACTTTTAAAATTTCTTGACTTCCTTCTTTTTCATCCCTATATATATTGTTAGCAATACACTGATGCCTTGGTATATTATCCAACCATTTTCGCCATACTTGATTGTTTACATCAGTAATTATTGGATTCTTTATATTATTAAATTGCTTCAAAAAATGAAACAATCGTTTTATTCTTTCTTTAGCATTGGATTTCATCATTAGTGTCACCACCGTTTCTGCACCTAATTCAAGCAAATATTTACTGAAAAATCACATATTTATCATTAGAAACTTACCGAACATAAGTTTCATGATTATTATATCAAAAAAGTCATTAGAAGTCACGCTAGTAAAAGAACTCGAAAAAAATTAAGACCCTTTACATAATTACTAAAAAGGATCTTAATTTTTAAAAGCTATTATATGCCTATTAATAATATCCACCATCCATCACCTGCCTTATCAATTCTTGCTCCATTCTTATCCCAGTGATGCTATGCTTCAATCTTTTCACCTCTTGGTCTGCCATAGAAGCTGAGTTGTTAGATAAATATTCTTGAAGTTTCTCCTCCTCTTCACTTAGCTCCATGATACGATTTTCATATTCATCCCGTTGAAAACCTTGCATATTCATTTGTCCTACCTCCAGTCTAAACTTTTTCCTCCTTTACTACACTGTAATTAATCTAACTAAAAGTTCTAGTTAACTTTTCTTAACTACAAGACTTAGATCTTCTTCTATCTTTATGTGATTGAATTTCTTTGTCATCATCAGGGCTAAATAAGTTTTTAGCTTCTTCCAAAACAGCTTTGTATTTGCGACTCTTACTTCCATAAAGTTTTGCTGAAAACATGCTTATTATTGACAAAGCATCTTCTATTAATTCTTCTTCATAGGATTTTTCTTCATCCTCAGTTAATACTACAATTTCTACATTATGATATTTACAGATTTCTTTTAACAGTTCGTTACTAAATCGCATTAGTCGATCCTTATAGTTTAAGACTATTCTCTCTAACTTGTTGCTTTCAATGAGCTTTATAAATTCTAGTAATCCTGCTCTGTTATAATTAAGTCCTGACCCCACATCTTCAATGGTCTTGTATTTCCAGCCCTTTGACGCACAATACAATTGCAATATGTGCTTCTGCTTTTCCAAATCAGCCTGGTCCATAGATTTAGGGATTCTAGTATATATGGCTGTGACCTTTTCACAGTTTTTATTTCTATTAGCATAGCTTAAGACTGATTCTGTTTCATATCTTCTATGACCGCCGGGGGTCCTTTCAGAAACAACTTTTCCTGCCTTATCCCATTCTCTTAAAGTAGTAACTGTAACCCCTGCTTCTTTTGCTGCTTTCCCAATTGAAACTTTCATATTACATCACCTTCATTGAATTATACTCATAGTATTTTCAAACTTAAGCTTATTATACATATTATTCTATATTTATCTAAGTTTATAGAAAAAACTGCCAGCACCTTGCTGGCAGTTATATATGTTATTGTTGAATATATACGGAGTATGATCCTCCATTTACATGGAACTGGCCATATCCATCTGAATTTATGGTAACTTTATCTTTTCTATTTCCTGTCATGTCATAAAAGACCTTGCCTTTATGCTGTTTTCCAACATACATCCATTTAGAGCCTCCAGGTCCATCAGACACTATAGCTGCTAAACCTGACTTAGCATGTGAAGAATCTCCTTCTCTAGTCCAGCCAACAACATCACTATGATCAAAATAATCATGTTGAGGACCATAGGCATAATTCTTTCTTGCTAATAAAAGCTTATCTAGCTGTGTTTTCATAGCTGGAATATTTTTTGAAGGTATTCCATAGTAATCACCGTAGAATACACAAGGATAGCCTTGTTCACGAGTTAAGATATAAGTATAAGCAATAGGTTTGAACCAACTTTGCACAAAGGATTCAAGTGATTGTCCAGGCTGAGTGTCGTGATTATCTACAAAGGTTACTGCTTTTGTAGGATCAGCAGCTACTAAGGTTGATTTACCTAAATTTCTCATATCGTAATAGCCACTACCATTTGATGCATTATAAAAATTCATGTGAAGTGGTACATCGAACAAAGACATGGTCCTACCAGTTTTAGAAATATAATTTTGAAGTTTTGGTAGTTCACTGCTCCAATATTCACCTACTGCAAAAAGTTCTTTTCCAGAGGCACTTCTTTGATAGTTGAGCCAGTCTTTAAAGAAGTCAAACTTAATATGTTTTACTGCATCTAATCTATAGCCATCTAAATTTAAGGTACTAGTATACCATTTCCCCCAGTTCTTTAATTCAGTAACTACTTCTGGGTGATCCATGTCAATATCGGCTCCCATTAAATAATCGTAATTACCGAACTCTGTGTCTACTTCCCAATCCCAGCCTTTTCCGGTACCATTAATTCTATATATTCTCTTCAACCCACGGCTGTCATCCCAATCTACTCCATCAAAATGATACCATTTCCACTTAAAGCTAGAATATTTATTCCCTCTACCTGGAAAAGTGAAAGAAGTCCAAGCAGATATATTGTATGATCCAGAAGCTACAGCATTTCTATTGTTTTCATGAACTTCTACAGCAGAAACCCATTCTGTACTATCTGCACCGGTTCTATGATTTAACACTACGTCTCCATATACCTGTATGCCATTATTCTGTAGTGATTTTATCGCTGATTGTAATTCTGATTTTGTGCCATATTTCGTTCTTACAGTTCCCTTTTGGTTGAACTCACCTAAATCATATAGGTCATATACTCCATAACCTACGTCTGCCTGACCACTGCCTTTATAGGGCGGCGGAAGCCAAACTGCTGTGATTCCAGCATTCTTTAAAGTAGAAGCATTATTCTTGAGGTCGTTCCACAATTTTCCATCATTAGGTAGATCCCATTCAAAATACTGCATCATTGTACCATTGGTATAAGTTGCAGCTTGCGGCTTTACATCTTCTCTTTTGTAAAAAATCACAGAAGCTAATAATACGATTAGCGAAAGAAAGAGAGCTAGTTTTTTCTTGTGTTTTAACATATAGTTCCCTCCTTTAAATTAAAATTTATCCCAATACCAATATACTTGCTAAGATATTGGTAACGGTTTCACTTTAGGCAATTGTATTCTATACTTAAATTATAAAGGCCATTACCAAAAATTACTATTAATTTCATAACAAAAATCACTACATTATTCGATATTCCCCCTGTCTTTTGCTATCAATATTTAGCTGATAGTCAAAAAATTATTATTTTTTATAGCTATGCAAATAAAATTAATAATTATGCACTTGACAAGTTAGGAATTGTAAATTAATATATATTTAAACTAAGAAACCGATGAGTAAGAGAAGTAGGCTATATAAGTTTGTTCACAGAGAGTTGGCGTAGCTGAGAGCCAATAACAACTATATAGTTGAATGGACTTACGAGGGCAGCCCGAACACATGTCAGTAGGAACTGCCGGGAGCTCTACCCGTTATCAACTGAGCATATATTATTGTATATGATTTGAGTGGGTTTTTTATAACCAATCAGGGTGGTATCGCAGGACTTATAGCTCTTGTCCCTTTATATGGGGCAAGAGCTTTTTGTATATTTATAAAAAGACAGAAACTTCAATTAACTTAAATTCTTATTTATGAAAGGAGAAATACACATGAGTAAAATACCATACAGAATTTATTTATCAGAAGAGGAAATTCCAAAGCAATGGTATAATTTAAGAGCAGATATGAAGGAGCAACCAGATCCATATATTAATCCTGCTACAATGAAAGAAGCAGTAGTAGAAGACTTATATCCAGTATTTTGCCAAGAGCTTGCAAGGCAGGAAATGGATGCTGAGAATAGATATATTGACATTCCTGAAGAAGTACTAAACTTCTATAAAATTTATCGTCCTTCCCCACTTTGTCGTGCTTACAACTTGGAAAAAATCCTAGATACGCCAGCTAAAATCTATTATAAATTCGAAGGTAACAACACCTCCGGAAGTCATAAGCTAAATTCTGCTGTAGCCCAGGTATACTACGCTAAAAAACAAGGTGTTACCTCTTTAACTACAGAAACTGGAGCAGGTCAATGGGGTACAGCTCTTTCAGAAGCTTGTGCATATTTCGGAATACCATTAACAGTTTATATGGTTAAAGTTTCTTCTCAACAAAAACCTTATAGAAAAGCTATAATGGAAACCTTTGGTGCAAAAGTTGTCCCAAGCCCTTCTTCCACCACTGAAGTAGGTAGAGCTATTTTAGCTAAAAACCCTAATAATGGTGGCAGTCTTGGCTGTGCCATTTCAGAAGCCATAGAGCACGCCATTAAGAAAGAAAACTGCAAATATGTACTAGGATCAGTGCTAAATCAAGTTCTATTGCATCAATCTGTTATTGGATTAGAAGCCAAGAAAGCTATGGAAAAAATAGATGAATATCCTGATATAGTTATAGGCTGTGCTGGAGGAGGCTCCAATCTAGGTGGCCTTATATCCCCTTTTATGCAGGATAAACTTTTAGGTAAAGCAAATCCACATTTTATAGCCGTAGAACCAGCTTCCTGTCCATCATTAACTAGGGGAAAATATGCCTATGACTTCTGCGATACAGGGAAAGTAACGCCATTAGCAAAAATGTACACATTAGGATGCGAATTTATTCCTTCTCCTAATCATGCTGGTGGATTAAGATATCACGGCATGAGTCCAATTCTATCTAAACTTTACTATGATGGATATTTAGCTGAAGCTATTGCAGTTGAGCAAAGCAAAGTATTTGAGGCTGCTACTTTATTCGCTAAATATGAAACCATCCTACCAGCTCCAGAATCTGCACACGCTATATATGGTGCTATTCAAGAGGCTTTAAAATGTAAAGAAACAGGGGAAAGCAAAACTATCCTCTTTGGTTTGACTGGTACAGGGTATTTTGATATGCAAGCATATATGAACTACAATTCTGAAACTATGACCGATTACATTCCTACTGATGATGACTTAAAGGTTGGCTTTGATGCTCTGCCAAAAATTTAAACTATTTATTATCAATGGCTGTCAAATTATCTTGACAGTCATTTTTCTTATGAACAGATAAATTCAAAACATATTGAAAAAGATGGCAGCATAATTTATATAGAATCAATTTTATAAAAGGTAATCTTATGCCAGTTTTTATTTCTAATATTATCTATAGCTTTTTTATATCCTTTGGCGTAGTTCTGGGTGCTTGCACCTTTGCAGGTATAGGAGCTGTAATAAATAATCACCCTCCTCTTAAAACTATGTTTGATCTAGGTGCATCCGTAAAAATTTGGGCAGTTGCTACAGCTTTAGGTGGCACTTTTTCTTCCTTTGAATTACTTGAAGGTGGCCTATTTCGCGGAGAAGTTAAGTTAGCAATAAAACAAGTTCTATACATACTTTCAGCCCTAATAGGAGCAAATTTTGGATTTAATTTAATAAAACTATTGGAGAAGTGTGGTGAGATATGGACAAAGTAAAAGGAAGGGAATATTTTTTCTTATTTTGTAGCGGAATCATAATTGGAGGGTTACTAGGTATTATATCTTTCAATTCCTTAATAAGTCACAGAATTGATGAATATCATCAAAAAATCCAAGCCTTAGAATTACTGATACAGGATAAAAATTTACGTTTAGAGAAGCTAGAAGACACTATCGATAAAAAAAAGCTCTTAGTTAAGAATATTAGTATCTCTTTAAATCATAAAGAAGATGATTTAACAAGAATAGGTTTAGAAAAAAATATAAGAGAGACTCTTAATAAATTTGTAGGTAAGGAAGTACATACTGTTGACGCAGAAATGCTTTGGGAGGTAGTAGACGGCAGAATCGTTAAAATAGCAGATAAGGAATATAAAATAAAGATAAATAAATTAGTAATTTCTGAAACCATTATGATTTGGGCAGAGGTATTAGAAGAGTCTAATAACTAGAATGAAAATGAGCAGAGGCATCTTGCTTACACAGCCTACTGCTCATTTGATTTTTTCCTAACTATAGCCAGAGATTTCTCCTATTTAAAAGGAACTTTAAGCTTCCCACTATCTAAATACTATTCATCATCAGTATTAATACCTTCTAGAATAATGTTATTTATAGCATTCATAAAGGCTAGAGCACTGGCTTTTATAACGTCTGTATCCACAGCTCTTGCATTATATATTCTGTTATTGTAGCGAACCTGAAGTCTAACTTTCCCTAGAGCCTCCTTGCCCTTTGAAACGCTGCTTACTTTATATTCAATAAGCTTTATATCCATATTCACTATATCCTTAATTGCTGCATAAAGAGCATCTACTACCCCATTACCTACACTACTGCTCTTAAAGACTTCATTACCCTTCTTCATCATAACGCTAGCAGAAGGGAATATGCTATTACTGATTACCTGTAAATCAACTAATTCATAAAACATATCCTTAGTTTCTAGAAAATCATTAAACTTTGGATCTTCTAAGTTTACACTACTTTCTACTATATAATAAAGATCAGGGTCGTATATTTCTTTTTTTAAGTCAGCTAATTCTAAAAACTTAGCATTAATTTTTTCAAACTCTTCATCGGTAAAGGACTGGAATCCAATTTTTTCAAGGGCATTCTTTAGAGCATGTCGTCCTGAACGAGCTGTTAATACAAGTTCCATGGAATCTACTCCTACATCTTCAGGATGTATAACTTCATAGGCTTCTCTTGATTTTAATATACCATCCTGATGTATGCCGGATGAATGTGAAAATGCGTTCTCACCAACTATAGCCTTATTAACCTGTACTTCCAATCCCATATTAAAGCTAACTAGCTGAGAGGTCTTTTTAATTCGCTGTGTTACAATATCTGTATATGCATTATAGTAATCACTTCTTAATTTCAAGGCCATTACAACCTCTTCTAGAGCTGCATTACCTGCCCTCTCCCCAATACCGTTTATAGTACATTCAGCTTTATCAGCCCCATTTTTTATAGCAGCTAAAGTGTTTGCAGTAGCAAGTCCTGTGTCATTATGGCAATGAACACTTAATATTACATCATTGTTAAGATTCTTAATTCTATAATTTAATTTTCTTATCATTTCACCGAATTCCTCTGGAACGGCATATCCTACTGTATCTGGCACATTTATCATAGTAGCTCCAGCCTTGATTACAGCCTCAATGGTTTGCCAAAGGTATTCAAAGTCAGATCTAGAAGCATCCTCTGTTGAATATTGTACATGGTTAGTTAGGGTCTTGGCATATTTAACTGCTTCTACTCCTTGGATTAATATTTGTTCCTTAGACTTATTCAACTTTTTTGTAACATGGACATTTGATGTGCCCAAAACAATGTGTATCAGTGGTTCTGAGGCGTACTTGACACTGTGATAGACAGCATCAATATCAGCCTTCACCGCTCTAGCTAAACCAGCAATCATAACACTATCTCCGATTTTTTTAGCTATGGTCTCCACTGCTTTAAAATCCCCTTTTGAAGAACAAGGAAAACCAGCTTCTATAATATCTACACCTAATTTTTTGAGTTGATAAGCCACTTCCAACTTTTGTTTTATGTTAAGTTTTGCCCCTGGAACTTGTTCCCCATCTCTTAATGTTGTATCAAATACTAAAATTTTTCTTTTCATTTACAAAAGCCCCCTTTAAAAATTATATATAAAGTAAAGGATGTTTAATAAAAAACTCGTCTCTATTAACAACAATAGAGACGAGTATATAACCCGCGGTACCACTCAATTTAATTCTAAAAAGAATTCCCTTTTTCAATGGCTAACACCATCTATCTTTTTAACGGTAGAATACCGGCAAAGTCCTACAATAATTCAGACAGCAGTTCATGGATGAGTTCAAAACTAATGAATATACCGTCTCCCAGCAACACGGCTCTCTGTGATAATCAAATAGCTTTTACTATTTCCACTCATAACCTTTATAATTCTAATTTTAATCATATTACCACAACCACCCTACAATGTCAATCACTTTGATAAAAGTTTATATTTTTTTTAATAGAGATCCTTATTTATCTTTCTTTATTCTTAACAAATTAATAAATAAGGTTTTTTAAACATATTGTTAACGTTTACCATTTTTAAAGGATTATTCTTTTTTTTGTGGAATTTATTAGATAATATTATAGTCCAAAGGAGGCATATTCATGTCGTTTAAAATGTGTCCTGAGTGTGGAGCTTCAAACAGTTCATTTGCAACTAATTGTCTTTGTGGAGCGGATTTACAAGAAAAATCGGATTTGGCAAGCTTTGATAGTTCAACAACTAAATGTCCAAATTGCAATCAACCTCTTAAAGGACAGAGTGAATGTCCAATTTGCGGTCATTATATCTATAAAAGACCAGCAAGTTCTCCCCCTCATTCAAAGTCTGCTGAAGTTTCTAATTCTAACACAAGTTATAAAGAAGCCAAAAGCAGCTCCTCCAATTTAACTTCAAAAGAAGATAAGGTTTTAGAAAGTAAATATAAAGCCTTAAAAGGATTTGCCCTAGCTTTAAAAATTATTGGTGCCATAGGTTCTTTAGGAATATTAGCAGTAGGTACAGCTGTAGCCAATCATACTATAACCATTGGCATTTCAATTGAAGCCGGTTTTTCTATTGAAGTTTTAGTTACTTCAATTATTATAGCTTCAGTATTTTTCATATTCTTCCTCATAAGTTCGGAAATCTTTAATTGCTTTGCGGATATTGGAGATAATACTTATTATACCCACTTAACTAACAAAAAAATTTTACAAGAACTAAAAAAGCTAAATAATAAAAACTTATAAAAATTAATTAAAGCTTGTTTTTAGCTAGCAAACTAAAAACAAGCTTTTTCTTGTCTTATAAACCTTTTAATCAATATACTCTAATGAAACTCTAGCGTTATTCTGTAAAGCTGGTAGAGCTATCTTGTTAAATACGCTATGAGGCTTTGCCTTCTTGCTATAAACAGTTACGATTCCTCTAGTTTCCTCAGCAAATTTTTTCTCAAGGTCACACCATAATTCGTGGGCCTCCTCTGGACTTACAGGACTTCCAGGCTCAAATAATCCAAAAGCAGAATATTTCCTGCCTCCTAAAGTAGCTTCAGGAGTCCCTGGAAAAATGAACTCTTCAACAATATCCTTCTCTATGACCTTTGTTTTTGTGTTAACCCAATCTAACTTCCTATTCCATGGGATAGATTTCAAAACATTTAATATGTGACTTCTTAAATTTTTCGCCCATTTTGGTGCAGTTTTTTTCCAGGAAGCTTCATCTGGAACATAAACAAGGTCCGGTCTTCCTATCATCGGATCAATAATAAAAATTATAGATTTGTTGTCTTGGGTATAGCGCACATACTTCCATCCCATATAAGCTGAAACCTGTGATTCTTCCAATTGTTTACTAACTCTTAACATTTTTTCCTCCTTGATAAATAAATTCATCATCTATGAATAAACTAGAAGTTACAAAATAATATTACATTATTTACCATTTATTATAACATATATTCCCATTTTATAAAACACCTATTTTCACCTTATTACGTTTAATTCTAGTGTTTTTTCTCGTATATATATATTATCAAAGGAAATTATAATAATAGATCTTATAAAATTAATCTTGGAGGTGGAAAAATGAATCATAAGAGCCATGTAGATATAGATAAAATAAATAAAATACCAAAAGGAAGATCTTTTGAATATAAAGATGTGGTATGTAATGATTTTCCCGATAAAGAACATGTAGAGGATGGAAAGATATTTAAAACAGAAGTTGAAAATAATGTTTTTAATAATGTTATTGTACAAAATGACAGAGCCCATACTACAGTAAAGTACAAGAAAATATAACTTATACTTATGTCAGCCCTGAATATCTAGAAAAATTGCCTATAGAGATTCAAGATTTTTGAATCTCTATAGGCTACAAATCTAAGCTTTCTTTTCTATATCATCTCATACTGTCAAATAATCAATTTTTCTTCAACAAATAAAAAACTTTTTGTTATTTTTATGAATTTTTCTATATTTAACTTTAACTTTAATGTTATTATATGTAAAATGTATATGGGGGGTGATTGACATTAGGAAAAACCATATAGGTTACATACTAATTGTAATACTAATGATAATCTGCTTTATTGAAAGGAACGACCCTGCTGCTACTCCCAGTAGTGAGACAAAGACTAAAAAGATACAGACAGAAAAACAATCCATACCTGTTGTTACTGTTAAGCTCAAAGATAAAGATAGTGAAAAAACAGGTGACAAAAACACCAAAGATAATGAAAAAGATACTCAATTAAATGAAAAAGATAGTATACAGAAGAAAGATAAGGAAACAGAAACAGCGAAAGAAAATAAAGATGAAAAAACTGATTTAAAGGAAGAAAAGGATAATTCATTGCCTCAACTACCCAATAACTATTCCGTAGAGTATATGGAGGCTATAGAAAATGAAATTCTTAGGTTATGCAATGTAGAGCGAGCTAAGGTAGATGCTAAACCTTTAGAGATGAACCCCACCTTAAGAGAAGTTGCCAGATATAAGTCAAATGATATGCTGCAAAATAATTACTTTTCACACACATCCCCTTTTACAGGTTTTGCAGCTCATCAATTAGTTAATGCTTTTGGCTATAAGTGGACAACTACCGGGGAAAATATTTGGATGATGTCTTTTTCAGGAAACTATAAGACTAAAATTACTGCAGAAAAAATTTTCAATGATTGGATGAACTCTTCTGGTCATAAGGCAAATATCTTAAATAAAAACTTCGGTAGAATTGGTGTGGGTGTTACATATTCTAGTTCAGGAAAATGCCACAGTACACAGGTATTTTCAAACTAATGTAGATCAACAACATATCCATGTAGGATACAAAAGATAAATCACAAATTTTAAAAACCACTGTAAGCTATATTTTGCTAACAGTGGTTTTATACATGGATTTTCACAAAGTTTGATTACTTATTCCCCTTATTGGTAGACACTTGATTTTTCCCGCTTAAAGAAACACCCTTTAAATCAACAACTTTACCTTCAAAGACTATCTCAATTATCTTTTTTTGCTTCTTATCTCCTTTAATCTTCACCCACTTATTATCTAATGATCTAATTTCAAAATCCCAATAACCATTGGCCTCCAGCATAGCTGAATATGTACCAGAAGTGTAATCTTCCACTATCTCTTCCTCTTTCAAACTACTCTTATTTACATAAAAAATAGGATAAGTCTCTTTATTTAAGAGTTCTACCTTTGCCAGTGTATGTTTTTTAAAATACCCTTTAATTGGATGCTGCCAATCCTTAATATTTTCAATAGTAACTTTGTCTTTTTCCTTACTTTCAGAAGTTTCTTTAGGTACTTTATCGCTAGCTCCTTTCCTATAAGTATAAGTAGTAATTGTAAAAACTAATAGATTTGCAGTTACAAACAGAAGCATATAAAGAATACCTTTTAATCTCCTATTTTTTTCTTTGCTAACCATATATGCTACACCTCCTAGTTAATATAATACCATATATTAACAGCATAGCTATGAACTTTCTCTGACCTCTATGTTACTATTTTATTACCAAAACTTTTTCTTTATAGACAACTTTACATATATAAATATCAAGATAAAACTATATACTAATGCACCTGCTAATGAGAAAAGCAAGTTCATTCCCTCAGACTGATATACATAATAAGCTGGTGGCAATATCAGCATAAGGTACTTAATAGCTGGTTGATCAGCTATTACCAACCCTTGAATGCAGGATAGTACCATTACTAACAGTAAAATCATTATTGAGGCTTTCCTATCCTTTAAGATCTTTGACTCAAATAGATTGGCTACAGCTATACCAAGAAATCCTATAACAGCTTGCATAAGAAAACCAAATAATATATCTGTAACATTTACAATCTCTTTAAAAGTTCCAATGAGAATGGGAAACAAGATTGATACGAAATTTAATGCTAGTACATATATGAATAAAAAGAAAATTCTCATAACATAATATTTCATCTCGTTATTTGTGTTTAAAAGTACTAGTTGTTTCTGAGTTGTGTCCTCTATCTCATTAAAATTATAAGTTATCCATATAGCTGTTATGTACATGAAAATTGCTGATACTTGAAAACCATAAAATATTCTATCTATAATAGCTAAATATGTTGACATCACTGCAATTATAAAGAACAATGTAGGTGGAATATACTTATGTGAATTAACAAGTACCTTATAATAATATCTTAAATGTGCTTTCACCTTTTAAACCTCCTTTAGCTACGCTATTCTCTTATTTCATTTAGACTAATAACACTTAAACCATTCTTTATGGCAGTTAATACCACATCATCACATCTATCCTTCTCTGCCACTACATTTAGAATCTGTCGATGTATTTCTACATTAACTACCCCCTCCATATATCTGATTATTTCAGTAGCTTTATCGTTCATATTTTTTAGTTGAACCAGCATTAGAGGTTTATTGCTTGATTCTTCCCCTTGATAATCAGAAATCTGGCCTTTTTCAATAATAACTATTCGATCAGATACACTTTCAATTAAATGAAGCTCATGTGCAGCTAGTAAAATTGTAACTCCCTTCTTTTTTAAGTTAGTAACCAATTTAATAAAAGTACTTTGGGACATTGAATCTTGTCCTGTTAAAGGCTCATCTAATATTAATAAGGGACAATTTATTAATAAGGCATGTATAATGGCGATTTTTTGTGCAGAACCTTTAGACAAATCCCTTATCTTTAAATTTGCCATACTTTCTATCTCGAACTCTTCATATAATTTACTTAAGGAATTTTTTATATCATCTTGTTTTAATCCGTATATCTCTCCCATAAGCATTAAATATTCATTGGCCGTAAAGTTTAATTTAGGAAAACGTTCAGGCACATAACTAATTCTAAGGTCCTTCTCTAGTATATTTCGTTCACCACTAGTGGGAGCTATAAAGCCAGCAATTAATTTTAATAGTGTACTTTTTCCCTGACCATTTTTCCCTAGTATAGTTAAAGTTTGTCCTTTATAAAGACTTAAATTAATATCCTTCAAGATAATTTTGCCATTAGCACTTTTTCTAATCCTTTTCAACTCCATGATTATATTATCCATTAATAATAGCTCACCCCTTCAAATTTCTAATCTGTAAAAGCTTTTAATTTAAAGCCAGGTTTTTAACATTTTACAAAAACATCAAATTATAATCTTATTATATCATTTTTTGTTAAGTTTGCATACATATTTTAGCAAAATTAAGATTTACATCCATAATAAAAGAAGGCTAAGCCTTCTTTTATTAATCCTGTATATTATATATTCCCATAGCTTCTTTTATAGTTTCATCAGGATTACGATAAAATTTACTAGCCCGAATTCTTACAAAGTCCCAGCCCATCCTTTCTAAAGCAGCTTGATATTTTAAATCCTCCTCTATTCTTTCAAGACCTTGGTATTTATCTCCATCACAGAGCACCGCTAGCTTTTTACCAGCTACTTTTACCACCATATCTATACGCCAATCCCCTACTGGCCATTGAGGAATAACCTTAAAACCTTTATTTCTCAACATATTTAGCACTTCATTTTCAAATAATGAATTAGTTTTTCCAGATTGATTATATATTTCTTTATCAAAGGCGTAAGGGCTTTCTGCATGTTTTATTAACTTTAATCTCAAGTCCCCTTCTTGTAAATCCTTTTCTGGATCCAAAGAGTGGACTATCCACATCTGATCCCTAGCTCTGCTAGCTGCCACATTAAATCGCTTTTTAATAGATTCATGTGGTCCATATCCCATACTTGTCAAAATTTCACCTTCTTTAGCTGCATTGACCAGTGAAATAAATATAATATCTCTCTCATCACCTTGAAATTGAGCTGGTGTACCACAGAGCAATTTAGTTCTTTCATAGTCAACTGGTTCAATTGCACCATGGAGCTTGTCTTCGATTAATTTTGCTTGTTCTTCTCCTGCTAAGGATATTACTCCAAAGCTCTTATCCTTATATTCAGGCTTTGAGATACAGCTTTTAATTAGTGAAACTACTGCCTCCGCTTCTTCTTGATTCGTTCTTTCTGTAGCCATAGAGTTTTTGACCCTGTAACTTACCAATGAAGGCTTACAACTAACATTGCTATGATCCCTCAAAGGAATTATCCTTCCTTTGTATGATAACTTGTTACTAAATTGTATTATAGGTGCTACACATCTAAAATGTTCCTTCAAACACACAGGTTTACAACCAGATGTTTTTGCTATGTCATAAATAGATAGCTCAGGAGTATATAAATGTTGGTTAGGAATATCCTTCAAATATTTATCTATCAAATCTTCGTAATCCTCGATATCTTCACCTTCTGATAGTGGGCTTACTTGTTCATCATCACCTACAATAACTACTTGTTTTCCCATATAAAGAACTGCCAGGGCTAAAATATCAGCTTGGCTAGCCTCGTCAATAATTACTACATCGAATTTACTAATTTGAGGATTAAAGTTTTCCACTACAGTATTTAAAGACATAATCCATGCCGGTACTGCACTTTGACACTCTACCATCAATTCTCTAGCTTTAACTTTCAGAGCCCCTATTCTCTTTCCGCTACCATTACGAATACTTTTCATTGTAAGTTTCCAGCCTTCCATAGCCTGGATTTGATCTAGAGTAATACTTTGGATTTTCTTTAACCAAGCCTTCTTATCCAACAATTCTGCTGTTACCTTCCGAACAGATTCTTCTAAACGGCGAATTTCTTCCTGTATACTTTCTATGCTCACTTCAGCTCTTTTGTCTAGTTCATCACTTAATTGCCTCCACTTCCATGCTAACTGTATATCTCCTGGTACATATGTAACTCCGTGGATGCCAAGCCTATCACTTATAGCGTTTGCCCATTCTGGTGCACTTGTAGATAATTTCTTTATTAATTCTTTTCTCTTTACCTTTATATTTCGGCATTTAATCATGCTCATAATCAACTTATAAGCCCTCTTATACTTGCTTGCATCTTTGTTATTTACTGCAGTTATAATAAGCTCATTAGCAGCTCCTATGCTGTACTTACTAAGAAGCATTGCCATATTTTTTAAGGTTTCTTCATTTTTTTCATAGCTTATTCTAACTATTTGTGCTTCTATAATTGGTGTTAATTCATCAGTAACCTTCTTCTTAATGTTTTTTAATAATTCAAATTCCTTATGCTTTTCCTTATTTTCATTAAAGAAAGTCTCCCACTTGAATCCTAGCCATTCTAGCTGAGTAACTAGTAGTTTCCAACTGTTGTTATACCAAGTTAATCTAGAATCGATTCGACTAGCATATTGTACCAATTTATATTCGGGAAATGGTCCAAGATCCGAAGTCTTTGGTCCTCCTAAAAAAGCTACAAGTTTATCCCATTTTTTCAGAACTTGTTTTCTCATTAAATTAATCTCTATTAAATTCATAAGGATAGTGAATTCATCAGGCTTAGTTGGTACCTTTCCTTTAACTTTAATGTTTGATAATACTTTGTTCCAGACAGGTTTAGTTACAAGCTTAAATTTGCTGATAGTCTTATTGCTTCGAACAAATACTACCATTTCCTTAAGAACCTTCAAAGTTCTTTCATTATTTAAACTTTCGTGTATATAAGGTTTGTATTCTGACTCATATTTCTTAAACTTAACAGTTTCCTCATAAAGGACTCTAATAGTATAAATAAGTTTTTTCCATTCTTCCTTTATAGAATCAGACTTATATCCATCCTCAATTATAGTCATTATCCATGGCTTACTCTCATCTATTACTTCCACAGATTTTATTATGTCAACTAGTAATTTATTTAACTCATTTATGTCCTTTCGGGGGTTTTCCCACAAGTCTTTCCTGAAGTCCAACTCCTTATTACTTAAGGATTTTTGCACTTTAATTAATTCCTCAAACTCTCCAGGATTCATAATTAGGGAAGGATCTGGATATTCGAAATCGCACTCTACTTCAACTTCTTTTGTTAAGATACCATTAGACTCATATAGTTCTTTCACTTCCCAAGTATTCAAACTTAATTTATTGCCTAAGCGAACCGGTGAAGGTATCCAATCATTTCCTTCCTTGTTTTCAGCCACAAATTTAGCTGCTTCTACTGGAGTGAACTCTTCATCTTCAAATTTAATTGGCATATATTCTTTTTCTATTTCATTTTTTAATTGCTCCCTTTTAGACCTTAAAGTAGTAATAAGATTTTTTCTCTCTTCTTCCAATGAATTCACTGCTTCTATTAACAAGGCTTCATTAGTATTATTTCTCCTTTCATTTAGAGCATCAATAGATTTCTCTAACTCATGAGATTTACTAACATCCTTTAATACCGGAAGGCATAAGGGTTGTAATTTTTCTTCTATCTTTTCTCTCAATACCTTTAATGCTTTTTCTGTATGACTTGTTATGAGAACCCTTTTCCCTTGTGATAATAAATGTCCTGTTAAATTTGCTATAGTATGTGTCTTACCAGTTCCAGGAGGTCCTTGAACAAGGACGGCATCTCTATGTTCTAACAGCTTGGCCACCAAGATCTGCTCAGCATTAGCAGGTTTAGCATATAGTATATCTTCATCATCTATACTTAGGGCTAATTCAGCATCATCTTGACTACTCAGCTTATCAAGAGCCAGATCTCCTTGTGCCCCTGCAATACGCTTTAAAAATCTAGGTATATTATCGTTATAGTCTATATCGTTTAAAATGGATTCTATTGCTATGTTAAAGCCTGTATCTTTTTTTCTGATAAAGAGCAAGTGCTCCCTAATAATAGCTAATTCAAAATTATCAGTTTCATGGTCATTTTCTTTTGAAAAATATCCTTTCGGAGATAGGGCTTTGCAAAGCCTTCTAAGAAAATCATCTGTATTTTCTTCATCTATTATAGAATAATGCTTTTCCTCTAATTCCTTAATGCAATCAGCCATGGCATGGGAATCCATATCTACCACTCCTGTCCAAAGAGTAGAGCACAACTCTACATCATCATGACTTAAGCTTAAGGTAAATTCTCCTTCTTTTGAATTCAACTTCAAGTCTACTTTTTGAATTAATACTGGATGATTAATTTCTTTTCCTTCCTTAGTGGTATATTTCAAAATACCGTCCCCTATCACTAATTCAATAAGCTCAGACTCCTTATCTACTTCTGAATATATTTTATACAATTCCTTAAATACCTTCATAGCTTGCCTGGCAGATCTTTCTCTTTCCAGCCACTGATTTCTTTTTTCTTCCCATATACTAAACATATCCAAAAGACTATTATCATCTGTAACGATTTCAACCTTTTCATCTAGGTTGTTCCAATTACCTCTGATACATGTTATCAAATCTTCTGGAGGACTTGGACACTCCTTTACTAGAGGTTTTTTTACTCTAAGGAGGTCATCCTTATCTTCTGAACTATCAATATTCTTATTCTTCCTTAGAACATTAAGGCACTGAATAGATTCATGCTCTGGCAAGTCCTTAAAAGATCTCTTCCACTTATAGTTGTTCGTGTTAAAAATAACAGGATTTTTCAACTCATTAAGAGCTTTAGCATAATTAAATATTTGATATAAAGCTTTTTTATAATCTTCCATTGTATTACTCTCCTCAAACATCATTTGACTTTTTCTTAATACCTTTTCATTTGGTATATCTATCTATAGTAAATTATACCATTATTTGTTAATACTTGTAACATATTTTTATTAATTTTGTTATTTTTTTCATAACACCTTTAAAAAATAAGATGATATGGGAAAAAGGAGATATTGCTAACCACCTATGGCAGAAACAATATCTCCCTCTTTATCATTTAAGCACATCCCTAACCATAGGTACTACGTAATGACTACCACCTTTATCTTTAACATTTTGAATCATCATGGTAATTACAAAATCAGGATTCTCTGTATCAAAAGCTACAAACCAACCATTTTCCTCTGCAGTAGTATCTTCATGGCTTTTTTGTAATTGTGCAGTACCTGTTTTGCCCCCAATGCTACGGCCAGCTATTTTTGCTTCATGGCCAGTTCCTTTAGGATCTTCAACTACTTTTTTGAAATTTTCTCTAAGTAAACCTACCTTATCAGCCTTGATAGCTTTTTCCTTCCAAATAGAAGCTGTCCATCCCTCTTTAAGCTCTATTACTGGTTTCATTATATCTCCATTATTAACTAGGGCACTATAGCATAATGAAAGGTGTAGGGGACTCATTAATATTTCACCTTGTCCATAACCTGAATCTGCAAGAAGTATATCACTTTCTATTGTATCTCCATTCATAAGCTGAGACTTTTGAAAGGGAAATTCAAAGGGAAACTCTTCACCTATTCCAAATTTTTTAGCACCTTCTATATATTTTTCTGCTCCTATTTTTCTTGCTTGCATGGCGAAATAGATGTTGTCTGAATAAACCAATGCCTTTGTTAAATTTATCGGTTCTGTGCTGTTATTAACCCTTGTAACTTTATAGTTGCCCCAACTACTATCTCCTTGCCACTGTTTTCCACTTATATTTATTCCCTCTTCCGGATTTATAACTCCTGTATTTAGACCTATAGCAGAAGTTATCAGCTTAAAAGTAGACCCTGGACAGTATACCTTATTAAACCTATTGAAAGTAGGATTTGTGTCTGAATTTTTCATTTTCTCAGCCATGGTTTTAGATATATAGGTAGTGTACATATTAGAATCAAAGTTCGGACTACTTACAAGAGCTAGTACTTCACCTGTCTTTGGTTCTACAGCTGCTGACGAACCTGGCTCACCCCTCATGGTTTTATATATTTTTTCTTGCAAGTCTAAATCAATAGCTATTTTTATATTTTCACCATTCTTTGGTTCTTTTTTTGCTATAGTTATTTTTTCTATTTCTCTTCCTTCTTCAATTTTAGAAATGTATATTTCTGCACCATTTTCACCTTTTAATCTTTTGTCATATACTTGTTCTAATCCCATTTTACCAATAAGGCACTGTGAAGAATAACCATCTGATTTTAACTTTTCTAACTCTTCTTGAGTTATAGGGCCTATATAGCCTATTAAGCTACCACAAGCTTCTTTTCCAGGGTAAACTCTTGACTCTACCCTATTAAATACTACCCCTGCTAAAGGATAAAGCTTATACTTTTTTTCCACATCTTCCTTTGATATATTTACAATAGGCACTTGCCAATCTGGATTTGTATTGGCCTCTAATTTCTCTCTTATAGTTGACTCTGATATATCAAGAATCTCTGCCATTTTTTTAATATTTTCTTCATAAGGCTGAAATCTTTTTGGTTCTATGGCCACTGACAGCACTTGCCCATTTATAGCTAAAGGCTTACCTTTTCTATCATAAATTTCACCCCTTGTTGCAAGTAAGGTCCTTAAGCCAACTTTATCATCACTGTCTAACTGAGGAAAAATCATATTAGTAGACCATTTTAAAAGCCATTTTTCTTCCTTATCTATTCTTTCCTTTTGTAATATTGCCTCAAAGTTATCTACTGTCACCGTCCCTACTAAAGTATCCATAGTTAAACTGAAAGGTATTTTAACTTCTTCCTCTTTTATCTTTTCAATGCCTTGGGGATATTTAGCCTTAATAGATATATTTTTAGCTTCTATATCTCCAAATATTTTTTCATACCTTTCTATAAATTCCTTCTCTGTTACTTTCTCTTTAGTAGTGCTTGATACCATTCCATACAAACCTTTATAGTCGCCTTTCTCCCATTGCTGCTTATATTTTTCAAAGGCTTCTTTAGGGCTTTCCTTATCCTTTGAACAACTACATAAGCAAGAGGATAAGAAAATAATAGATAGCACAATTAAAATTAGGAGTTTTTTATTTTTTAAACTATTTAGCATTCTTTTACTAAACCTCCTTTTAACAACTGTTATAAATTCTACCCCTGCATTGTAACTTTATTCAACTTTGAAAATTTTAGCACTACTAAGGCTTTTTTAATCCATCCAGTAAGCCCTTCTTTCTATATTGTTAGGTTATAGATCACAGCGGTACAATGGCAAGGAGTTTCCTTGCATTGCATACATTTGTAGCCCTTTTCAATGCTCTCATCTGACCAATATTCAGGAACTTCTACTATAATATTAAATCCTAAGTTTTTTAATATACCATTCATATTAGTTGAATTTTTATATTTAGTAGCAATGGAGCATACCATTTGAACCCCAGCCTTTTTAAACTCTTTCATACAACTCTCTGCTAGCTTGGTTCCAATTCCATAACCTTGATGTTTTTCATCTACTACAAGAGTTTTAATAACTCCAATTTTATTGGCATATTTTAATGACCTTGGTATCTCATCCTGGGTTATTCTCATTTTTTCTTCTATAATTTTGGGATGGGTAATATAGCCAATATAAAAACCTACAATCTTATTATGAGTATCAATTGCCACTTCGCAATAATAGTCGGGAGAACCATTGCTTATCTTGTCTAAAACCTCTTGACTTAAATGATCTTTTCCTAAAAGATTATCTGCAATACTGATAATATGAGGTACATGACTCTTTGCAAGTTTTTTTATGCTGATATTATTACAAATTGGTTTAAATTCGTACATGCCAGAACTTACCCCTTGTCTTTCTCCATCTAAGCTTGATCTTAAACCTGACATATGTCTCCTACTATGAATCTTTAAGAAAAAAACTCCTGTACGCTTATCAATTGCATCTTCTGAATAGTAAATTCCATGAATATGACCTTCTTCAGACAGTTTTCCTTCTAAAATCCACTTTCGACTATCTTCTGACATAGCTGTCCTTCCATATATCCTCCTACCACTTTGCCTTAATTCTGCTGAAGATGTAACTGCAAGATTTTCCTCCATATTTTCTTGAAATTTCGTTATATATCGTCCTGATACAGGGAATTTTCTCTCTAGTTTCATATCTAAATAGGCCTTTTTTGTATATGCTGTTACAATAGCTGTAAGTCCTCCAATAATGGCATAAAATAAATTGGTCCACGTCATATCAAACATACCTTTCATAGAAACCTCCAATCAAAATAAGTTACCATTTATTTACATTATACTATTTTTAATGCTTCTTGCAAATGTCTTTTTTGTTAATAAGTAGTAAAGCTAAAAATTCTTTGACAAATTATATCATTATACACAGCTTAACTTTCCTTATGTGCTATAATAAATAATACTTACACTAATTTTTATCGGCGAAAGGAGTATTACAAATGATTTTTAAGTATTCTATGCCTACTGAATTTTATTTTGGAAAAGGTTGTATAGAAAATAATAAAAAGGCCATGTCAAAGCTTGGTAATAGCGCTTTGATAGTTACAGGGAAAAACTCTTCAAAAAAGAATGGTTCACTGGATGCCATGATAAAAGCTTTAGAGGAACTTAAAATAAAACACCACATTTTCGATGACGTTGAGGAAAATCCTTCTTTAGAAACTATAGAAAAAGCCGCAAATTTAGGCAAAAGTTTAAAGGTTGATTTTGTTATAGGTATTGGAGGCGGTTCTCCTTTAGACGCCTCAAAAGCCATAGCTGTATTTATAAAAAATCCTGAGATTAATAAATCTAATATCTTTAGTGGCCTAAAGCTGGAAAGCATCCCAGTTGTGGCAGTACCCACCACTTCTGGAACTGGATCTGAAGTTACCCCTTATAGCATCGTAACAGTACATAAGGAAGAGACTAAAAAAAATCTTGGACAAAATGTTTTTCCTACAGTAGCATATTTAGACTACAGTTTTACCTATCAGCTTCCCTATGATATTACAGTGAATACTTCAGTTGATGCTTTTACTCATCTTGTGGAAAGTTATTTGAACAGTAATGCAACCTTACTTTCAGATATGTTAGCAGAAAAAGGTTTCCAGCTTTTTGAAGATTGCTTTAAACATTTAATAAATAAGGACTTATCAGAAGACTTTAGAGAAAAGGTTATGTTAGCTTCCACTTTAGGGGGAATGGCTATTGCACAAGTTGGCACTTCACTTCCTCATGGTATGGGTTATGCCCTTACTTATCACAAAAAACTAGCTCATGGTTTAGCTAATGGTGTTCTAACTGTGGAATACTTGAAGTCTTTTAAGGATCAGACAAAAATAAATAAAATGTTGAATTTATTAGCTATAAATAGCTTGCAAGATTTAAAAGAGATTTTTGACAGCTTATTTAAGGTTAAGCTAAAACTAAAAGAGGAAGAAATAAAAGAATTCGCTAGTAAATTTACAGAAAATAAAGCAAAGCTTAAAAATCATCCAGAGGAAGTTGATATTGAGATTATTGAAGAAATATACAGAAAAAGCCTCTAATTAAAAAGGCTAAAGCTCCTTAGCTTTTAACTAAAGGGCTTTAGCCTTATATTCTTAATCATTAAACCTATGCTCAGACCAATCATGATTAAATTTAAATAGCTTTGAAGGTCTATGGCCTGCATCTTTGGTAAATTCATCGGTTTCAATTACCATACCTGAAATTTTTCTTCGGAAATTTGCCTTTAGCAGCTCCTTATCTAATATAAGCTCATATACCTGCTGAAGCTCTGTTAAAGTAAAAAGCTCTGGCATTAGATTAAAGGCAATATCTGAATATGCTATCTTATTTCGCAGTCTTTCAATTCCATATTCAATTATTTTTCCATGATCAAAAGCAATTCCCTTGGATTCAACTACTGTCCTATCTATTGTCCAAACCTTCCCTTCCACAGTTTTTATAACCTTAATTACTGCAGATATCTCCTTTTCTTCTACCTCCTGGTTGGACAGAATCAACTTATAGATTTTTTCTAAAATATAACCCATCTCTGTTACAGTTTTCTTTTCATCCATAAGCTTGCAGTTTACAGCAAACCATTTTGCATCCTCTGCATCGTGGCTAGCCTTTATATTTAAGCTTGAACTATCTATTAAAGACATGTAGGACACGCTTATAACTCTTGTTCTTGGATCCCTATCTACTTTTCCCCAAGAAAAAAGTTGTTCTATGTATACATTATCTATGTTTGTCTCTTCCTTCAACTCCCTTAAGGCCGCCTCTTCCAGACTTTCCTTTTCTCTTACGAAACCTCCTGGCAAAGCCCATTGCCCAATGTAAGGGTGGTCTCCCCTCTTAACCATTAAAAGCCTTAGCTCTTTATCAGGTAATTTTCTATAATTTTTGTTTTCTTGATCTGTTACAGTAAAAATCAGCATGTCTACAGTTACAGAAGGTCTATCATATTTACTTGGGTCATAGCTAGCTAGAAATTCTTCTTCAGTAAGTCCATTTTTATTTGTAACTTTGGAATTTATCAAATTAATCACCTACATTCTGATATTTTCACCTTGAAAATATCATTATAGAACTATATCGTCAATCTGTCAATATTCTTCTATTTTTCAAGTTTCAAAAACATTATCTTTTTTAATATTTAAAAAAGCCAGTGACTTGTCCACTGGCTATAACATTACTTTTTCTTGCAGCAAGAATCAATTTTACATTCACAATCCCAATCGTCATCCCAGTATTCGTATTTTGGGTCTTCGAAATAGGGTTCTACGCGAATTACTGATTCAACCATAACGCATCTGCTATTTAGCTTCTTCATAAAACATTTATCAGCATAAACGTCTAAATCACAAAGCTCCATAAAGCATCCGCAGAATTCTACAGTCTTTACAAAAGGTACTACGAAAGTTTCCTTAAAGATCTTATTGCAACCACATTTATCATTTGAGCAATATTTTATTTTGATATATTTGCAACCTTTAATAACTATTTTGAAACCATCGCAATGTTTAATAACCTTTTTATCCTTAACCTCTACTTTAACACTACCTTCAAGCAATGCTGTAATACAAGGTTTTGGATAACCTATACAAACCTTATCAACTTCTTTAAACTTTGAGAAGAAATCTTTTTCTTTTTCGTCGAAGCAATTATCATATCTACAACCCTGCATATTATACCTCCTCATTACTAGTTTATACTATATAATATTCATAAAACTACAGAATGTTACATTAAGCGACTTATTTCAATAATTAATTTGTAAGCTTATTTTTTAAAATAGGCTTCTCTTAAAATTTTTCTGCATAAAAATATGAACTAATGGAAAACTCTAAATATATCTATTATTTTTTGAGGTGATTTTATGAAAAAAGTAGCTTTTTCCTTTTTGATTATATGTATGGGATTACTATTTACTAATTATCCTGCAATAGCCTATAATTTCAATAATATCTTTCAAGACACTGAAACTGAAGGGAAAAGGAGAGAAGTTTCACAAGATCAAATAGTTATTATCCGTTCTGTTACCACTTTAAAACCAGGTGATGTTGGCTTAATAACAATAAAAGGAAAGCCACATCAAAGATATACTATAGAAACTTCCTATAAAGCAGTAGGCAGGACTATCCCTGTAAGACAGTGGCGTACTGCTGATTCTCAAGGTATGGCCAGCTTTACTTGGGTAGTTGAAAATGATACAGACATTGGTAGATACAAAGCCACTATTTATGGACCCAGCTCATCATTGAGCCTTACTCATACTGTAATATCTTAAGCAATGCCCTATACTAGATTAACAGAAAGCTTAATAATACTAGTATGATAGTTTTATAAGATTAAAAAAGCTATTTGCTCTTATTTTAGCAAATAGCTTTTTAACTAAATCTACTATACTTTTATTTTTTTGATAAGTAATCATCTATAGCCTTAGCTGCCTTTTTACCAGCACCCATAGCTAATATTACTGTTGCCGCTCCTGTAACTGCGTCTCCACCAGCAAATACACCTTCCTTAGATGTAAGGCCTGTTTCTTCGTCTGCCACAATACATCCCCACTTATTAACTTCTAACCCTTCAGTAGTTGAAGCAATCAATGGATTTGGTGATGTTCCAAGTGACATTATTACAGTATCTACTTCCAAAGTAAATTCTGAACCTGGTATTTCTACTGGTCTTCTTCTACCAGATGCATCTGCTTCTCCCAATTCCATTCTTACGCATTTCATGCCTTTTACCCAACCCTTTTCATCTTCTAATATCTCTACAGGGTTTGTTAGAAGTTCAAAAATTATACCTTCTTCCTTTGCATGATGTACTTCCTCTACTCTTGCAGGCAATTCTGCTTCTGATCTTCTATATACTATATAGACTTCTGCCCCTAATCTCTTAGCAGTTCTAGCAGCATCCATAGCAACATTTCCACCACCTACTACTGCTACCTTATCTCCAACTTTAATTGGAGTATCATAGCCTTCTTTGAAGGCTTTCATAAGGTTATTTCTAGTTAAGAACTCATTAGCTGAGAATACCCCATTAGCATTTTCTCCTGGTATACCCATAAACTTTGGAAGACCAGCTCCAGATCCTATAAATACTGCATGGAATCCTTCATCTTCTAATAGAGAATCAATAGTAACAGTTCTACCAACTATAACGTTAGTTTCTATCTTAACACCTAATTTTTTTACATTTTCAATTTCGTGCTTTACCACAGAATCCTTTGGTAGTCTGAATTCTGGAATACCATATACTAAAACTCCACCTGGCTCATGCAATGCTTCTAAAATAGTTACGTCATAGCCAAGCTTTGCTAAATCTCCTGCACAAGTTAATCCTGCAGGACCACTACCTATTACAGCTACTCTCTTACCGTTAGGAGCCATAGTTTCGCTTAAATCTATATTATTTTCTCTTGTCCAATCTGCCACGAATCTCTCTAGCTTTCCGATAGCTACAGATTCTCCCTTGATCCCTAAAACGCACTTACCTTCACACTGTATTTCCTGAGGACATACTCTACCACATACCGCTGGTAAAGCTGAGGATTGTGCTATAACTCTAGCTGCCTTTTCAAACTCTCTATCTTTAACATATTGAATAAATGTAGGAATATTTATTGTTACTGGACACTGAGAAACACAACCTGGGTTTTTACAATTTAAACATCTAGCTGCTTCTTTTACAGCTTCTTCCTCAGTGTAACCTAGACATACTTCATCGAAGTTTTTAGATCTAACTATTGGATCTTGTTCAGCTATTGGTACCTTCTTAAATCTATCCATTTTTATTCCTCCTCGTGACATTGTCCACAGCCGCCATGATGGGTATCTCCCTCAATCTGCTTTAGCTCTTTTCTACCTTCTTCAGTCTTATACATAGTTTGTCTTCTCATTGCTTCATCAAAGTTTACTAAATGTCCATCAAATTCTGGTCCATCGACACAAGCAAATTTAACTTGTCCACCAACAGTTACTCTACAAGCCCCACACATTCCAGTCCCATCTACCATTATAGGATTCAGACTCACTGTTGTTTGTATTTCAAACTCCTTAGTTAGCATAGATGTAAACTTCATCATTATCATTGGCCCAATTATAATAGCTTGATCATACTTTTTACCTTGATTGTTTACCAAATCCTTCAACACATCTGATCCAGTGCCCTTAAATCCATATGTTCCATCATCAGTAGCTACATATAAATTTCCTGCTACATTTCTTAATTCCTCTTCGAAAATTAATAGTTCCTGGCTTCTGCTTCCTAAAATAACATCTGCTTTTATTCCCTGTTCATTCAGCCACTTTACTTGAGGATAAACTGGTGCTGCACCAACTCCACCAGCAATAAATACAATGTTCTTTTTCTTTAACTCTTCCAAGTCTTCCTTTAATAACTCACTAGGCTGACCTAACGGTCCAACGAAATCAGCTACCTCTTCACCAACTTCAAAGGCAGCTAAATCCTTTGTAGACTTACCCATGGCTTGGAAAACTATTGTAACTGTTCCCATTTCCTTATCATAATCTGCAATAGTTAGGGGAATTCTCTCTCCCTTTTCATCATTCTTGATAATGATGAACTGTCCAGGTTTTGCAGACTTTGCTACTCTAGGAGCTTCTATATCCATTAAGAATATGTTTTTTGCAAGCTCCCTTTTGCTAACTATTTTGTACACTTGAACTCCTCCAATCAATGATAAATTTTAAAATGATACATACTAACAATAGATTATTTAATTAATTAGACTGTCAAATATTCTATACCAAATAGTATAAACCAAAGGAATATTGTGAAGTCTACAGG
>JAAYTB010000017.1 GCA_012523855.1 Clostridia bacterium
AGGGTTTAGATGACGCTACAAATAATTGTGACTTTAATGGAGTTAAACTTATTAAGGATGAAGACGTTACAGACAATAACCTACCAACTTATATTAAGATGGCAGGGGGAGCTAATGTTGGTGAAACAGTTCCTATACCAAAGTATAACCTTACATCTAATATGCTTGGAGGAGCTGCAGCTGGGGATAAGCTTAAAGATATAGATATAACAACAGAAGAAGGCAGAAAAAAGACCATGTCTACAGTAGATAATGCTTTAGAAATGGTAACATCAGTTAGAAGTAAGTATGGTGCCTTACAAAATAAATTTGAAAGTTTGTATAGCAACATAGCTGGTATAGAGATATCAATAAAAGGAGCTGAAAGTAATTTAAGGGATGCAGATGTAGCTTACGAGATGATGGAATTAGCTAGAGCAAATATTTTAGTTGAAGCAGGTAACGCTATGATGGTTCAATCCAACAATTTCCCTAAAGAAATATTAAGAATACTTGAAAATGTAAAATAGTAAAAGGAACTCATAAATAAATCAGGTTTTGATTTGTTTATGAGTTTTTTTAATTGTAAAAGTTCGACAGATTTTGATATGTTTCATTATATTTTCCATAAAGTTATGAAAAATTTCACAAAAGCCTAGAAAAAAGAAGAAGAATGTCTTATAATAGCTATGATAATGTGTTATTTTTGGAAACCTTGTAAAGAAAGAACGGAATTTCTATAGGTTGCAGAAAATCATGGGATAATAGACAGATAAATTAAAGGTCATAATTCGCTAAAAATATGTACAAAATTTAATATTTAATGTAATATATAAGTAAATTGATTTTTAAGATAAAAAAATTAACTAAAAATTTAAGGGAGAGTTAAATAGTTATGAGTAATATGTCATACGATAATAAGGTTTACAATCTTATTAAACAAGGTTTGAATGCCAGCTCCTTGAGAAGTAGAGTAATTGCTAACAATATAGCTAATGTGAATACAAAGGGATACAAGAAGTATTATGTGTCCTTCGAAGAGACATTGAAGAATACTATGAATTCAGTTCAGTTGGAAAAAAGTGATGACCTACATTTGGATGGTGAAAATGTAGCTGGGAAAATTAAAATTAAACAAGATAAGTCTACCAGCATGAGAGAAGATGGCAACAATGTAGATATTGAAAGCGAGATGAGCAATCAGGCAGCTAATACTTTGTTGTATAATGCCTTAATAACTCAAGCCAATTCCAAATTATCTATGACACGGTATGTTATTACTGGTGGGGGGAGGTAGTAAATAAATGAAAGCATTTAGTACTTTAAGAATTAGTGCTAGTGGTTTATCCGCAGAAAGACTTAGAATGGATACGATAGCTTCAAATATTGCCAATGTATCAACTACTAGAGGTGAGGACGGTAAACCTTATGTTCGAAAAATAGCTGTTTTTCAAGAGAATCTTAATAAGGCTATAGCTTCTGAGAATGAAAGAGGAAGACAGTTTTTAGGCGTAAAGGCAGTTGGTATAGTTGAAGACCAATCAGATCTCAGAAGAGTTTATGACCCTTCTCATCCAGACGCCGATGAGGAAGGATATGTTCTTATGCCTAATGTTAATATATTAAATGAAATGGCAGATATGATTGCTGCTACTAGATCCTATGAAGCAAATATTAACGTTATGAATAATACTAAAGCTATGTTTTCTAAGGCTTTGGAAATAGGTAAATAGGAGGATATAAATGAAGGTAAATGACTATTTACAAAGTAGATTATCTCTGCTTTCTGTAAATGAGAACAAAGACAAAAATATTGAAGAGTCAAATTCTAGTTCCGTAAGTTTTATGGACACGCTTAAAGAAAAGTTAGATGAAGTGAACGAGAAGCAGGTTGCGGCAGATGTAGCCACTGAGGCTTTTATAAGCGGAGAGGATATTGATATACATGAGTTAATGCTTATAACTGGAGAGGCGAAAATGTCTTTACAGTTGGCTGTGGAGGTTAGAAATAAGCTGGTGGAGGCATATCAAGAGATAAATAGAATGCAGTTGTAGTGAGGAGTGCAGAGAATAATGGGTAAGCTATCAGAAGTATTTACGAAAATAAAAGATAAAGTAAAGTCTATGAGTGTGGGCCAAAAGATAGCTTTAGTTTTAATATTTTCTATAATTCTTGGTTTTATTATATTTTATACAAGCTACTCTAAAGCAAATAAATACGGTGTTCTGTTTTCTAATTTGTCCTCTGAAGACGGAAATATGGTTAAGCAGGCTCTTGAAGACCAAAGTATAGAGATGAAAATCGAAGGAAACACAATATATGTACCAAAGGAACAAGTAGATGCCTTACGTTTGGAATTGGCAGGAAGCCTTACCGGCGGAAGCAGTGGGTACGAATTAATGGATGAAGGTTCTAGTTTTGGTATGACCAATGAGCAGTTTAATCTAAAAAAACTTAGGGCTACTCAAGGAGAGTTAGAGAGAACTATAAAGAGTTTTTCCCAAATTAAAAATGCTAGAGTTCATATAACTCCTGCTCAGGAATCTGTTTTTGTAAAGGAAGCAACACCAGCAAAAGCGGCGGTTTATTTGCAACTAAAGCCAGGCACCCAGTTAACAGATGAAAATGTCAAGTCAATTATGGCTTTAGTATCTGGCAGTGTAGGTAATTTGCCAAAAGAAAATATTGAAGTAATAGATGATAAGCTAAATCTTTTATCTAAGGGATTAATTGATGACGAAAATACATCTCATTTAGTTGGATCTCTAGATAAGCAACAAGAAACTAAGAGAGCCTTTGATAAAAATTTGGAAGATGCGGCTATGGAGATGCTTTCTCTTGCCTTTGGAAAGAACAACGTAAATGTGACAGTTAATAGCAAATTGGATTTTGATGCTAAGGAAAAGACTGTTATTTCCTATGACCCCAATAAGGTGGAAGTAAGCACGCAAATAATTAGAGAGAATAGTTCTAGTGGGGGTAACATACCTTCTCAGAGCCCTCTAGATGGAA
>JAAYTB010000112.1 GCA_012523855.1 Clostridia bacterium
GGAGGTGGCACCGGTGATGGTGGAGGAGAAGGAGGCGGTGGAGGATCCAGCCTAATAATAAAAGAGCCTCCTGTAGGAAAAGATATTACTTCCTTAGATATTATAAAGGATGGAAACATTGAAACTATGGCCTTTTCCTTAGAAGAAAAAGTTATTATGGCTCAATATAAGATAAAGGGTAAAGGTACTAGTTTAAGAGTTTATGACGTAGAAAGCGGGGAGTTAGTGGATTTTAAGTTTGAAGAAAAGTTTCCAATAGATAAGGTAGATGTGGTATTTTCCTCCTTTGATAAGGATGTTTTAAATTTTGAGGTTAAGGAGAAAGAGGCCACTGGGAAGGATGGATCGGAAATGCTAGGCAAATGGCAGCTGGACCTGAAGGAATTTGAGGTAAAGAAATTGTAATCTTACTTAACTATGATAAAATATATGAAAGATGGGCTGAGCTTTTCATCATTAGGAAAATCTCATCCCTCATAACATTCTAGAAAGGAACTTTTTAAATGAAATACTGGGGACAGAAGCCATATAATAGTTTGAACTATTTTTTAAGAAATAAATTTGGAGAAAAGGTGTTTAAGGTTTCCTTAGACGCCGGTTTTTCCTGCCCTAATAGAGATGGTACCATTAGTTCTGGTGGTTGTGTTTTTTGCAGTGAGCGAGGTTCAGGAGACTTTGCAGGTTGTAGAGATTTTTCTATAACTAAGCAATTTGAAGATATTAAAGAAATGATGAGTAAAAAATGGTCTTCTAAAAAATATATCGCATACTTTCAGGCCTATACTAACACTTACGGAGATCTTGACTTATTAAGAAGAAAGTATGAAGAGGCCATTAGTCAAGAGGGAGTGGTGGCTCTTGCTATAGCAACACGACCAGACTGTCTATCACCGGACATTATAGACTTGTTAAAGGAAATTAATAAAAAGCAATATGTGTGGATAGAATTGGGCCTTCAAACTGCCGACGATAGAGTGGCGAAAATTATAAATCGGGGCTATAAGCTGGAGGTTTTTGAAAAGGCCCTAAAGGATCTAAGAGAGGCTGGCCTTGATGTAGTTGTCCATACCATTTTTGGCCTGCCAGAAGAGAAGAGGGAGGACATGCTTAATACTATTAAGTATCTTTCCCATAAGGACATACAAGGTATAAAAATTCATTTGCTTCATCTTATGGAGAATACCCCTTTGGAAAAGCTATATGAATTAGGGCGATTATCATTTATGACTATGGAGGAATATGTGGACCTTGTATGCCAAGCTATCAAACTCCTTAGGGAGGATATTGTAATTCATAGGCTAACTGGTGATGCACCGAGAGATTTATTAATAGAGCCTATGTGGAGTTTGAAAAAGTGGGAAGTTCTAAATGCTATTGATAAAAAGCTTATAGAAAACAATTGGTATCAGGGTTTGGACTTTTCTACAAAATAGCAATTCTATCTTTGGTTATTTTGCGTATGGATTATTTTCAAGTAAAGGTTTAAAATATGTATTGTAGTAATAAAAAAATCTGGGGGGAAAGAGAATGGCAAGTTTATCATTAAGACATATTTACAAGGTATATCCTGGTAATGTTACAGCTGTAAAGGACTTCAATCTTGAAATTGAAGATAAGGAGTTCGTAGTTTTCGTTGGACCATCAGGATGTGGTAAGTCAACAACATTAAGAATGATTGCAGGTTTGGAAGAAATATCTCAAGGTGAGCTTTACATAGGCGACAATCTAGTTAACGACGTAGCTCCAAAGAATAGAGATATAGCAATGGTTTTCCAGAACTATGCACTATATCCTCATATGAGCGTATATGAAAACATGGCCTTTGGATTAAAAATAGGAAAAATGCCAAAGGATGAAATCGAAAGAAAAGTTAAGGAAGCTGCTAGAATACTTGATATTGAACACTTACTAGATAGAAAGCCAAAGGCACTTTCTGGTGGACAGAGACAAAGAGTTGCCTTAGGAAGAGCTATCGTTAGAGAACCAAAGGTATTCTTAATGGATGAGCCTTTGTCTAACCTTGATGCTAAGTTAAGAGTTCAAATGAGAACTGAAATTTCAAAGCTTCATAAGAGATTACAGACTACATTTATATACGTAACACACGACCAGACAGAAGCTATGACAATGGGTTCAAGAATCGTTGTTATGAAAGACGGATTAATCCAGCAAGTTGATACTCCACAGTATATATACGATCATCCAGCAAACATATTCGTTGCAGGCTTCATTGGAAGTCCACAGATGAACTTCATAGATGCTAAGCTTGTAGAGAGCGATGGAGAAGTAGCTGTTGTATTTGGAGAAGACAGAATAGTTCTACCAGAAGAAAGAGCTCTTGTATTAAGAGATAAGGGATACGTTGGTAAAGATATAATAATGGGTATCAGACCAGAAAATATAGATGAAGCAGAAGGAAATGAATCCTCAGTAGTTGAAGCTACAGTTGAAGTAACTGAATTGATGGGTGCTGAAACTTACATTTATCTTGCTAAGGGTAAAGCAAACATGGTTGCAAGAGTAAATGGAACTTCAAAGTGCAGACCTGGAGATAAGTTAAGAGTAGTTTTCAATGCAAATAAGATTCATGTATTTGATAAGGAAACTGAAATTACAATTATCTAATTTAAATTAAATAAGTGTAATCAAGAAACTCCATGAGTATATTATGTATTCATGGAGTTTTTTTCTTATAAATAAAAAATCCACTACAGATATTTGCGAGTTAAATTGATATTTGATAAAATAAATTATGAATGGTAATGAATTGACTAGTGTCTGTTATTGAATTAGGAAGGTGGCAGTGGATATGGATAACTTTAACCGTTATTTAGAGGAAGTTAGCGATAAAAGTGGCATTAAGTTTAGACTAATAGGGGAAGATCAAGCTATTTACTATGATAATTTGAAAGAAATTGAAGAGGAAAATAAAGCAACTAGTGTCCTATACTTAGGTGAATATAAAGTATTCATAGTCTTAGATAAGAAGTATGAAATATGTATTCCGCTGCTACAATATACAATAGAAAATAAGTATAGGGAGTTGTTTTCAGCTAAGGAGCAATTTGTCATTGATCTAATTGAAGGCAAGGAAATGGCAAAAGCTAATTTAGAAAAGGCTCTTCCTTTCTTAGAAAAAGGCATTAGCTTACTCTTAGTTGAAATACAGGGAAACAAATATGAGGCTTTGAATATTATTAAGGAATTGTATAGTGAACAAGATGTAATAAGCATGGTTTATGGAAATGAGATCTTGTTAATAGGTAGCTTTGATGAAGTATATGAACATGCAAAGAGTATAAAGGATTCTATTGTTTCTGACTTCTATTTTTCATGTCAGATAAGTTTTTCTAACATAGTGTTTAAGGCGGAAGATATTAAAAAAGCCTACCTAGATGCAAAAGAAAGCATGGAACTAGGAAAAAGGTTCAATATAAAAGGGGGAATATACAGCTCTAGCAAAATGATTTTAGAAAAGATCGTCTATAATATAAGTTCAGAAATGAAAAAAGAGTTAGGTGATAGTTTCAGTGATAAGTTTACTGCCTTTGATTCAGAGGTAATAAATACCATAGAAGAGTTTGTAAATAGTGGCCTCAATATAAGCGATGCTTCTAGAAGATTATATATTCATAGAAATACTCTAATATATAGACTGGACAAAATTTACAAGGATACAGGTTATGATATTAGAAACTTTAAGCAAGCTACAGTATTTTATATGGCCTTCCTAATATGGAAGGAAAATAGACAGGAGTTGTAAAAATGAAAGTAGACCTTATAATATCAGCAGATCATATATCAGATGATAAGATTAAAGGAAAAACAGCTATAGTTATCGATATGCTTAGGGCCACTTCTGTAATTACTACAGCAGTGATGAATGGATGTAAAAAAGTAATTCCAGTATTAACTGTAGAAAGAGCCTTAGAAATGGCCAAGCTTTCTAGGGAAGACTATATTTTAGGTGGGGAAAGAAATGCTTTGAAAATTGATGGTTTCCATTGTTCTAATTCACCTTTAGAATACACTAAAGACCTAGTGAAGGATAAGACTTTAATTATATCCACTACAAATGGAACTAGAGCCATACAAGGCTCTAGCAGTGCAGACTCCATTCTTATAGGATCCTTTCTTAATGGAAAAGCTTCAGCAGAGAGGCTGGCAGATTTGGGAAAGGATATAGTCATTGTCAACGCTGGAACCAACAGTGAGTTTTCCATGGACGATTTTATATGCGGTGGTTATATTATTAAATGTTTAAAGGATCTCTTACCTATAGAAATGACAGATTTGGCCTATACTGCATTCCACACTTATAATAACCATAGTGATATAAGAAGCTTTATCCGCCATGCAAGGCATTATAATGTTATTAAGGAACTAGGCTTTACTAAAGATTTGGACTACTGTTGCCAAAAGGATATAACAAGGATAGTGCCTTATTTTAATGGCCAATTTATAACAAGTGATAATTAATTTTTAAATAATAGAGGAAAGTCAGATATCTGATATCAAAAAAAGCTGCCTAGCAGCTTTTTTTATTTTTTAGCTTAATGTAAACAAAGCCATAGAAATATCAGTGAATATGTTATATAATTATAATGGAAGAAAATGGAATGAATAGCGAAATCCATTATAAGGGTCATTAGACTTAAGAAAGGTGGTATTTATGTATTGTTATAATTGTGGAAAGTTTGATGAACATAAGTCGAATTTTTGCAGGAACTGTGCTGCTCCAATGATTACAGCAGATGGTAAGCTGAAGGAAATTAATCCTAATCTACAAGCTGAAAACAGGAAATTAGGAAAAGAAGATCTAAATAGGAAAGAGGTACATAAAGACTATACAATTGTTATGGATAAGCTAGAAGGTGTAGAGGACACAAGGGTAACAAAGGAAAAAGATAAGGGCGGTAGTTTTGTTGAACTAATTAATAAACTTAGGCAAAACTATAAGAAAGAAGTTATAATTGGACTTTCCTTAGTAGTAACTATAATACTTGTCTTTACTGGCATTAAGCTCATTGATAGTTCAGGAGGCAAGGAAGTTTTAGCTACTAGTACAGATGAAAATAGCCCATCAAATAAGGAGGAAAAAGCCCTTAAAATTAAAAATGGGGGACCTGATGGCTATGTGTTAGAAAATAGTCATGAAGAGAAATTATCTAAGGATGAAGTTGAGGAATTGGAGCTCTGCTTTTTGATGATAGCAAGAAATGAGATTTATGCTAGACACGGCTATATATTTAAAAATAAACAGCTACAAAGGTATTTTGAAAGCAAGGATTGGTATAGTAAGGATAGGTCCTTTAAGGGGAGTATCAAGAGCCAGATAGAGCAGCAAAATATTCAGCTTATTAAGGAAATTGAAAATCAAAAGAATAGGGATCTGGCTGATGAAGGGAAGAAATTAACAGCTGAAGAAGCTTTAGAGACCTTGCTTAAGAAGACAGATCTAAAATTAAAAGATGAATTGGATTTAAATAAGCAAAAAACTCACAAGTATTTTGATGAAAGCTTCTATAAGTATCCTTCTAAATATTTTTCAGGACAAAAAGAAAAGGTTAACTACTTAGTTAGCCAGAGTAGTGGAAAGGTATACATATATACTGAAGATGGCGACTTCTATCTATATAAATGAAAGCTTTCAATAGGCAAAATAAAAGGTTGGCCCGAGCCAGCCTTTTATTTTTATTTATAGATAGACTTAAAGAAAATAACTTAAAATTCTATTTTGAAGAATAATATGGTAAAAAAACTTGAAAGAGAATTGGTTAAATTAAAAAGAGCTTTGAGAGGAGATGATAGAATGTCTAAGTTAATAAATGAATTAAAGGGTCATAAATGTAAGATTACCTTTAGTGATGTTACATCATTCTTAGAAGACGATAAAAAGGTATATGAAATCATAGATGTAGATGATGAATGGGTAAAAGTAGCCTTTATAGATAAAAAGGCTGTTGAGAAAAAGGTCATTGTCCGAATAGAAGTTATAGACAGAATAGAATTAGTAGATTAATACTGAAGTCTTCAGTGGTATAAGAAAAATTCCCCTAGATAGTAAATAGAAAGTCTTTGACACATATAGTAGCTTCAATTAAAATAGTTAAGTGTATTTATTTGAATTAAACTTTTTGTTGGGGGATAAATATGAGCATATTAACAGTTAAAAATATAAGTCACGGCTTTGGAGATAGAGCTATATTTGAAGATGTTTCTTTTAGATTATTAAAAGGTGAACACGTAGGTCTTATTGGGGCTAACGGTGAAGGGAAATCAACCTTTATGAATATAATCACAGGAAAGCTTCAGCCAGATGAAGGCCAGATTGAATGGTCTAATAAGGTTAGAGTAGGTTACATGGACCAGCATGCAGTCCTTGAAAGTGGACAATCCATAAGGGATGTGCTTAGGGGAGCCTTTCAGTATTTGTTTGATGCTGAATTAGAGATGAATGAGCTCTATGAAAAAATGGGAGAGGCGGATCCTGATGAACTTGAAAAGATGCTGGAAAGAACAGCAGTAATTCAAGATATGCTAGACCATAATGGTTTTTATATTATCGATGCTAAGATTGAAGAAACTGCTAAAGGATTAGGCCTTACTGATGTTGGTTTGGATAAGGATGTAAGGGATCTAAGCGGAGGTCAAAGAACTAAAGTTTTGCTGGCTAAACTGCTACTAGAAACTCCGGATATATTACTTTTGGACGAGCCTACCAATTATTTAGATGAATCACATATTGAATGGTTAAAGAGATTCTTGAATGCCTATGAAAATGCCTTTATATTAATATCCCATGATATAGCTTTTTTAAATTCAGTAATTAATTTAATATATCATGTGGAAAATAAAAGTTTAACTAGATATGTTGGAAATTATGAAGACTTTAAAAGAGTGTATGAGGCTAAAAAGAAACAATTAGAGCAGGCCTATGCAAGGCAACAGGCTGAAATAGCAAGGCTGGAGGACTTTGTTGCTAGAAATAAGGCCAACGTAGCTACAGCCAATATGGCAAAATCCAGACAGAAGAAACTGGATAAGATGGATAGAATAGAACTTAGTCAGGAGAAGCCAAAGCCAACCTTTAATTTTAAGGCAGCTAGAGCTTCTGGAAAGGTGATCTTTGAAAGTAAGGATCTTGTGATAGGCTATGACCATCCGTTGACCAAGCCTCTTAACCTTTACATGGAGAGGGGGCAGAAAATCGCTCTAGTAGGTTCCAACGGTCTTGGAAAGACCACCTTGTTAAAAAGCTTAATAGGCCAAATACAGCCCTTAAGTGGAGAGGTGAAGCTAGGAGACTATCAGTATATTGGTTACTTTGAACAGGAAACTAGAGAAGGAAACACTAATACTTGTATTCAAGAGTTTTGGAATGACTTTCCTGGATATACCCAGTATGAAGTTAGAGCTGCCCTTGCAAAGTGCGGACTTACAACAAAGCATATTGAAAGTATGGTAAAGGTCCTTTCAGGAGGAGAGGCTGCCAAGGTTAGACTGGCAAAGCTAATAAATAGGGAAACTAATATATTAATTCTGGACGAGCCTACCAACCACTTAGATGTGGAGGCCAAGGATGAGCTTAAGAGAGCCTTAAAAGAATATAAGGGCAGCATATTGCTAGTATGCCACGAACCGGAATTCTATAGGGATCTAGTTACTGAAGTTTGGAATTGTGAGGATTGGACGACTAAGATTTATTAATAGTTTTATGTAAGAGATAAGCAGCAGTAATATTGGGAAATATTACTGCTGATTTCTTGTTTAAAAAACTTGAAAAGAGTAAAAGACTTTAAACAATAAAAATAGGTCAAATTGCAATAAAAAATTATTGAAAAACGATAAATAATGGCTATTCTATCCATAGATTTAAAATTAATAGTGAGGTGCTTTTTATGAAAGAAGGAAGAAAACACATTTTAAGCTTAGGGACACTTCTTATTGTAGTTTCCATTCTTGGCTTTTTAATATTCTTGTTGCCTGCAGTGTTGACTGGTTTGTCAGAAGTGATTCCGGTGTCGGCCTACTTGAGATATTCAGGTTTAGTGTCTTTGTATGGATCAGTGATAACTTTTTTATTTGCCTTATATCAGACTATAAAAGTCCTGGTGAATATTTACAAAGACAAGGCTCTATGGGAAAGAGCTGCAGGGAACTTAAGGAATATAAGATACAGTGCAATTACAATCAGTTGCTTGTACCTTATAAGCATGCCATTCTTATATCTTATGGCAGAAAAAGATGATGTGCCAGGTATCCTGTTCTTTGGATTAATAGTATTTTTATTGACTAGTGTAGCTGCAGTGTTTACCTCAGTTTTTGAAAAGAGATATAGCTATAAAAATTGAGTGAAGTTTATATGAGGTGTTAGTATATGATAATTAAATTGATTCAACCGGCCATGAAGTTATTATAGAGAATGAAAATGTTGAAAAGATAGATTTTAATAGTCATGTGGACTTGGTAGCAATAACTGTTACTCAATATAGTCAGTACAAGTAGAGGATGTAATTAAAGATATAAAGGCCTTAAAAACCAGACATATAATGTTCATTGATGATAATTTTATAGGAAATCCAAAGTGGACAATGGAATTATTAAAGGAAATAAAGCCATTAAAACTAAAATGGAATGCAGCAGTTACTTCCAATATTGTTGATATGCCTGATTTATTAGATGAAATGAAGGAAAGTGGCTGTCAAAGTCTATTTATTGGCTTCGAAAGTATCAATAGTAAGTCTATAGATAGTGTTCA
>JAAYTB010000113.1 GCA_012523855.1 Clostridia bacterium
ATCTAATTTTTTTTTAGTAACAGTTCCTAAATAAACCGCAATATTATATATAGTATAATAATTTCAATGAAGGTTAATATCTATGATTAATTATGGCTACCAAAATCCAATGTCCCTATGTACTTCTCAGGAGGGTATTATAAAAGTTACAGGTATAGGCAGTGTAAGCGCCGACCCAACTAAAGCTACTATAAGAATAGGTGTTGTAACGGAAGACATGAGTTTAGAAAAGGCCCAAAGTGAAAATACCGCAAAAATAAATGCAGTAATTAATAGCCTATATAAGATGAATATTCCCAGACAGGATATAAGCACAGCCTTCTTTGATATTCAACCCCAGTATGATTATATTGAGGGCCGACAGGTTTTTAGAGGCTACAGAGTTACTAACATTTTATCCCTTACAATAAAAGACTTTAGTATAATTGGAGAAATAATAGACACTGCCACTGCTAATGGAGCTAATCGGGTGGAGGACATAAACTTTTCTGTTGAAAACCCCTCTGCCTATTACCGCCAAGCCTTAGACCTAGCTGTAAGAAATGCTTCACAAAAGGCCTTGCAACTGGCTAATAGCTTTGGTACTCACATTTCACCAGCACCTTGCCGGATTATAGAGTTAACATCCTCATCCCCAATGGAACGTATTGTCAATTTAAACCAATTTGCAGTTTCTGCCAGCCCAATCCTCCCTGGTCAAGCTGAGATTATTGCTCAAATAGAGGCTTGGTTTCAGTATATGGCCCATTAAACTTGTCCATCAACACCTTCTTAAAACAGAGTTTTATATTTAATTATAACTAATGAGTTAATCTTACTTTTATGATATAATGGCAAAGTGTAATTAAAAATTAGAAGTAACACAGCTTGTTAATATTATAAGAAAAGGATGATTTGTTAGTGATAACTGTTACAAATGTAAGTTTAAGATATGGAGGCCGTAAGCTTTTTGAAGATGTTAATTTAAAGTTTACACCAGGCAATTGTTATGGAGTAATTGGTGCTAATGGTGCAGGAAAAAGTACCTTTTTAAAAATTCTTTCTGGAGAAATCGAAGCAAATACTGGTGAGGTTAGTGTTGCTCCAGGTGTTAGAATTTCTGTACTAAAACAGGACCACTATCAATTTGATGACTTTCCTGTTATTGAAACTGTAATAATGGGAAATCCAAGATTATATGAAATTATGAAGGAAAAAGATGAGCTCTATTCCAAGGCTGACTTTACAGATGAAGATGGTATCAAGGCTTCTGAACTAGAAGCAGAATTCGCAGAATTAGACGGCTGGGAAGCTGAAGCTGAGGCTTCTTCACTGCTACAGGGCCTAGGTATAGGCACAGAACTCCATGAAAAGAAGGTTGCAGAGCTAGAAGGTGGAGAAAAGGTTAAGATCCTCTTGGCTCAAGCCCTATTCGGTAAGCCAGGAGTTCTAATTCTTGACGAGCCTACCAACCATTTGGATATAAAGTCTATTAACTGGTTAGAAGAGTTCCTTATAAACTTTGAAGGTACTGTTATAGTTGTATCCCACGATAGACACTTTTTAAATAAGGTATGTACCCATATAGCCGACGTTGACTATGGAAAGATTAAGCTCTATGTAGGAAACTATGACTTCTGGTATGAGTCCAGCCAGCTAGCCCTACAATTAATGAAGGATCAGAACAAGAAGAAGGAAGAAAAAATAAAAGCCCTTCAGGACTTTATTGCCAGATTTAGTGCCAATGCTTCTAAGTCCAAGCAGGCTACTTCAAGAAAGAAGCTATTAGATAAAATTAATATAGAAGACATTGAACCTTCCAGCAGAAGATATCCTTTTGTTGGTTTCAAGCCTGAAAGAGAAGTAGGTAACGATATTCTAAGAGTTGAAGGCTTAACAAAGACTATAGATGGAGTTAAGGTTCTTAACAATGTAAGCTTTACCGTATCAAAGGATGATAAAATAGCCTTCCTAGCGGATAACGAGCTAGCAGTTACCACCTTGTTTAAAATACTTATGGGAGAAATGGAGCCAGACAGTGGGGAATACAAATGGGGCATAACAATAACAAGCTCTTATTTCCCCAAGGATAACTCCCAGTTCTTCAATGACTGTGAATTAAACCTGGTAGACTGGTTAAGACAATTCTCTGAGGAAAAATCAGAAAGCTACCTAAGAGGCTTCCTAGGCAGAATGTTATTCTCCGGCGATGAAGCTTTAAAAGAAGCTAAGGTTCTATCCGGTGGCGAAAGAGTAAGATGTATGCTATCAAGAATGATGCTAAGCAGCGCCAATGTACTAATTCTTGATCAGCCTACAAACCACCTTGACCTTGAATCTATCACTGCATTAAACAATGGTCTTAGAGACTTTAAGAGCAATATACTCTTTAGCTCCCATGACCACCAGTTTATACAAACAATTGCAAATAGAATTATTGCCATTACTGATGATGGTATTGTTGATAAGAGAATGACTTACGACGAATACCTAGAGAGTATTGGACTTTAAGATCTTATCCTAATAAAAAATAAAGAGACAGTCGCTATTTCCAACCAGCAACTGTTTCTTTACCTTACATCTCTTATCCG
>JAAYTB010000114.1 GCA_012523855.1 Clostridia bacterium
GCTTTTCACTGTAAATAACAGGCGGAAAAACAGTAGCTCCAGCCTTTTCTCCAAACAAATTAACATTCATCAAGGAACGGTCCTTAATATTGAGGGCAAAGGAGCTTTCCAGCATTAAACTTGCTCCATTTTTAAATCGGATAAAGCCAAAGGCAGAATCCTCCACAGTAAATTTAGCAGGATCCCAGCTACCCATAAGTCCAAGGCCGCCTCTTTTACCAATCCTGTCGTAAGTAGCAGCAGAAACATAGTCCACCTCTGGATAATCCTTCAGATATAGGGCCGTATCTAGCATATGAACTCCAATATCAATAAGAGGTCCCCCTCCTTGGATCTCTTTATTGGTGAAAACACCCCAGCCTGGAATTCCTCTTCTCCTTAAGACCTGAACTCTAGCAGCATAAATTTCACCGAATTCACCAGCATCAATAAAGTTTTTAACAGCCTGGACCTCTTCACTTTGTCTAAAATGAAGATTGTAGGTTAACATCTTTCCATTTTTCTTTGCTGCCTCAGTCATCCTTTCTGCATCGGCCTTTGATGTAGCTGGTGGTTTTTCACAAAGAACATGACAACCATTATTTAAAGCTGCTATAACTACTTCTGCATGAAACTTATTAGGAGTACACACACTAACTGCGTCTAGCTCTATATTTTTGAACATTTCTTCATAGCTGGAGAAGTAATAAGGTATATTAAACTTTTCCGCCATATACTTTGCTCTTTCTATGTTTACATTTACGATTGAAAGCGTTTCTACATCCTCAGCATTTTTATGTAATTTGGCATATGACTTACTTCAACAATCTGCCCAGCACCAATAATTCCTACCCTTAACTTCTTCATTTTACCCGCCCTTTCTGTTTATCAAAACGTTTTCTTGAATTGATAGTACCACTTTATTCTTCCTTAGTAAACTCTAATCTTTGAATAAATTTTGAAATTTTTCTAATATAACTGTAAATACTATTTACAAACTCCCTTTATTAATAGTTCTTAATCACATTAACAGTCCATTTTTTATCCACAATTTAAAATAAAAATCCACAGAAAAGGGCATAACTTTCCCCTTCATGTGGATAATTTAAAGCATATCCCTATCTATAAACTTTGATGGTTTTTTAATAGTTTGAAAGGTAACCTAAGATGATAAAAGATAGATATAGGAATAACTATATTTATTTATGGAAAAATAACTATATTTACTTAATGATAAAAGAGGGCTCTGTCTTATGGGAAAAAAGTCAGCAGAAAAAAGATTAACTGAGGCTTACAAAAATGCCAAAATTAAATACTTTGATAATAGTTCTAAATACATATTTTTCAGCGACTGTCATAGGGGCGATGCTACACCGTCAGACGAATTTGCTAAGAACCAAAATATTTTTTTATTTGCATTAGAATATTATTTTAAAAATGGTTACACCTATGTGGAACTAGGAGATGGAGACGAACTTTGGGAACACTCTAATTTTAAACATATAAGGCTGGCTCACGACGAAGTGTATTCTCTATTAAAAAGGTTTTATGATTCTGGCAGATTGATTATGCTATATGGCAATCACAATATATGCTTGAAATACAAGAGATACATAGAAAAGAACTATTATAAATTCTACGATGATTATAACGAAGAAGAGATAGAATTGTTTCCAGGAATAATTATGCATGAAGCAGTGGTCTTTAAGCACAGAGATACTGGTCAGGAAATACTAGCTGTCCATGGTCATCAAGGAGATATAATGAACGATAAACTTTGGCGGCTCAATATGATTACAGTAAGATATTTTTGGAGATTTTTTCACTCAATTGGTTTTATAAATCCTGCAAGCCCTGTAAAAAATGCAGAACAAATTCATAAGATCGAACGAATCTACAAGCATTGGATTAAAACAAATAAAATTATGATTATTTGCGGCCATACCCATAGACCTCACTTTCCTAAAAGCAATGAATTACCTTACTTTAACGACGGTTCTTGTGTTAGAGCAAGCGGAATACAGGGTATTGAAATAGAAGATGGAGAAATAAGATTAATCGAATGGCGAATAAGAACAGATGTATCCGGGGATCTTCAAATTAAAAGAAAAATTTTAAGAGGGCCAAGACCAATCGAAGCCTTTGATTTAAGAAAAAAATAACTAATGAGGAGTGGCAAAATGAAAGATAAAATTGAAAAAGTCCTTAATATAATAAAGGAAAATAAGAATATAGCAGAAGACTTCAAAACAAATCCTACAAAAGTTATAGAAA
>JAAYTB010000115.1 GCA_012523855.1 Clostridia bacterium
AAAAAGATCTTCTAAGATTGATCAACCCACTTATCTTTAGCCTTAGTTACATCTTCTTCTGTAAGCTTTGTTTCCTCAACTATTTTACTCATGCCAATACCCTTATCAATCATTTCCTTAGCCATTTCCATTGCTTGTTCATGTCTACCTTTTTTCATTTTTCTGCTTTTCTTCATAGAAAGTACCTCCCTTTTCATTAAATTTCTATAAATTAGTCTTTCCTTATATGAGCTTTTTATTAGGTAACTTAGTCTTCCCTGACTAACTTTTTTTCAACATCTTCCTTATAAAAGTCATATTTTTAAATTTTATATCATTAATTATCTTAGTAAAGTGTATGCATATAACTAATAAGCATTAAATACTTTAAATTTACTTAAGGAGAAAATTGTATGTTTCAAATAATAGTGAAAAATATTTTAGTTTATGATTTTATAATCATTTTATTAGCATTGGTAAATGGCTTATACCTGCTGCCTAAGACTTTTAAATATAGCAAGGCCCTAAATAGTCAATTGGAGTCTAAAGTATATCTTTCAATTTCTGTCTTGCTGAAACAGTTTAGTGATAAGTCATCAAAGTCTCTAGACTTGCACAAGCTAAAAGAGCTTCAGGACAAAGAACTAAAACTTTATAGTTTATTCTCTACAATAAATGGAATGTTCACATTATTAGGCATGCTAGGAACTATACTTTCCTTGCTTAAAGTTGTTTCTTTTGAAGGTGAGAATATGATGTTAAACTTCACAGTGGCTCTAACCTCTACCTTCTGGGGATTACTTTTTGCAATTATTTTCAAAGCTGCAGATGGCTATATAGGCCACTTAGTAGAGGAAAATCAATCAAACCTTAATCTGCTTCTTGACAGAATAGACAAGTGTAATGAAGGTGAGCTTGCATATGAGAAATAATATGAAAATAGACCTTACCCCTTTACTGGATGTTATGATGATTATTATTTTTGCTGTCCTAATTTGTATATCAACGGTCAGCCTACTAACATTTATATCTTTTTCAATCAGCTATCTACTCCTAAAAGTAGGACTAGCCTTAAAAAGTCAATATCTGAAAGTAATTTACCTCAGTTTCGGTGCCTTCTGTTATTATTAAGCAGGTTTGTGGCCGTACATCTTTAACGTATGGAATTTTGGCGTTAGAACAAATTGATAAAAACAAGGTATTTTCCTCTGTAATCGCCGCTAGACTCTTGGCATCTTTTAATTGAATAGAACATTCTATTTGTTTACCGTTTCTCTCAAATAAAGTCTTATATTTAACTGTATTTTTATATCTAAAGTCTCTTTTGTATAACCATTCTTCTAAGACCAAAAACTTCTTTATTATATTATAAATAAAGCTAAAGAGCTGTGGTATTAGAGATAAAAACTCTAATACCACAGCCCTATATTATCTTGAAGTAACCTTTAACCAAGCATCATTATATGCTTTTCTAAAGTCACCAAGGTCTATATAAACCTCTGACTTATCAAGGATTTCCTTATCTGGATAAGCGGACTTATCATTCTTAACTTCCTCATCAAGGAGTTCATAGGTTGCCTTGTTTGGTGTAGCATAACCAATATAGTCTACATTCTTCTTATTAACTTCAGCGTCTAGAAGGTAATTTAAAAACATTTCTGCTTCCTTCTTATGTTTTGCACTTTTAGGAATAGCCCAAACATCAAACCAGAGATTTGTACCTTCTTTAGGTATTACATATTCAAACCTACCTTTTTCCTCCTCTTTTAGTACGGTGGCATCACCAGAATAAATAACCGCTATATTTTTCTCCCCATTTCTTAATGTATCTTTAACCTGGTCTCCAATATATACAGCATTTAAATTGTTTCTTTGTTTAATCAACTCTTCTGTAGCCTTGTCAAGCTCCTTTTGATTTGTGGAGTTTAAGGAATAGCCCAGTCTTTTTAGGGATATGCCAATTGAGTTTCTCATGTCATCGGACATGAAAATATCATTCTTATATTTACTATTCCAAAGATCATCCCAGCTATCTATTTTATCTTTTATCTGTGTTTTATCATATATGATACCTATTGTTCCCCACATATAAGGTACTGAATATTTATTTTCAGGATCGTAGGACATATTTTTATAACTGTCATCTATATTTTTGAAGTTAGGTAAATTATTAAAGTCAATCTCCTGAACAAGATCTTCCTTAATCATTCTCTCAAGCATATAGTCTGACGGTGCAATTAGGTCATAGCTTGTTGTACCTGCCTTTATTTTCTCATACATTTCTTCATTGGTAGCATAGATTTCATAATTAACTCTTATACCTGTTTCCTTTTCAAAATCATCTAGAATATCTTCATCTATATATTCTCCCCAGTTAAAAACATTAATTGTAACCTTGTTTTTGTCACCAGCACAGCCAGTAAATATCGCTGCTGAAATCATAGCAGCAATTGCTAAGGATAAAACTTTCTTAAATCTAGTCATTAATTTTACCTCTCTTCCTATCAATTTTAATTAAATCTCTACCATTTGCAAGAAATAAAAGTATAAATATGGATATAAACATTAAAGTGGATAGAGCATTTATCTCAGGGCTTACACCTCTTCTGGCCATTGAATAAATTTCAATGGAAAGGTTTGTTACCCCAGAGCCTGTATTAAAAAAGCTTATTACAAAGTCATCTATGGACATTGTAAAGGAAATTAGAAAACCTGCAAAAATACCTGGCATTATTTGTGGCAATATAACTTTTCTAAATGTATAGAAAGGTGTTGCCCCTAAATCCTGAGCTGCCTTTACCAAGTCATCAGGCATTTGCCTAAGCTTTGGAAGTACCGATACAATAACATATGGGGTAGAAAAAACCACATGTGCTATTATAAGTGTTTTAAATCCAAAGGTTAATCTAAAAAATACAAATAAGGTCATCAAGGAAATTGCTGTAACTATATCCGGATTTAAAACCGGTAAATAATTAATATTAAGTATAGCCTTTTTCCTCCAACCAGACATTTTGTCTATTCCCAGAGCACTTAAAGTACCTAATACCGTTGATATTACAGAAGAAATAACGGCTACAATTACAGTATAGTATAGGGCTTTTAAGATTCTCTGATTATCAAAAAGGGAGCTATACCATTTTAAAGAAAAGCCATCCCAGCTTGATGAATTTCTCCCGGAGTTGAAGGAAAAAACTATGAGAAATATTATGGGAGCATATAAAAATATATATGCTATTGTTAAATAAATTCTTTTAGTCCATTTTCCTACCATAGGAAACCACCGCCTTCCTTCTCGTCCTTATCTTCGTACCTTGAAAGTACAGCCATAGATACAAGTATAATTATCATCATCAAAATTGATATAGCTGAACCAAAATACCAGTCTCCAACAGTGGTAAATTGAAGCTCAATCAAGTTACCTATAAGCATAAACTGTCCGCCTCCAAGAAGCTTTGATATTACAAAGGTTGAAACTGCTGGCATAAAAACCATAGTTATGCCAGACATAACTCCCGGTATACTTAAAGGAAAGATTATTCTTTTAAAAATAATAAACTTGTTAGCTCCAAGATCTGCAGCAGCCTTTATAACATTTGTGTCTATTTTTATAAGCACTGTATATATAGGTATGATCATAAATGGTAGAAAATTATATACCATACCAAGAATAACAGCAGTATCTGTATATAATATGTTCATAGCAGGAATGCCTATAGCCTTAAGAATAGTATTTACTATTCCGTTTCTTCCTATGATAGACATCCAAGCGTAAGTTCTTAAAAGAAAGTTCATCCACATAGGTATAATTAAAAGTAGCATAAGAAAATTCCTAACCTTAGTGTCCATTTTTGAAAGAACATATGCCAAAGGATATCCTAAAATAAGGCACAAGATTGTAGATATAGCTGCCAGTTTCATAGAATTAAGAAATACATTCATGTAATTAGGCTTAAAGAGCTTCTGATAATTTTCCAGGGTTAAAACACCATCGCTGTTGGTAAGACTAAAGTAAAGCACCAGAAATAAAGGAACAACAATAAAAATAATACTCCATACAATATAAGGATAGTGAGCTATTGAGTTCTTCTTTTTCATTCTACTTCCCTAGCCTTTCTCATGATATGTATATCCTCAGGATATATATTCATACCAATTTTTTCAGAAACCTTCACATGTTTAGTATTGTGTATAAGCCATTTTTTATTATTAGCTTCTACTTCAATTTCGTAGTGAACTCCTTTAAAAATAACAGAAGTAACTGTTCCATTAAGCATACCTTGACCATATTCTTCAAGCTTAATATCTTCTGGTCTTATGATAACATCAATTTTTTCATCCTTATCAAAGCCCTTGTCTACACACTGAAACTCTCTTCCTTCAAAAGAAACCCTATAATCTTCATGCATTATACCGTCAAAAATATTGCTTTCACCTATAAATCTAGCTACAAATTCATTTTTAGGCTCATTGTAAATATCTTCTGGTGTTCCAATTTGCTGAATTCTTCCTTTATTCATAACTACGATAGTATCTGACATTGTCAGAGCTTCCTCTTGGTCATGAGTAACAAAAACAAAGGTTATCCCCAAGCTTTGCTGGATTCTTTTTAGTTCAAGTTGCATTTCCTTCCTAAGTTTTAAATCCAAGGCAGCAAGAGGCTCATCCAGTAGCAAAACCTTTGGTTCATTAACTAAAGCTCTGGCTATAGCTACTCTTTGTTGCTGACCACCACTTAAAGAATCTGTTGATCTATTTTCATAACCTTCAAGATCAACAAGCTTGAGCATAACCTTTACCTTTTCTCTTATTTCCTTCTCCGGAAGCTTTTTTATTCTAAGTCCGAAAGCCACATTTTCATATACATTCATATGAGTAAATAGGGCATATCGTTGAAACACAGTATTTATTTGTCTTTTATGAGGAGGTACTTCATTAATAACTTTACCCTCAAATATTAGGTCCCCACTATTAGGTTCTTCAAAACCAGCTATTATATTTAATGTTGTTGTTTTTCCACAACCACTGGGACCTAGTAATGTTATAAATTCATTCCTTCTTATATACAAATTCAAATTTTCAATGACCATATTGTCATCATACTTTTTTGTAATGTTCTTAAGATCTACAATTATATCCTTATTAGAATCCTGCAAATTTAACACCTCTTTCATATACTTTAAAAGGATGGTGGCGTACTCACCCAAATAACTTTTGCTGTACTGTTTCCGCTATTAGAAATATAGTGGTTAATGTTAGGTTTAAAGTAGAAACTTTCTCCCTTTTTAACCTTATATTTTTTACGTCCTAAATGAAGTATTATTGAACCTGATAGCACATATCCAAATTCCTCACCCTCATGAGGTTCATCTTCAACATATTGTCCCTTCGGTCCAAGGGTGATGAGAATTGGTTCCATAGAGTTTTTCTGCGCATTAGATACTAACCAGGTCAAAGTATATTTTAGTTTTTCATCAGATGTTACAAACATATTATCCTTGACAAAAACTACTTTTTCTTCCCGTTCCTCTGTAAAGAACTCGTTTAAATTGGTTCCTAGAGCATCTAATATATCCTTTAAAGTTGCTATGGAAGGAGAAGTTAAATCTCTTTCCAATTGAGATATAAACCCCTTTGATAATTCACATCTATTTGCCAATTCTTCTTGAGTAAGCTGTCTTTCAATTCTTAATCTTTTGATCTTCTCTCCAATTTGCATACTCCACCTCTTAATATATTTTGAGCAATAAGTTTACAAATATTAATCCTCATCTTTATAAAATTAAAGTTTAGGTTTACTAAACTGACAATATATAATTATACATTTTTTTATTAGGAAATCAATAGAATTTTTTAATTATTTTATCTTTAATTATAATTATTTTTTCCTTCCATTTTTCCGCCAGCATTATAGGCTTTCTCCACACCTTCAAAAGCCTTATATACCAATACCTGTGTCAGTTTTTCTAAAGTAATAATTAAAGTTGAATTATTGACCTGTAACTATTAATTTTTTTAATAAAAACTTTCTTGCTATCTATGTAATTAGATCCACTTTAAAAAGATAATTTTTTTATTAGATTTCAGTAGTATTTATCGGTGATAATATTAAAATTAAAGACAAAAAAGAATGATCATCCTGAAAGATGACCACCCTTTTCTTAATATTAAGCTAATATAATGCCTATAGTTTAAAGAAGTTAATTATTTATAGTAACAATCTTATGATAAGAGTTTACCGTTAAGAAATAATAAATCATGTATATAAGAGTATAGGCACTTATAGTTATAATGATTGGCAGGGTTAAATTTATCCTCAAAAACCTTGATAAAAGTGTTGAAGCTACAAGGCTGTGCATTATTCCAATCACAAGAGGCAAGGCAAAAACAACAAATATTTGCTTGCTTATTGAATTTTTTATTTCCTTATTTGTAACACCTATATTTCTAAGAATTTTATATCTGCCTTTATCGTCGTTTGCTTCTGACAGCTGTTTAAAGAATATTATACTGCCAGTGGCTGCTAAGAATAATAGTCCTAAGAAGGCAGTAATAAATATTATCAGCCCTGAAATGCCAAGACCAGCTTTATAATGTGAATAATATGAGCTAAATTTTAAAAAGCCTTCACTATCTTCCTGAAGCTCTTGTGATAATAGGCTGGTCAATTCAACGGTCACTTCTTCGCTGTCTTCTTTATTGTCAGTAATAAGGCCTCTTACTCTATAGATATTGTCTTTTCTACTATATTTGTTGAAGCTTCCTTGGCTAGATCTGACCACTGCCCATTTACTTTAGCAAAATTCATATCTAAAGAAGCAAGAATCTTATTTTGTGGATATTTTTCAATGACATCATCTACCTTTTTATCTAAAGCCTTATCGTTACTGCATAGGCATAAGTAAAGCCATAGTTTTTCTGTAAATCTACTGAAAGGTCGTAATAAAAGCTTGAGGATACTTCCATAGCCGTAAGGGTAGCAGCACTTAATACTGCAATTGTTGCCAAGGTTCGCCCACTAGCTTTAATTCTAAATAGGAGCTGGGAAATTCCAATCATATTTATCCCTTTATAATATCTTCTTTCATTTTTCTTTGAAAGCTTTATAATAAGTAGGGTTAATGAAGAAAAAAGCAAAAAGGTTCCTATTACAGTTAGTATCAAGGTTATTAATATGGCAAAAATGCCAAAGGCGGACAAACTCTTTGTATATATGAAATAACCGCCTCCAATAAATAATACAGATAATATGGAACTAAACACTGAAGTTTTTGGTTCTTTCTCTCCCTCACTCTCTGCTTTAAAAAGTTC
>JAAYTB010000116.1 GCA_012523855.1 Clostridia bacterium
CTAGTATAATAACAAAAGAATAAAAGAGAAATTGAACGGCCTGTCACCTATTGAGTATAGGCAACAAGCCGCATAATTAATATTATCCGAAAGTCCGGATTAAAGGGTTCACATCAATCTTGGTCTCTATTTTTATGGCTTAGGAAAATATTAAACTTGCATTTTTACCTGTAAAGCACCATCATTGACGTTGATTCCACAGCCAAATTACTTCCTTCTATAGTTTCAAGTATGTCAGTGCCAGCTGATTCTTTGTTAACAACAACATTCCAAGTGCCATCTGGTATACTTACAGAATTACAATGGTTGGCACCATTATAGATCACTATAATATCTTTCCAAATATCACCGTTAGCATGGTTTTCGAGAATAAAAGCTACACAGCTTCTACCACCAGTCAGGAACTTTAGATAATTGGCTACCTGGTCCTTATCATACATTCTAAAAGCCTTATGTTCCTTTCTAAGCTTTATCAAGCCTTTGTAATATTCCATTACATCTAAATACTTTCCTTTTTCATACCAATCCATCCTATTAATAGTGTCTGCACTATTATAGCTGTTTTCTATACCACCCTTTGTCCTACAAAACTCTGAACCAGCATGTAAAAAGGGTACTCCCATGGAAGTAAGGATTATTCCGTCTGCCAGCTTGGTCATATTTTTCAGCTCTTCTTCTGTGGCATTTGGACAACTTAATTTAAGCTTATCCCATAAAGTGTAGTTATCATGGCAAGAAGAGTAATTTATATTTTGCTCTGGAGAATAGAAGGTAGCAGGTTTGCCAAAGATATTTAAAGCGCAACCGGCTGCACAAAACTTAATGGTGTCTACCGTTGCATCGTTATCACTTACAAAGCCTCTTTCGTGAATATTAAATACACTTCCCTTTATGGTGTCTCTAATTTTATCATTAAAGAAACCAATTTCCTTCATCTTAAAGCTGTTATATATATTAGCTTTTTGATCATCTCTAATATTGGTATTAAGATACCAGCCTTCTCCATAAACAATTAACTTTCTTCCTGTAGATTTTAGCTTTTCATAGATCTGATTCATGGTTTCAATATCGTGAATACCCATAAGGTCAAACCTAAAGCCGTCTAGATTATATTCCTCTGCCCAATACACTACAGAATCAATGATGAACTTTCTCATCATAGACCTTTCAGATGCAGTGTCATTACCACATCCTGTACCTTGACAGTAAGAACCATCATCGTATTGCCTAAAATAGTAGCCTGGAAAGATTTTTTCGAAATTAGAAGTTTCATGATGAAAAACATGATTGTAAACTACATCCATTATAACCCCTAAACCATTCTTGTGAAGAGTTTTTATTAGCTTTTTTAGTTCGTAAATTCTTAAAAATGGATTATATGGATCTGTAGCATAGCTTCCCTCAGGTACATTATAGTTTTGAGGATCATAGCCCCAGTTATACTTATAGGGATGTCTTTCATCAACGCTTATATAATGGAAATCATATATAGGCATAAGCTGAACGTGGGTTACTCCCAATTCTAATATATGGGAGAGACCTGTACTTAGTCCCTTTGAAGATACAGTGTTTTCTTCAGCCAAGCCTAAGAACTTTCCTTTATGATAGATACCACTATCAGGATGTATGGATATATCTCTTATACTTGCCTCATATATAATTGCATCATTATAATGGTCTACCTGTGGTCCCTTGTAAGAGTAAAAGTTTTTTGGGTTTGTTTCTTTAAGGTTTAGAATAGCAGCTCTTAGGCCATTAATGCCACAAGACTTGGCGTAAGGATCTACAACTTCATTTACTTCATCAAAAACCTTGATTTCATAAGTATAGAATAATCCTTTAAGGTTACCTTTCACCTTAACTTCCCAAAGTCCATTTTTTTCAACCATTTTATATTTCTTAGCTTCTTCTTCTATAGCAGGATCTCCATTCTCATATAGCAAAAGATTTACAAAGCTAGCTACTGGGGACCAAAGTCTAAAAATTGTGTAGTCTTTAGTATATTTTGCCCCTAATTCTTTATCAGTATAGTAAGCTTTATCAAATTCTTCTGAAGAATAAAAATGAAAATAGCTTATTTTAGCACTGATGTTATCGTAGAAAACAGTCGATTCCTTTCTTATGTCTATGGCGTTTTTAAGTTTAATAAGTACTTCGTTGTTGTTAATTGTCACATCATCTACAATTATTGAAATATCACCATTTTTGACTATAAATTTCTTACAATCAAATTGAGAAAAATATCCAATTGATACAGAAATTGTGGTAAAATTAATTAGAGAACATTTTTGAATATGCATTAACTACAGCCCTCCCTATATAGTAATCACAATATTATTATATTATAAAGCTTGATTACTTTAAACTAAAAATAAAAATTATATCTTATGATGAGGTGATAAAGTCTATGAGTAACATGGAAATCAATTTTAGTATACCAAGCCCAACTTCCAAAAACAATGAGATAAAGGTGTACGTAGAAAATTTTAACAAGGAAGATCTATTATATAAGTTTATAATAGGTTGCGACGGTGTCTGGGATACTATCGAGGATTTCACAGAAAAAAACTATACAATTTGGAAACCAGATAAGGATGGTAAGTACATACTTATGGTACAAGCCAAGAAGAAAGATAGTACAAAACCCTTCGATTATGTTGCTAGAACAGATTATATTATTGGGGAAGTTGATACAGAACTTATTAGCCAAGTTACCTTAAATAAAAATCTTTTAAAAATTGGAGACAAGCTCCATGTAGTTGTTGAGGCTAATGATGGACCAGTAGTTTATAAATATTGGATAAGCAGTGGTGACAATTGGGAGCTTATTAAGGATTATAGTGATGAAAACACTCTTAGCACTACTGTAAAAACAGCGGGAAAACATCAGTTATTAGTGGAATGTAGAATGTTAGATTCTAAAAATAATTATGATGATTTTTATAAGGTGGATTTTACAGTAGAGCCAATGGAGCCTTTAGAAATTACTGACTTCAGGTGTTTGTCCACAGAGTTGTTAGCCTATAAGGAACTCTTGTTTCAAGTAGATGCCCAATACGAAGATAATAGAATGATTCTTTATAAGTTCATAAAAATAGATTCCAACGGGAAGGCTGAACTACTACAAGATTATTCAACAAAGAGAATAGTAAGCTATGTGGAGAAGAAGGCTGGGGATTATAAGATTCTTTGTTTGGCAAAGGATATGTATTCTCAAAGACAGTACGATGATAGAGCCTTAATTGCCTATAGTGTAAAACCGTATAATGAAATAAAAATTATAAGTTTCACCAGTGACTTGATTTCACCACAGATGGTGGATAGTGCCATAGAATTGAGGGCCGTAGTTAAAGGTGGAAGAAAACTCTTGTATAGATATTTAATAGATGGAAACTACACAGAGGATTCTGATTATATCAAAAAAAATCATTATACTTGGAAGCCTATAAGGCCTGGCAAGTACAAAATTACTCTTTGGGTTAAAGATGAATCTTTTGAAGGAAAATTTGAACAAAGTGCAGAAATGGAATTCTATGTAGATGAAGTCTCTAAAAATGAGGTAAAAATAAAAGATGTAATTATGAATAAAGAAATGGACTTCATTAAAGGAGAAAAAATTTCAGTAAATGTAATAGCTACAGGTGGTTCAAATTTAAGATATTCCTTCAAGGTTTCAAAGGATGGCAAAGAAATTGAAAGGGTAGACTATGGAACCTGCGACTGGGTAAACTTCACACCGGAAGAGGTTGGCAGCTATACTATGGAAATAATGGTTAAGGATAAGTATTCTAAGGAAGAATACGACTGCCATGAGATAAAGCACCTAGAGGTAATGGAGTTTATACCAGCAGAAATAGACTACGTCCTTATGCCTTCCAAAGAAAGCTATATGGTTGGAGATAGAATTAAGTTTGATATAATTACCCGAAGAACTGAAGATACCTTAGTAAAGTATCTTTTGAAAATCAACAATCATGCTGTAGAAGAAACAGACTACATAGAAGAGAAGAGCTATCTCCTAGAACCAAGGTGTAGAGGAAAATATACCTTAGAAGTAATGGCAAAGGATAAAACAAGTAGCGAAATTTTTGATTCTAAAAAAGTTATTAATTTAGATGTAATAGACGCAGTTCCAGTGGCTAATACAAAAATTCTCCGAGATAAAATAAATCTACAGGTTAACCAGGGAACAATATTTACCGTAAAGGCCGATGGTGGCAGAGACCTCCACTATGAATTCTATTTAATGGAGCGAGGCCAATGGAATTTAGTACAGAAATACAGCAAGATGAATCACTATACTTTTATGCCCTATAAGCAAGGTACATATAAATTATTGGCATTAGTAAAGAGTTGCTACAATGAAACTGCTTATGAGGATTATGATATAGTAGAATTTAAAGTAGAGTAACTATATTAATATTGGAATAAAGGATCTATATATTGTAGAATATAAATTAGACTAAAACTAGCTAAGCTATATTGAATGGAGGAGGGGATTTTCCTGGAGCGATTAGATAAGATCTTAAGTAATTTAGGTTATGGCAGTAGAAAAGAAATAAAGGCTGTAGTTAGAAAGGGCATGGTTACCGTAGATGGTAAGGTTATTAAGGATAGTGCCACTACAGTTGATCCAGAGAAGAGTCAGATCTACCTTGGGGATGAGAAGGTTATTTACAGGAAGTACATATATTTACTTATGAATAAACCAGCTGGTGTAGTTTCTGCAACCTTTGATAACTATGATGAAACAGTGGTAGATTTACTTGAATTTGAGCATAGGGCCTTTGAGCCTTTCCCTGTAGGTAGATTGGATAAGGATACAGTAGGCTTTCTTCTACTTACAAATGATGGAGGGCTAAACCACAGACTAATCTCTCCTAAGTGGCATGTAGATAAGGTATATTTTGCAAGGATAGATAAAAAGGTAGAAGAGAAGGATATAGAAGCCTTTGAAAAGGGGATTGTTTTAGACGATGGCTATAAATGTATGGCTGCAAAACTGGAAATATTGAAGGCTTCCGACCAAGGCTCTGAAGTATTGGTAACCTTGCAAGAAGGAAAGTTTCATCAGGTAAAGAGAATGTTCAAAAGTGTTAACAAAGAGGTTATCTATTTAAAAAGAATAGCCTTTGGCCCCTTAAAGCTAGATGAAAGTTTAGAAGAGGGGACATACAGGGAATTAAGAGAGGAAGAACTAGCTCAGCTAAAAGAAGCTGTGGGCTTATTAGATGATTAAGCATATTTTTCAATGATTTCCTGCATGTTGAAAATTTGTTTACAATTTAATTTCCAAAATCCACTTGAAAAATTATGTTGAATTATATATAATAAAGGTGCAAGGATAAATAGAAAGATTAAATAGCCCCCTTTTTATTTAGATGCGAACACAACCTAGCCCCAAGGGTTGTGTTTTTCCTTTTTTGTTTTATTTATTGATTAGCTTAGAGCATATTGGGATAGCCATTGGATAATGCAAGGGTTCCACAAGTTGGCAGTTGGTGAAAAAGAAGGTCTTATGGAGAGTGTGACTTTATGTTTAGAGAATTTGGGGGGGCTATAATCATGGGTAAAGAAAGTGTTATTTACAGTATAGTGCTTTGTTATTAATAAGTGTTGATGGATGCGCAGGACAAGCTGTGAAAAGCCATCAACACTTTTTTAAAACAAAGCTTTATGGTGTTTAGGTGGAATATCTGGATAGATTTTATGATAAATAAACCACTCTTATATTAGATATTCCTTTCTTAATCTTGATAGGATGTCTTTTTTATTGTCCAAAATAAATTGTTAGTATATAATATTAGTATAACACTTTAGAAGTTTACCGCGTAAAAGTGCTAATATATAAAAACACAATTTAGGAGGACGTTGCATGAGTAATTATAAATCAAAGCTTGAAGATCCAGGAATGGACTTTCTATTTGATGCTATACTGAGCTTAAAAAATAGAGAAGAATGTTATCGTTTTTTTGAAGACCTTTGCACTATAACAGAAATCAAAGCACTGGAACAGCGTATGCAGGTTGTAAAGATGCTTAAGCAAGGGAAGACCTACAATGATATTGCTCAAATAACAGGGGCAAGCACTGCCACAATAAGTAGGGTAAATAGGTCCTTGAATTATGGCAGTGATGGATATAATTTAGTCCTTGACCGTATTAATTGGCAGGAGGAAACAAACAAGGAAGGTAATAAAGAAAAGTAATAATATCAAAGAAGCAATATACCAGCTTTTCCTAAAAGCTTGTTTATTACTTCTTATTTTTTTGCCATTAGCCACTGTTCCTAAAGATCTTTGCCCGCTCTTTGATGAATTTATCTCCAATTCCTCTGTCTATTAAAATGTGTTATAATATAGTACGAACACGTGATTAGAGAGTATATTAATAGGAAAGTATTATAATAATAGTTATTTAGTAAGAAGTGCAGCAGAAAGCAAATGAATATAGGAGGACGAACATGGATCTTAAGAAATTGCTTAACCCGGAGCAGTATGATGCTGCTACCACCATTGAGGGGCCGGTGCTTATACTAGCTGGTGCTGGTAGCGGAAAGACCAGGGTGCTTACATATAGAATTGCCCATATGATTGAGGATTTAGGCATCTATCCTTCTCAAATTCTGGCAATTACTTTTACAAATAAGGCCGCCGGAGAAATGAAAGACAGAGTTAGGAGGATGGTAGGAGACATAGTGGACACTATGTGGATATCCACCTTTCACTCTTCCTGTGTACGAATTTTAAGGCGAGAGATAGATAAGTTGGGCTACAAAAAAAACTTTACTATTTACGATAGCTCCGACCAAAAAACCTTAATTAAGCAGTGTATGAAGGAACTAAAAATAAACGATAAAGATATAAGTGAAAATGAGATTATTGGACGTATTGGAAAGGCTAAAGATAATCTGATCACTGCAGAACAGTTTAAAAGGGATAACCAGCACAATTTCAGAGACAATAAAATAGCAGATGTTTATGTGCTTTATCAAAAAAGATTAAAGAGCAATAACGCTTTAGACTTTGATGATCTTATTTTTAAAACTGTAGACTTATTTAGAACTAATAAAGAGGTTTTAGAATTCTACCAAAGAAAGTTTAAGTACATAATGGTGGATGAGTATCAGGATACTAATAAGTCTCAGTATGAGCTTGTACGTTTGTTAGGTAAAGGTCATAGGAATGTCTGCGTGGTGGGTGATGACGATCGTGCGAGACGTTCTCGTATAACTGCTTCTTAGCAGGAAATCGAGGTATCTGATTAATTCAGATATAACTGAATTGACGAAAGAAGGAATGAGGAAACCATGCTTTCCAAAACTTTTTCCCTAATACTCCTGCATGCAGTTTTGTGAACATGCAAAGCTGTATGAAGCCAGGTGAAGTCGGCTGAAGCCTTACAAATTTTCAGATTTGTTGGGAGATAGGCCGGGGGTCTATAAAATCTATATGGTGAGAATGTATTAAAGAAATACTGACAAACTTGCGAATTAAAAGGTCTATAATCACCTATTTTGAAATTATATATAATGTTATATTTTTGGCGGCATACCGAAAAGTAAGAATGGTCGTTATGAAATTCGGGATACTTAGCAAGGGAAGTATAATGTCGCAGGCCTATAGCAAGCACCTAAGTAGATATGTAAAGATAGTCAATTCGGAACGTCGTAAGCGTACAGCAGGAATGTTAATCTAATGTTCTAGAGATATCCTGTAATATGGAGGAAACCGAGAGGGAGAAACCATATGAATGTACGTGAAAGTAGGGGCACAGTACCTTTGAAGCCATGATAATAAGTGGTGGAGGGATAGCCCTAAGTCAAACAACAGAGACTGTTATGACTTAGTTGTTTGATGGAACGCCGTATGAGCACGAAAGTCTCGCGTACGGTGTGGAGCGGGGGAAAATCTGAAGATAGCATCAAAGGATTACCTATCGCTATAGTGTATTTACGAATGGAGAGGCGCAGACATCAGAAATATCCTTGACTTTGAGAAGGATTATCCAGAAGCAAAGGTGGTAAAGCTTGAGCAAAACTATAGATCAAAGGGCAACATACTAAGTGCTGCCAACAGCGTTATACAAAACAATAATGAGCGTAAGCAAAAAGTCTTAAGAACTGAAACTGATCCAGGGGAAAAGATAAGGATTTACAGGGCACCTTCCGATAGGGATGAAGCACAGTTTGTAGCTTCAGAGATAGGAAAGCTTATAGAAAAAGAAGATAGAAGCTATCGTGATTTTGCTATTTTATACAGAACAAATGCCCAGTCCCGTCTTTTTGAAGATACCTTTATAAAGAGGGATATCCCTTATAGATTGATTGGTGGACACAAATTCTATGACAGAAAAGAAATCAAAGATATAATGGCTTATTTAAAAGTTCTTAATAATCCAGATGACGATATAAGCCTGCAAAGAATAATAAATGTACCTAAGAGAAGTATAGGAGCAGCTACAGTAGATAAGCTTATGCAACATGCTAATGAAATAGAAGATAACCTATATAATGTAATGCTGGATGTGGATCTAGTACCAACCCTAACAGCAAGAAATAAGACCTGCATTAATAAGTTTGTGGATCTTATGGAAAACTTACAGATCTTAAAGGAACAATTGACAGTTTCACATTTAGTAAAGGCAGTTTTGGAGGATACAGGCTATATTAAGCAGTTGGAAAACTCAAAGGAAATTGAAGATGAAAGTAGATTGGAAAACTTGAAGGAATTAGTTTCAGCAGCTGTGGATTTTGAAAATACCTCTGAGGATAAATCTTTGGCAGCATTTTTAGAAAAGACAGCTTTGGTGGCAGATGTAGATAATTACGATGAAGAAGCTGATTCTGTTGTGATGATGACAGTTCATAGTGCAAAAGGACTTGAGTTTCCAGTAGTTTTCATGGTAGGTATGGAAAATGGTATCTTCCCTGGCAACTCATCTTTTCAAAAACCTCATGAGATGGAGGAGTCTAGAAGGCTTTGCTACGTTGGTATCACAAGAGCTAAGGAAAAACTCTATATGACTTCTGCAGATATAAGAATGGTATTTGGAAGAACTGCTGCCTATGCTCCTTCAGATTTCATAACAGAAATTTCTAGCAATCTAGTAGAGCATATAAATAGAAGGCCATTAGGTACAAGGCAAGCAGTTCAAAGAAGTGGCTATAGCAACAACTATAATCCCCATTCTTTAAGAAATAGTTCTACAAGCTTTGAAAGTGCAGCCCAGGGCCTAAATAAAAAGTTAAATTACTTTATGAATACAGAGTCTGGAAAATCAACAACTGCTTTAACAGAGCTTGATGCTGTGGCAGGAAGAAAGGTAAGACATAGTAAGTTTGGTGTTGGCACTATAGTAAATGCTAAGAAGGAAAATGATGACGTAAAGCTTACAATTGCTTTTGATAACATGGGAGTAAAGATATTTTTATTAAGTATGACACCATTAGAACTTGTGTAGAAGGTGGTATAAGTATGGATGATAAGTTAAAAAGGATGGAAGAGCTGGCTTTAGAGCTAAATAAATACTCTTATGAGTACTATGTTTTAAACAATCCCACTGTGTCCGATAGAGAGTATGATTTAAAGTATGATGAATTGAGCAAACTAGAAAAGGAAACTGGAGTAGTGCTACCCTATTCACCAACCTTAAGGGTTGGTGACCTGGTGTTGCCAGAGTTTCAGAAGTATACTCATAAAGCACCTTTATGGAGCCTTGATAAGGCGCAAACAGTAGAGGAACTAAAGGATTGGCATAATAGAAACTTAAGATTTATAAATGAATATAATATGAGTCATGAGGATAAGCTTCCTGAACCTAAATATATTGTTACTAAAAAATTTGATGGCCTTAGTATTAACTGTACCTATGATGATGAAGGGGTTATGGTAAGGGCTGCTACTAGAGGTACTGGAGAAGTAGGAGAAGATATTACTGCTCAAGCTAAAACTATTAAGAGTCTTCCTTTAAAGATTGATTATAATCATACAATTGAAGTCCATGGAGAGGCTATTATGACAAGGGAAGCTTTTGACGCCTATAACAAGAATGCAGAGGTGCCGTTGAAAAACTTGAGAAATGGAGCGGCAGGAGCTTTAAGAAACTTAAATGTTAAAGAAACTGCTAGAAGGAATCTTTCTGCTTTTTTCTATGATGTAGGCTACAATGAAGGAAGGCCTTTTGCTACATATACAGAAATGTTGGACTTTATAAGGGAAAAAGGTTTCCAGATGGATGACTATATGAAAGCTTGTGAAACCATAGAAGAGATAGAAAAAGAAATAGAATATGTAGAGAATATTCGTGAAGACCTAAATTATGATATAGATGGTTTAGTAATTGCCATAGATGATATTAAGACAAGAGAACTGCTAGGCTATACTGTTAAGTTTCCTAGATGGGCTATTGCCTATAAATTTGAAGCTTTAGAAGCTACCACTGAGCTCTTAGATGTAGAGTGGAATGTAGGCAGAAGTGGAAGAGTTACTCCTACAGCTATTTTACAGCCAGTAGACTTTGCTGGCGTAACAGTAAGGAGAGCAACCTTAAATAATATGGACGACATAAATAGAAAGGGAGTAAGGATTGGAGCTAGGGTATTCGTAAGAAGATCTAACGATGTTATTCCTGAAATTATGGGAGTTGTAGAAGAAAGTTTAGAAGGCAGTAAAGAAATTCTGCCTCCAAGGAATTGCCCTTACTGCGGTAGTAAAATTATACAAGAAGGAGTACACTACTTCTGCGAAAATACCTTATCTTGTAAACCTCAATTAGTAAAGAGTCTTGTACACTTTGCCAACAGAGAGGCTATGAATATAGAAGGCTTTAGTGAAAAGACTGCGGAGCAACTCTTTGAAAAGCTGGACATAAAGTCTATATCAGATTTATATAGGTTAAAGAAAGAAGAATTGCTTACCTTGGATAAGTTTGGAGAAAAAAAAGCTCAAAACTTGCTAAATGCTGTGGAAAAGAGCAAAGAATGTGATTTAGCTTCCTTTATATATGCCTTGGGAATACCAAATGTAGGTAAGAAAACTTCCAAGGATATAGTTAAGAAGTTTAAAAGTCTAGATAAAATTATAAATACCACTGTGGAGGAACTACTTCAAGTTCCCGATGTAGGTGAAATTGTAGCTAATAGTGTTATCAAATTCTTTGGCCAAGATAAAATAATTAATAGTATAGAGGAACTTTTAAAGTTAGGGGTAAAACCAAGCTTTGAAGAAATAGAAGTTTCCCAAAATCCTTTTGAAGGTAAGACTGTGGTGGTAACTGGTAGTCTTAAAAATTACAGCAGAACAGAAATAAAAAATAAATTAGAATCATTAGGAGCAAAGGTTTCTAGCAGTGTCAGCAAAAAGACTAGCTATGTACTGGTAGGAGAAGATCCAGGCTCAAAGAGGGATAAGGCTATACAGCTAGGGGTTAACATAATTACAGAAGAAGCTTTTGAGGAAATCCTTAAGGAACAATAATATACAAATAACAGTTTTGGGGGGTAAAAAATTGAGAAAAGTTTTAGATGGTTTATCCTGGCTATTTGTCGTACTTACAACATTTTCAGTTATATCTACCTTACTTTATCAATATAACTTTGCATATGTTACAGGCTTCTCAAGATATAGTATCATGAAAGTTTGTATATTTATAACTATGCTTTTATGGGCCTTCAAGATGTTAAAAATGAATACAGGAACTAAGAAATGGGTATACTCATCAATATTTTTCTTATTTGCCTTGATTTCATTTATCTTTATATTCATAAAAGATGTATGGTAGGGCAGGTAACAGAGAGCAGATAACAGATAAAAGGTAACAGATGAGAGGTAAATAGTTGATGGATTTGGATTTTGTTAGGAAAGCAGCTTTTTAAAGGCTGCTTTTTTCTGTTCAAATAATTTGTGGAATTTCCTAAGCTGGATAATTTAATATGTAATTAGTTTTTTCTAGCTTAATATAATGTATTAAAGGGAAGAATCAGAGAAATTAAAAAGGCTTATAAAGAGATTGAAGATAGTAAAATTTCATGAGAGCTTAACAAAAGGTTGTTGGGAGTTTGGGGTACAGGAAAAAATATTTATAAAAAATAATAACATGTTGGAGATAAAGTTGAGTCGAGGGGAAAAAGAAGTTTTTATTAGATTCCATAAAGTTTTCAAGGTCTTTCTAGAGGACTATGAGAAATTTATCTATACTCTAAGAAAAATAGATGTTTATAGGGGAATATATATAACTACCGGGGAATTTGATAGGGATATAATAAACAGTTATAGTAGACTAGCAGATACCTATAATAAGATTATATTAGAAGATGGAATAAGCTTTGGAAGAAAGCAAATTGGCTGGAGGGGAAAGGCTAGAGATATTTTTGTATACAGAAAATTTAAATTAGATAGATATCTTCCGTAAATAATTCAAGTCCATATGTTTAATATGGGCTTTATTTGCTAATAATTTCATATATAGACATTGTAATCAAAAGGAGAAAAATATGAAGAAGCCCATATTTTTATTATTAGCACTACTACCTATTTTTTTAATGTCAGCATGTGTACAAGAGAAAAAATATATGAATGCAGATGTTCAGGATTACATTGTATGCAGTTTTGGAGGTCTTCCAACAACCTTGGATATGATGGATATTAACGATAAAAAGGGGGAGGAACTGTATAAGTATCTTTTCGAAGGCCTTGTTAATATGAACAGGAACAAGGAAATATTACCGGCTCTAGCAGAGAGTTGGGAAATTGACGATGAGGGAATACAATATACCTTTCATATTAGAGAAGATGCCTGCTGGAGTGATGGCACAACTATTAATTCTAAGGATATAGAGAACTTTTTTAAGTATATACTGTCAAAGGAAGCTAACAATCCTATGGCTAGAGAACTATTTCCTATCTTTGGTGCCGAGGATTATTATAATGGAGAAATCCAATTTCATGGAGTAGCTGTAATGGCTACAGACACTAAAACTCTTGTTATTCGTTTAAACAGAAGGTGTCCAGAATTTTTAGAAATTCTAAGCAAGCCTAGATATGTCCTAAGAAAGGGCAAGGAGAAATTAGAAAACTGGAAAGATAATCATTCCAATATAGCTTATAGTGGTCCTTTCATTATTAGCGATATAGACAAAAAAGGACTAGTATTAAGGAAGAATCCTAGCTATTGGAATAGTGAAAAGGTAACGGATGAAAGCTTTCTTTTATTGTCTGAAACTAGTAGGGAAAAGGCTTTGGCAGCCTATGAAGCAGGCCAGGTAGATATATTGTACAATCCACCTGTAAGTGAGGTGGAAGGTTTAATTTCTAGTGATAACACTATTATTGTAAATAGTGATGATCAAGTTGCTCTAACCTTTAATGAAAGGCCAGGAAGTAAAGGCGCTGAGAGAAATTTAAAGAAAGAAATAATGAAATATATAAATGTAGAAGCCTTGGTTAGAGAGGGGCTGGATGTATTCAATACAGAGAAATATGATATTTTTAAAACTATAGACTTGGAAGAAGGTCTTTTAAATAGTGGTGCTGGACTGGGGGATCACAGCGATGAAACCATATCTGTTCTACTAGTTACTGACAATGATGATATTAATAAACGGATAGCTAAGGAATTAGTTGAGCAATTAAAAGAAAGTGAAAAGATTAAGGTTAAAAGCAAATATATTTTTAGTGAGCAATTCCAAGATGAAATTGAAGAGTGTCAATACGATATCATACTGAGAAGATATAAGAAGGAGTTTATAGACAGCCACAAATATTTCCTTGAGGATCACACTATTGTGCCTCTCTTTAATAGCTCAGATATGATTATTAAAAATAAATATATTAAGGGTGTAAAAATTGATGCTGAGGGAAATGTCATATTAAACCGAGTATATCAGAAATAATTAAAGAGAGGAGCTCAGTTAAGGCTTCTCTCTTCTTAGTTTATTTTAACAAGAATTGAATCATGTAAAGAAGGGGCATATTCTTATTGCTGTAGAAGTTGTTTTTGCTAGCTTCAAAAGTATCTTTTTTCTTATTATAGCTAACATTTTTAACAAGGATTGGAGCAAGCTCGTTAAGTTCGGGAGTAGATATGGAAGGCATTCTAAAAAAGTTTTCATCTAGCAAGTCTTCTGTTTTCTTAGAGAAGTTTTTATATCTCTCTGGACTGTCTAGACTTGGAGATTCAGGCCAACTTAGGACTAAACCGGAGTTTATTAATTGCCTTTTATATACTTCTGACAAAATCTTTTTAGGGTAATCTGGACTTAATTTAGTCATTAATATTTGACATAAGGTATAGAGGACAATTTCTTCAGCTGAAAAATCAACACTTTTCTTTTCAGAACTTTTAATAAAAATCCCTAAATCACTATCATAGAAAGAATTGAGTATTTTATAAATTTTATTAGCTTGATCCTTATACTTCAATAGAGATAGGTTATTATAACCACATATTAAGTTTATGTTAAGTAAGCAGGTGCCTTGAAGCTTGCCATTAATTTTGTCATCATCCCAGCTGCTAAATTTCTCCTCTAGTAGGTCAAATAGATCTAGAAGTATTTCCTTAGCCTTTTCATTTTCGCTAGCTTGATAAAAAATATTAAAGGCAAAACATAGGTTGTTCAATTCATCAAAGGATAAGTGGTAGATTTCATCTTTATAGTCTATAAACATATTAAGGATATCTAGGGAAAAGTCTCTGTAGGCTGTAGCGTACTCATTATCAGGAAGTAAAGAAGCCTTAAAGTAAGCAGCCATGAAAAGAGCCTGTTCTGAAAATTTAAATTTATTATTCTTATCCTCTAATTTAAGTTCTCCTGTAACTTCGTTAGAACTATCTTTTTTATTAACAAAAACCCCCTCGCTGCTCCTAAGATTAGTTGAGAAAAAGTCTAACTGCTTAATAGAAAGTTTAGTGTATAGTTTGTTCAGTGCAAATAGATTGGGGTCTATGTTTTCGAAATTTTTATAGTAGTTTGAGCAATCAGTTAGCATTAAATTCATATAGGCATTACTACCGGCTAAAACTTCTTTTTTAAAGCTTTCCTCATCCCAGCTATTATTTTCTAGTTTAGGATTAGCTTTTTTGTATATACATAAAAGTGGAGAATTCTTCTTAAATATGTTAATATCAAAGTTAGGAATTTTTTTTAGCTTAAGTTCTTGAACAGATGTACGAATGCCACAGTTGGAATGTAGCAGAATATGTTTAAAGGACTCTCTTGAGAAAAACAGCATTTGTTTTTCGATATTGTCTTCATTTAGAGAGTTCAATCTAAGAAAAGGACCAATATATTTCAAAATATTCACCTCATAAATTACTCCTTATATAAATAATATGAGGTAAATTATAAAATAGTTCTAATAAATTCAGTTTTATAGAGATGAGATATATTTAACAGGAAGGTGTTAATATTGAATGAGGGAAAACTAAACTGGGATCAACTAAATAAAATCATAGAGGGGAATAGAGGTAAAACTAGAGAAGAAGTTATAGTTCATAGTGGTATTGGTGAAGATTGTGCTGTAATAAACTTTGGAGATTACGATTGTGTAATTTCAACAGACCCTATCACAGGAGCAGAAAAAAATATAGGTAAGTTAGCTGTCCATATTAACTGTAATGATATAGCATCTAGCGGAGTAGAGCCTATGGGTATATTGGTAACTATTCTAGCTCCAGTAGGAACTCAGTTAATAGAGATTAAGGAACTAATGAAAGAAATTAGCCAGGAAGCCAAGAAACTTAATATGGCAGTGTTGGGAGGCCACACAGAAGTTACTTCTGCAGTGAATAGAATGGTAGTATCCTGCACAGTTATAGGAAAAGGGAAGGCAGGAAAGGCAGTAGCTAGTAGAGGGGCAAAAATTGGTGACGATATTATTGTAACTAAATATATGGCATTAGAAGGCACTGCTATCATAGCTAACGACTATGAGGAAAAGATTAAAAATATATTATCAGAGGAAGAAATAGAAGAAGCTAAAGGCTTTATTGAAGCCTTAAGTGTTAAGAAGGAAGGCCTTATAGCTGGAGAATTTGGAGTAAACTCCATGCATGACATAACAGAAGGAGGACTATTAGGAGCTCTTTGGGAGCTAGCTGCCGCTTCAAAGGTAGGCTTTAGAGTTTATGAGGAAAAGGTGCCTATAAAGAAGGTTACTAGAAAAATTTGCGGTTATTTTCATATAGATCCTTTAAGACTAATATCCTCAGGAAGTATGTTGATTACTACGGAAAAAGGTGAAGACTTGGTAAGGGAACTGGAGCTTAACGGTATAAATGCAGTGATTATAGGTAAAATAACTGAAGATAGGGGTAGTCTTGTTAAGGATAATTATGAAGTAGAAGTAATGCCACCAGATAGAGATGAACTATTTAGCGGCAAATTAAGGGAGGAATAAATTTGCGAATTGATGGAAGAAGAAATGAGGCTCTTAGACATATAAGCATTACTAGAAATTATACTAAATATGCAGAAGGCTCTGTATTAATAGAGTTTGGAGATACAAAGGTTCTTTGCACTGCTTCTGTAGAAGAAAAGGTACCACCCTTTTTAAAAGGTAGTGGTGAAGGCTGGATCACTAGTGAATATAACATGCTGCCAAGGTCTACCCAGGTAAGGAAACCTAGGGATCTTTCTAGACTAAAAATAGACGGTAGAACAATGGAAATTCAAAGGCTTATAGGTAGAGCCTTAAGGTCTGTTGTGGACTTAAAGGCTTTAGGGGAAAGGACTATTTGGATTGACTGTGATGTAATTCAAGCAGATGGAGGAACTAGAACAACTTCTATTAATGGTGCTTTTATAGCTCTAGTGGATGCAGTGAATAAAATACATCGAGTAAATCCTTTTTCCACATATCCTATAAGAAACTTTGTAACAGCAATAAGTGTTGGTATAGTTGGCCAGAATAAGTTGTTAGATTTGTGCTATGAAGAAGATTCTAAGGCTGTGGTGGATATGAATGTGGTCCTTACAGATGAAGGAGAATTTATTGAAGTTCAAGGTACTGGCGAAGAAAGGCCTTTTTCAAGAAAGGATTTAGATGAATTATTGGATTTAGCTGAAAAGGGATCAAAGCAAATAATTCAAGCCCAAAAAAATGCTTTAAAAATGGAATCTCTATGGATAGGAACGAGGGGATAAGATGAAGAAACTTTTGGTAGCTAGTAATAATCAGCATAAAATTAAAGAAATAAAGGAAATACTAAAGGATAGACCTGTAGAAGTAGTAAGCTTAAAAGAATCAGGAATAGATATTGACGTAGAGGAAACAGGCACTAGCTTTATGGAGAATGCATACATTAAAGCTAAAGCTATTTACGATCTTTTAGATAATAAAGAGGATTATTTGGTAATGTCCGATGACTCAGGCTTAGAAGTAGACGCCCTTGACGGGGCACCGGGAATATATTCTGCCAGATTTGCTGGAGACCATGGTAATTCAAAGAAAAACAATGAAAAGCTCCTTGCTAGCCTTGAAGGGGTAGAGTTTGAGAAAAGGACAGCTAGATTTGTTTGTGCTATAGCCTTAATATATGGGCAGGGACAAGTGCTTAAGTTTGTAGGGGAAGTAGAAGGATATATTACCGATAAGGAGTACGGAAAAGATGGTTTTGGCTATGATCCAGTTTTTTTCACAAAGGAATTTAATAAAACCTTTGCAGAAATTAGCCCTGAGGAGAAAAACTCTATAAGCCATAGAGGAAGAGCTTTAGAGCAACTTAAAAAAGGTATAGAGGAATTGTTAAGGTTAAACTAAGGGGGGAGCAGGCTTGCTTATAGCGGTGGTAAGCGATACTCATAGAGATTCATATAGTATAGGGGAAGTTTTAAAAAAGATTGATAAGGCAGATCTTCTGATACATTTAGGGGATAATGTTAGAGATGCAGTTCAAATGTCTTCTAAGTTTAAGGGGAGAACTATATATGTAAAGGGAAATTGCGATTATGCCCCATCAGTACCTTCAGAACTTGTTGAGGATATAGCTGGCAGAAGGTTCTTTATTACTCATGGTCATAATTATGGAGTTAAGCAGAGTTTATCTTTACTATGTAAGAAGGCAAAGGCAGAGGGGGCTCATGTAGCCTTATACGGCCATACACACATATCTAGCATTGTTAAAGAAGGAGGTATCTACTGTATTAATCCTGGTAGTGCTTCCGAGGGTAGAGATGGCTGTGAAAGCATTGTAATGATTGAAATAAAAGACGATAGTATCAAGCCTTGGCTGGAAGTTGTGTGAAAATACAGAATTTTAAAAGATTGAAATTACGAAAAAAAATTTAAAAAAGGTGTTGACGAAAGCAAATATATCGTGTAGAATAATCTATGTCGCCGGGAGGGAAACAAGAGAAACAAGAACCGGTAGACATCGGGGTGTGGCGCAGATGGGAGCGCGCGTGCTTTGGGAGCATGAGGTCGCAGGTTCGAGCCCTGTCACCCCGACCACCTGCGGGTGTAACTCAATGGTAGAGTGCCAGCCTTCCAAGCTGGTTAC
>JAAYTB010000117.1 GCA_012523855.1 Clostridia bacterium
ACTCCATCAAATTTTTCTATAGGCATTTGTGGAATCCAACTTAGCACAGCGATTTTTGACAACCATTCAGGTAAATCTAAAATTTTTCCAAAGTAATTTACTGCAAAGGAATAAGCAAGATATCCGTAAATAGCTTTACCCATTCTTGGTTTCCAACCTAAAGCCAATGCAGCAAGTCCAATAAAGAACAATACAGATGGCAGGAAGTTATAACCTGCAGCAAAAAAATCCATCATATTCATTTCTAAGCTCTGTCCCATAACAGAAAAGGCTGTAATACCAAGAGCTCCTGCAGATAAGAAAATTGCTACTGCTCCAACTATAGTTGCCAGTATGATATTTACCCAGTATAATTGTACCCTGGTAACCTTTGTAGCAAAGAGCTGACTTAGATGCAGTTTCACTTCTTCAGCAAAAAGCTTATTAACAATGGCAATAGGTAATATAGAAACCAAGGCCATCATCACCATCATAATGGTTCCAGTAAAAGATTCCTCAATTGTGAATCCTGCTTGAGTAAACATTTGCTTCATTATATCATTACTATTTAGAAAAGTATGCATATCACTATAAATGGACCCATAGGCAGCCCCCATAATAACAAATGCAATTAACCAACTAATTATTACTCCTTTGTTCAGTTTAATAAACAAGCCCCGGACTGACAACATTGATTTTTTTGCTCTTTCAGGTCCTTCCCTTTCTGGCAGGTAACCTGCCCCCATATCACGAGCACCTTCAAGGGAAAAAGCAAGTATTACCATGATGAAACTGAATATTACAGCTAAAATTACTGGTAACCAATTATTTTCAGTAAATGGGTATGTTAAGTAAATCCAGCCCATAGGGTTTATCATTGAAAGACTAACATTTGATACATCGGTACTAGCACGGATAAGGTACAGTATACCTACAATTCCTAATGATGAACCTGTTGCAGCAGATGAAGTTGGCATAATTTGAGACATAACCAATGCCATTACTGCTCCTATTTTTCCAGCAATACCTATAGATGCAGCAAATAAAAATGAGCCATTAGCACCTACGCTGTCTACTTGATAGCTAATCATTATTACAGCAATAAAAAGTACCAATATAAGATTGATAATTACTATTTCAATAATTACAGCAAAGGAATTTGCTTGACGGCCTACTTGGAAGGATCTTATAAGCTCTGAAAGGCCAAGCTCTTCTTCTTTACGGGTATGACTTACTATATGCAAGGCAGACACAATCATGGAAGCCAAACCACAGAATAAGAGCATTTCATGTGCATACATAGCCCCTAAGCTATAATCCAATGCTGATTTTACTGGTGTGGGCCCTATCATTGCAATCATTGCAGGATTTTTTAGGGTCTCGTACATACCCATGGCCCCTTCACCCTTAGCTATTTCTTTAAAAGCAGGCATATAGCCAGCTGAAAATAAACCTATTCCCAAAATCCATATAATAATCTTTTTCCAATCACGTTTCAGATATTGTAGCAATAAAATATCCCAACGTGCAAATTTTTCTTTCATAATCTTTCCCCCTTTCTAGAACTTATTCTTAACCTTCATAATGACGCATAAATAAGTCTTCCAGCGTTGGTGGAACAATTTCAAGCTTCTTTACACCTAATTCAACTGCTTTAGCTAAAACTTCATTTATATGGTTATTGTCTATGGAGAAGGTTGCATAATCTCCTTTTGGGGCGAAATCATATACACCTTTAACAGAGGCCATTTTATTTATATTAGCTTCAGTTACTAAAGTGACTGTAGAACGAGTTAGGTGTCGCAACTGATCCAATGTTCCAGTTTCAACGATTTTTCCTTGGCGGATGATTACTACTTTATCTGCTAACCGTTCAACTTCACTTAAAATATGTGAAGATAGTAAAATTGCTTTTCCATCATTTTTTAATTTTTCAACTTCTTCTTGGAAAACTGCTTCCATTAATGGGTCTAGTCCCGATGTTGGTTCATCAAAGATATATAAATCCACATCAACTGATAAGGCAGCTATCAATCCAACTTTTTGACGATTTCCCTTTGAATAAGCTTTAGCTTTTTTCTTAGGATCCAGTTCAAAACGTTTGATTAAATAATCCCGTTTTTCCTTATCCCCTCCGCCATGGAGTTTAAGAAACAAATCAATAATTTCACCACCAGTTAAGTTAGGCCATAAGGCAACATCCCCTGGTACATAAGATATTCCCTTATGTATTTCAAAACTGTCATTCCATACATCTTTTCCAAATATGTATGCTTCTCCAGCATCACCTTTAATTATTCCTAATAAAATACGAATTGTAGTTGACTTACCAGCGCCATTAGGGCCAATAAAACCAACAACTTCACCAGCCTTTACTGAGAATGTCACATCATACAATGCTTTAAATTTGCCAAAACTTTTTTGCAATCCTTGAATCTTTACAATTTCCCCCATATCACACTCTCCTTTAATTATTATTTATAAAACAATTTTTTAAACATTTTAAAATAATCATCCCATTTGTCTAAATAACTTCTATCAATTTCCCTATAAGACTTCAAGGTTTTTAAATGCTCTTCGTTATAGCTAAACATGAAACATTTAATCAGATCAAGGATAATTTCTAAATCAACATCCTCCCGAAATTTTGAAAAATCCACCCCTCTATAAATCATATTCATGCCTTTTTCTATTTCATACTGCTTTTTCTTATTAACAAACTCTCTAATTTCAGGATCTATTTCTTCATAAGCTGATTTTAAAAAGTTGAAAACCTCTGGGTATTTACCGATAACATCCCATTTTACTTGGCCAACATTTTTTAATCTATCAAAATAATCTGTAATACTATAATCGATTTGCTTATATATATCATCAATCTTTTTACTTGCAAAATCATAAAGATAATAATATAGGGATCTCTTATTTGAAAAATACTTAAATAGTGCACCCTTAGATATACCAGCATTCTTCACAATTACATTAGTTGAGGCCTTTTCAAAGCCATTTTTCGTAAATTCCTCTAGAGCTCCATTGATTATCCTAGCTTGTTTTTCCTCAGACAATCCTTCAAATAGGCGGTGCATTTATTTCTCTCCCTTCATTATATTAGCATCTTTTTACATTATGACCACGCTGGTCATTTTAATTTTACCACTGGTGACCAGAGTAGTCAATTCTTTTCGCAAAAAAGTTTCCAATGAAATTTCTTTATTTATCATGTAAAATTTATTATGATAGAAAAATAAGAGAAATATTTGAGTAATAATTAATTATAAGATAAGTGCTTACAAAGCAGTGGCCACTTATTAGAAAAGGATGATTTTATGAAGATAGATTATCATGTCCACGTAACACCACCTGATATTATAAAGAATTGGAGAAAAATTGCGGAGAAGGAACCATACTTTAAGCTTCTAAGTGAAAGTCCAGTAAATAAATTTGCTACTGCAGAGGAAGTTGTTATGGAACTAGATAATTCCAATGTGGATAAGGCTGTTATATTTGGATTTGCTTTTAAAGATATGGGCCTATGTAGATATGTTAACTACTATGTGGCCCATTCTATTAAAAGGTTTCCAAATAAACTTATTGGATATATGATATTAGTTCCTACATCTACTGAACTAATAAAGGAAATGGATAGATGTATGGATATGGGCTTGACAGGGGTTGGAGAAATATTTCCTTATGGTCAAGATTTTGATATCACTGATATAAAAGAGATGTCACCTTTATGTAATTCCTGTATAGAAAGAGATTTACCTGTAATGATCCATACCAATGAAGCTGTAGGCCATCATTATAGCGGAAAAACTGACACTACTGCTGTAAAAGCTAGTGCATTTGCCCACAACTATCCAGATCTTAAAATGATATTGGCCCATTGGGGTGGCGGCCTATTGTTTTATGAATTGATGCCAGAGATACGAAAACAAAATAAGAATGTATACTATGATACAGCAGCATCGCCTTTCTTATCGGCGTCCAATTATCTATATTAGGAAACATATCTGCTGAAATTACATCTACAAGAAAATTTTCCAGTGGAAGGCAGTCTTTTACTTTTAACAGATGGACACCATCTCCTATGCCCAACCCGGCGTCTAGAATTTTTTCAACGCTGAAATATAATCTAACTCCCGGACTATAAGAAATATTGGGATCTGTACAAATTTCCCCTAAATTACGTGAGTTTACTACAAGCTCTCCACATCCGTCTAATAGATCTAACATTACATAGTCCGAATAGTCTTTGGGTTCCAACATTGGCTTTAATCCTATTTCTTTTACATTAACACCAATTTTCTTTAACATATTCGGTGACAGCAAAGCTCCTTGCTTCTGTATGGATTTCCAAGCATCCAATGTGGTGCTATGGACCATATATTTATAATCTGCCACTACTGGTTTTTCCTTCCCACGGTGAGCATAAAATTCTTCAAGTAATTTCTGTCCATCCATGCCGTCACAAACTTTTAATATGACATTTCGTCCATAAGAAAGCTCATAATTTAAGAAAACGAACAATCGCCTATAATTCTTATCAGCAGCAGGGGATACTCTTAATGTATAAACTTTTGTATTTGGATAATTAATTGAGTAATCATCTATTGAATTGTCATAGATAAAGCATGACCAAGCATCTCCGTATTCCCCATCTTCTGAAAATGGATTATCATCCGTTGGATACCAATCCATTGTTGCCATAAATACCATATGCTTCCCCCCTTTCTTTTTCATCATCTGACATAGCCCTTATTACAATGTAATGATTATTTTTCTCATCTTCTTGCCTTGATTTATGCTAATTTTAACATAATTTAGCACTAATGATAAGTAGCAGTATCCTCTCCGTGAAGCTGTAAGCCTTAGTGTTTTTACCTCTAGAATATTATACCAATACTAACACATTCCTCTTACTTTTTTATAAACAGATAAGACGCTCTACATCTTTACAGAGTATCTTGATACTGATGGCATTTTAATTTTGCTTACTACTCCCATTTGAAATATTTTATAGAAATTCCTGTGCAAATCATGGTTACTATCCCCATAACAATAACAGGTAGTTTTATATTATCAACTGGAATTCCGAGAAAAGTTGATTTCATCAACTGAATACCTTGTGTTATAGGAAATACACTTACTATTTTTTGCATAAGCTCGGGCATGGCTTCAAAAGGAAGTGTTGTTCCGGAAAAAATTAACATAGGAAAATACAATAAGGAAGCAATAACGCTTGCACTCTTCGTATTTTTTTGCAATACCGCCTACCATCATTCCAATACTTAAAGTAGATATCATAGTAAGGAGCCAGCTACCTAAAATCCTAGCCACGAACCGTGTATTGTTACTTTCCAAAATATCATTGCCAAAGGAATCAAAGTAATCATAGATACTAAACAGTAAACTATATAAATAGAAAGTTCAACAGCTAGAAGCATTATAGGACTAACAGGGGTAACCTGAAAGCGTTTCAAAATTTTACGCTCTCGATATTCAGATACAACAAGGGGTAAGCCCATCAGACCTCCTGCACAGATTGAAATGGTACAAAGAGCACCGAAAGATCGTTCCATAAACGTATATTCCACTCCATCAGCTGCAGGTCTTATACCATTCAAAAAACCAAGGATCAGCAAAACAATCACCGGCATGATGATAGCAAAAATAACCATATTCATATTTAGAAAAACTCGGTGGTCAGTTTGCATTAGCATCTGTGCCTCCTACTAAGCAGCCAATTGCAGGCCTTCTGAAACATTATCTATCCATGGGTAAAAAGCACGGCGTAACATATAAGTGTGGTGAAGAAGTGACTTCAGAGATGATAAAAGCAGAGAACCCTGACGCTGTTGTTTTAGCCATTGGAGGATGTCCTATCATTCCAAAAATTGATGGTGTGACAAATGAAAACGTCGTTACTGCTTTAGATATTCTATCTGGCAAAAAAGTAGCTGGCAAAAATGTTTTAGTTATCGGTGGTGGTTCTGTCGGTGTTGAAACAGCAGATTTCTTGGCTGAAAATTTAAGAAATGTCACAGTTGTTGAAATGAGAGATGAAGTTGCAATCGATGAACCTAATTATCCAAAAATATTCTTAATGGAGAGATTAAGAATATACAATGTAAATATTCTCACTAGTGCAATGGTTACGGGAATACTGCCTAATGGTATTACTTATAAGAAGTCTGATGAAGAGCTGAAACTGGAAGGTTTTGATACAATTGTATTGGCTTTAGGTGTTCGCAGCTACAATCCACTAGAGGAAAGTCTAAAGAATCTGGACTTAGAAGTCCATGTTATCGGAGATGCTTTAAAAGCAGGAGATGCAGTTGATGCCATTTTAGAAGGTGCCCAACTAGCTATAAATATCTAAACACTTTTTACAATAAAAAAAGAATAAATATATTTCTTATAACAAAAAATGCACTATCACTTAATAGTGCATTTTTTTCATTATTATTATTCAATATATTTGAGGCCACTAGCTTACCCATAGTAGCTGATCCATTTTGGTAGTAAAACTCCTATTTTGATATTTATAATTTCCTCTAATCGTTAATTTTCCTACAAAGTTTAACGACATACTCAACATGGCTAGAGAAAAATCTATAGAGAAGATATTTAGGATTTGAAAAAGGAAAACGATGATATCTCTAGAGAACTGATATAAATTCAAAATATCTTAACTAGTGAATATATAAACAAAACCAATATTGCCATATAAAACCCTATACTCCACCTAAAAGACTTTCTTTTAACTTTTCAAAAATTCCCTTCTTTTCTCTAACCTGCTCTTGCTTATCTTCTGTTTGATTTACCATAGGTTCTTTCTCCTCTAGATTTTGACTTATCATGTTATCAATATATAAACATATTTTTTCCTCTATTTCTTCTGTTGACAGATAATCTAGAAGGTAGCTCCCACCTATAAGATTAGCATATCTAATAATAGCCTGAAATTCTTCCCTAGATAAACTACC
>JAAYTB010000118.1 GCA_012523855.1 Clostridia bacterium
ATGGTGGGAAAGAAACTACTCTCTTTTTATATAAAAGGAACATTTTAAATTATAGACCGATTATGAAAATTTTATACAGCAATTATAAATATTTTTTTTAAATTATAAATATCAAATTTTAATATTTAAGTTTTTATAAATTCATATGTTCTAAAGTAACACTTATCATATGTTGCATTCTTTCTAAATCTAGAAGTAAAAGATCACGTCCTTTTTCAGTTATAACATAAACCTTTCGACGGTTATCTTCCTTTTTTACGAACTCAATTAAGTTTAATTTTAATAGATTTTCAATAGCACCATAGAGAGTACCAGCTGCTATTTTAACCTGATGATTACTTAGTTCCTCCACTTTTTGCATAATTGCATAACCATGTGCAGGTTTGAAAAGTGCTAGTAGGATATAAAATGTTGTTTCTGTTAAAGGCAAATTTTTGTTCCTATTCATAAGAAAAGATCCTCCAATAAATAAATTATATATAGTACAATAAGTAGTTTAACTGCATAGTTAAACTATATAGTCTTATTGTATAAAGCTTAACGATATATGTCAATATAATAAAGAGGACTTTCTCAAGAAGAGCTAATCTTTTATTTGATGGAGGCTAGTAACGAAGTATATTGTCAGTAGAAACAATATATGTAAGGATATAACTTTGTGATATAATAAAATATGCATCTAATAAATACAAACTAAAAACGGGGGAGAGGTATATGAGAAAAAAAGTTACCAAGCTTATCCTAGTACTAATTGGGGTTTTTCTGACTATAAACACAGGTATAAGTACTAAGGCTCAAAAAACTTATAAAGTAAAGGTGGAAAAAGAGATTGGTTTTGACAACACCTATAAAATAGGTTACGCTACGCCAATAAGCCTTACTATAAAAAATCAAGGAAAGAACATTAATGGTGAAGTAGAAGTACAGGTTCCAAGTTCACCTGGAAAATACATGAGTTATGTTAGAAAATTAAGTTTGGAAAAAGACGGGGAGAAAAGAGTGGTTATTAATGTTCCAGTAAGTTATTACAGGGGAAAGTACAAAATAGTAATTACTAGCGAAAAAAATATTGTATACGAAAGTGAAATTAAATTTAACTACACAAATAATAATGTCACTCAATTTATTGGTGTCTTAAGTGATGATTATGAGAGTTTGACTTACATAAATAAAATGCCAGTAGCTAGCGGAATGAGCACTGTAACTAAAATTATTAAATTAACGGAAGAAAACTTTCCAGATGATATCTTTGTATTAAAGGCCTTTAATTTGCTGGTGATTAACAATTTTGATACTACTAAATTGAGTAAAAACCAATATGATGTATTGAAACAATGGGTAGCAGATGGAGGAACTCTCTTAATTGGTACTGGTGCTAACCATAAAAAAACTTTAGGACTATTTAAAGATAATTTTATAGAAGGTGATGTAGGGGGAAGTAAGATTATTAGTACATCACTTATATCTGAAATGGCTACTAATGGTGATAGCAAAACAGAAGTTAATATAGAAACATTACAAGTAAGAATAAAAGGTTCAATACCAGTAATTCAGGATAAAGGTGAAGTTCTAATGCAAACAATCGAAAGTGGCAGAGGCTATATAGGGATTGCTTCTTTTGATTTTGGACAATCTCCTCTGGCAGGTTGGAGTAACAACACAAATTTTGCAGAAAAACTAATCATTACAGTTAATCCCAATATAATACACATGGATAATATAGATAGTATGAGGCAGTCAAATAAAGGCGACGATTATTATCAGCTAAAAAGTATTCTAAATAATTTTGTAGAAATGGCCACAAATAATAGACCTACTTTTTACTTAATTCTATTTATTTATGTGCTAGTGGTAGCCCCTTTAAATTACTTTGCATTAAAAAAGTTAGATAAAAGGGGATTAATGTGGGCTACTGTGCCTTTAATATCTGTACTTTTTAGCGTATTTGTCTATTTATCTGGCTTTGGCAGTAGGCTACCTACCGTAACTACTAATATGCTCTCTATACACAACATGGATTCTCAGGGGAAATCAACTGTTTCAAGTTATGCTGCAATATTTACTCCTCAAAAATCAAAATTAAGAATTGAAACTGAAGATGGGGATAGAATTTTTCCTATAACGGACAGTTATTTTTTTAATGATGATTCCATAACAAAAGAAGACTTGGAAGCAAGAATTATAAGTGATGGTAATAATGGAATTGAATATGTTAATTCTAGTATCTTGCAACCTAAAATATTAGAAATTCAAAGCAAAGAATCAAATATAGGAAAAATAGACGCAACTATAAATTTTAAAAGTGGAGATTTGGAGGGAACAATAGTGAACTCTACAAATTTAGATTTAGAAGAGTGTTTTTTAGTTACCTCTAGTAAGTATTATGACCTTGGTTCTATGGACAAAGGGGCCAGTAGAAATTTAGAAGAATCAAAGAACTATTCCCATGGCGGTGATATGTATCAGTTTGTAGATATGGTATATGGATATCATTATTCACAATATTCATCTCATGGGTCAGAAAGAGAAAAGCTAGAGACAATAGATAAGAACCATAGAAATTCAATATTTCACATGGTTTTTAACCAATGGCAAATTAAGCCTGTAGAAAATGCAATTTTTATTGGAATCACAAAAAACTCCTCAATAAAGCCGTTGATTGTTAACGGGAAGACTAGCAGAACAAATGAAAGAAACCTTCTAATAATGTCTATTGATCTTAACTTTCAAGAAGGTGACATTATATATTATCCAAAAGGATTTTTACCCTATAGCATTTGGGAAAATAGAGGCTTGAATTATGACGGCAATATTAAAGCTTTAACTGGTAGTGGTTATACAGAAATAGCATATACAGTAGCGGAAAATGTTATCATTTCCGATATAGAAATTGAAATGAGCGGTCATGCTAATGGTTCAACTCCAGTAGAATTCTTTATATTTAATAATAGTACAAATAATTATGAGACAATAAGCAGCCTAAATATTAGTGGAGAAGATGTAAGCAAATATTGTGATATTCATAATCAAATTAGACTAAAAGTTGAAATGAAAGATGGCTATTGTGAAATACCACAGCTTGGGGTTAAGGGGAAGGTGAAATAATGTTAAGAATAGAGAATTTATATAAAAATTATGGTAAGTTTCGTGCGGTAAATAATTTAAATCTTCAAGTTCCTGATGGCGAAATTTTTGGATTTGTAGGTCCTAACGGAGCGGGAAAAACTACAACAATGAAAATTATATGCGGTCTCCTAGCTGCAACTTCGGGAAGAGTATTTATTGATGATATTAACGTAATAGATAGACCAAAAGCTTTGAAGAGTAAAATTGGATATATGCCTGACTTTTTTGGTGTTTATGATGATTTAAAAGTTACAGAATATCTTGAGTTCTATGCTTCAATTTATAATATAAATGGTAAAAATCGTAAGAAAGTATGCAATGATCTTTTAGAGCTGGTGGATTTAACAGATAAAAAAGATTTTTATGTTGATAGTCTTTCAAGAGGTATGAAGCAAAGACTTTGCTTAGCAAGGAGTCTAGTACATAATCCTGATTATTTGGTGTTGGACGAACCAGCTTCTGGAATGGATCCTAGGGCAAGAGTAGAGATGAAAGAGATTTTAAGGACTTTAAGAGATATGGGGAAAACTATAATAATAAGTTCCCATATACTTTCAGAACTGTCTGAGATGTGTACCAGTATAGTAATAATTGAAAAAGGTCAAGCGGTAATGAGCGGTACTGTTGAGGATATAGTTAAAAAAGTATATCATTCTCGAACTATTAGAGTTAAAGTCCTAGATAAAATTGAAGAAACTATGAGACTTCTACAAGAATATCCTGATGTAATATCAGTGGATAACAAGGGTTCAAGCATAGTAGAAGCATCATTTAAAGGCGATGATGTGTTTTTAAGCCAATTGCTTGTAAGATTAATTCAAAATAATATTCCGGTAGTATCTTTTAATCAAGCAGAGGGAAACCTGGAAGATATATTTATGAAAGTTACTGCCACTTTGGAGGAAAAATAGTATGTTAAGCATAAAGAAAGAAAATTTAAGAATAAATCCTGTTTTACTAAAAGAGTTAAAGGTTAAAATGAGAAGTTGGAAAGCTGCTATTTTAATTGGGGTTTACAATTTAGTTTTAACACTGCTTACTATATTTATTACGAAAATTTCTATGGATGAACATACAATGATAGTTGACACTTCTGTAATTTTGGGAATCTATACTTTTATGTCGGTGATGCAGTTTGGAATGATAACATTAATATCACCAGCCTTAACAGCAGGAGCTATAGCAGGGGAGAGGGAGAAGCAAACTTTAGATATACTTTTATCAACTACAATGAAGCATCGTTCAATTATTGTAGGCAAACTATTAGCCTCTTTAAGCCACATAATATTGCTAGTAGTATCATCTTTACCCACTTTCTCCATTATATTTTTGTATGGAGCAATAGGAGTTAAAGAATTACTACAGATGTTCTTATTTTATATTGTTACTGCTTTAACATTTGGAAGTATAGGTATATTCTTTTCTACTTTTTTTAAGAAAAGTACCGCTGCTAATGTACTTTCTTACGCAGTCATTGTGTTTTTATTTATTGGTACCATATTAATTTCAATATTCTATATTTACTTGGTTATTATGCCTAAAACAAATTATAACTACAATGGGACCTTTTTTCTTTTTTATTTAAATCCTGGTATAGCCTTAGCGTCATTGCTATCTTCTCAATTTTCCGAAGGTTTAGGGAGAATTTTTCCTGGATTATTCATATCTGGAAAACAAAGCGGAGTACAGCTATGGCATATTAATATGATTGTTAATTTGCTTATATCTTATATCTTAATATTTTTAAGTGCTAGAAAGCTGAAGCCTGCTAAGAAAAAATAAGTTTTATAAGTTATAGTTGAGGCTAGAAGCCAATGTTCTATAATTTAAGGAGGTGTTATCCTTGAAAAAGCCTCAGAATACAATAGTCTTATTGCTACTAAAAATAAAAGTAAGATTAACTATCAAAAACACTATTAATAATTGTGTGGTTGGGATTATTATAGCTTTGATAATTGGCATAGTAATGGCATTATTCTCAAGACTAATCCCTATCTACCAAGTCTACGGAAAATCCAGTTTTATCATAGTAGTAGCTCTTTTTGCCAGCTTGCTGTATTCAATGATTTCAGCACCATCTTTGGATAAAACAGCGGAAATAGTAGATTCTTACGGATTGAAAGAGCGTGTATCAACAAGCTTGGAGTATCAAAACATAGATTTTCCCTATAAAGAAGCCTTAACTACAGATACAATAAAAACATTGAAGAAATTTGAATATAAAAGATCTATTAAATTACTTCCTAATAAAAAGTATTTAATAATGTTATTTTCTCTTATCTTTGTTTTTATAGTCACTTATTTTATACCTAATCCAATGAAAACTATAGCAGAAGAAAAGCATGCCCTTAAAGAGTATAAAAAGGAAAAAGAAAAAGAGGTCAAAGAAGGGGAAAAGAAGGTTAAGGACAACAAGGGTTTAACTGAGGATCAGAAAAAAGAACTGCTAGCAAATTTAGAACAGTTAAAAAAAGAAATTAAGGAAGCTGAAGAAGAAAAAGAAGTGGATAAGGCTATAGAGAAAACAGCAAAGAAACTGGAATTAAAGAAGAAGGAAGAATTAGCTAAGGACTTAAAAAAACTAGAAGATATTCTAGAAGAAAATAAGGAAACAAAAAATCTGTCAGCTGCTTTGAAAAAGGACGATGTAAATGAAATGAAGAAAGAATTAGAAGCTTTAAAAAAGAAAATGAAAGCTCTCAGTGATAGCGAAAAGGAGAAATTAAAGGAAACTCTTGCAAAGGCAGCAAACTCAGTTAATTCCAGTGATTTAAAGAATGAAATAAATAATTTAAGTAGTGATATTTCTAGTGGTGATGAACTTGCCATTAATCAATCAGTAGAAAGTATAGAGGGAACTCTAGCTGAAGGAATGTCTCAGCAGCAAATGAATAATGCCTTGGCACAGTTGCAAGAAGGTTTGCAAGGTTCCCAAAAGGGAGAGGGAAAGGAAATGGCTCAGACTAATGGTGATGGTCAAGGCAATGGTAATGGGACGGGTCAAGGTTCTGGACAGGGAAATGGCCAAGGAGCCGGTGCTGGTAGTGGTAGCAGTAATCCCGATGGTGGAGTAACAGACTATCAGTCTGCTGGTGGAATTGCAAATAATCAGGGTAGCTCATCTCAAGAAAATGAATATGAAAAAGTATTTACTCCCAACAGAATAGGTGGGGAAGGTGAAGTTTCTAGCTTAACTGGAAAGAATAGTGGTAATTCAGGAAATAGTGAAAGCTATATAAGTGATAATCACAATGGTGTACTAGGAGAACTAGTACCATACGATCAAGTGCTTGGAGAGTATAGGGAGAAGGCTATGGAGAATTTAAACAGTTATGAGATACCAGAAGGAATGATGGAAATAATAAAGGAGTATTTCTCTTCTTTAAATGAATAATTTTAAAAGGCCATATAAAATTCCATAGGAATATTAGTTTATATGGCCGATTCTTTAGGAGGGTACAGTATGAATGAATCAGAAATACAAGAGCTTGTAAATAAAATTAAAGAGGTCGAAGAGGAAATAGGAAAAGCTATTATCGGTCAAAAAGATGTTATCAATAAGGTGTTAATAGCTATATTTACAGGAGGTAATGTACTGCTGGAAGGTTCACCAGGACTAGGAAAAACTCAGTTGGTAAAAACCTTGGCTAAGGTTATGGATTTGTCTTTTTCCAGAATTCAATTCACACCAGATTTAATGCCAGCAGATGTGGTGGGAACCAATATTATAAGTAAAGATAGCTCCGGTAAGGGAGTATTTGAATTTCAGCAAGGTCCTGTGTTTTCTAACCTAGTTTTAGCAGATGAAATAAATAGAGCTACACCGAAAACTCAGTCTGCCTTATTAGAAGCAATGCAGGAACATACAGTAACAGTAGGTAGTAAAACTTACGAACTAGAGGAGCCCTTTATGGTTTTGGCAACACAAAATCCATTAGAGAATGAAGGAACCTATCCATTACCAGAAGCTCAGTTGGATAGATTTTTGTTTAAGATTATGGTTCCTTATCCTAACTTAGAAGAGCTAAGAAGTATTGTTGCTATAATAGTTAATAATGAGCCTGAAGAGCTAAATAAGGTTATAGATAAAAATGAGATGCTAAATATAAGAAAAGTCTTGAAGGAAGTACCAATGTCAAGAGCTGTAGAGGAATATGCCCTTAAAGTAATCTTGGCAACTCATTCTGACTTTGAAGAGGCTCCAGAGCTGTCCAAGAAATACATTAGATATGGTGCAAGCCCAAGAGCGGCACAGGCCATTATATCTACAGCTAAAGTTAGAGCTGTGATGGAAGGAAGATATAATGTGTCTTTTGACGATATAAAATATGTAGCACTACCTACCTTGAGACATAGATTTTTCTTGAACTTTAACGCAGTGTCCGATGGGGTTACTACAGAGATGATAATAGAAGAAATTCTAGATAGCCAGTTTAAAAAAGCTTAGGATTGTGATGATATGAAAGAAAAAGTATTTGATGGGAATTTTTACAGAAAACTTGAAAGTATAAGTCTAAAGGCAAGAATGTCCATGACAGAGGGGGCTGCTGGTGGAAGAAAATCTAAGGTAAAGGGCAGCTCTGTCGAATTATCTGATTTTAGAGAATATGTGCCTGGAGATGATTATAGAAGGATAGATTGGAATGCTTATGGCAGATTTGAAAAGTTGTTTTTAAAACTTTTTATGGAGGAAAGAGAAGCCCTTATAAATATATTTGTGGATAGTAGCAAGTCAATGGATTTTGGTGATAAGCATAAGGGGCATATGGCTTTGAGAGTTAGTGCTATCTTAGCTTATCTGGCTTTAAATAATTTAGATAGGGTAGTTTTGAATAGGTTACAAGGGGAAAACCTGGTTCATTCTTCATCATACTTGGGCAAAAGTTCTTTTCAAAAGGTAATACAATTCTTAGAAGCTACAGAGTTTAATGGGAATACCAACATAGCTAAAGCTATTAAGAGACGTGATTTAAAAATCAGGGGAATATCTGTAGTTATTTCGGATTTTTTTACTCTTTCTTCTATAGAGGAAGCGGTAAAGTATTTAGCCTATAAGAAGCAACAAATAGTATTTATACAGGTTTTGAGTGAGGAGGAAGTAAATCCAACTTTTAGAGGACAAGTACGTCTTATAGATAGTGAAACAAAAGAAGAAGTAAATATTACTATAACCCCCAAGCTCTTAAAAACGTATAGGGCTAAACTAAAGGCTCAGCAAGCAAATTTAAAGGAATTGACCCAAAAATATGGTGGAGTATTTTTACAGATTTCCTCTGCTGATTCTATAGAAAAAATAGTGTTTGATAGCTTTGCAAAGGAGGGAATTATATGAAGCTTTTCTCTCCTATGGCACTATGGTTTTTAATACTTATACCAATATTAATATTGTTATACATATTGAAACAAAGATTTGAAGAAAGGCAAGTTCCAAGTCTCTATCTATGGCAGCAAATTTTAATGGATACAGAGGCTACAAGCCCTTTCCAAAAACTTAAAAGGAATATCCTTTTTTTAATTCAATTGCTGGCAGTGCTATTAGGGATATTGGCTCTAACAAATCCTTTCCTCCAACTAAAAAATAAGGAATATGAAAATGTAATTATAGTAGTTGACACATCTGGAAGTATGAGCGGAATTGGTGAAAAGGACACAAAATTAATAGAGGCAAAGAAAAAGGCTGAGGATTTAGTTGACTCATTAGCCTATGGTAGCAAGATTACCCTAATAACTGCAGGAAATAAGTGTAAGGTTGAAATAAGCAATTCCCAAGATAAAAAAGAAGTAATAAATAAGATTAGAAGTATAGATGCTACAAATAGTGCAGGTAATATTGATGATGCTTTTTCTTTGGTTAAGGCTATTGCAGACCAGCACGAAAGTTATAAGGTAACATATTTTAGTGATAAGGCTGTAGAATTTAAGGAGCTAAATGCTGAACTTATATATATGAAAAGCAATATGGACAATGTAAGCTTAGATTATATAGCAGATTCTTTAAATGAAGACCAGTTAAAGGTTTTAGTAAGGGCTACCAATAGAGGGAAAAAGGATAAAACTTCTGAGATATGTTTATATGGTGGAGAAGAGCTTATATCTGTAAAAGACATTGATTTGTCGCCAGGAGAAACAAAAACCATCTATTTTGATAATGTTCCAAGGGATAAGGAATATATTTACGCAGAGTTAACTGAAAAGGATGGATTATTAGAGGATAATATCATATATTCAGTAATTAAGCAGAAAGATAGAAGAAGGATATTACTAACTATGGAGAAAAATTTTTTTCTAGAAAAGGTTTTATCCGCTATGAAGGATGTAGAGCTTTACAAAACTATTTCGGGAGACAGTCCAGAGGATCAATTTGATTTATATATATTTGATACTAGTATACCGAACAAGCTACCTGAAGAGGGTAACCTGCTTTTTATCAATCCAGATAAGGACAGCAAGTTTTTTAAAGTGGCTAGTGAAGCTCAGGGAGGAAAAGCGGAAATAGTGGCTCATGGAGTAACTAAGTATATAGAAAACTCAGATTTTGTAATTGCTAAATTAAGAGAACTCCAGCCACCTTATTGGGCTAATCCATTAATGAAGGTAAAGGAGAAAAATATAGCCTTTGTTGGTGAAAAAAATGGGCAGAAGATAGGGGCTATTGGCTTTGATTTTCATAATAGTGATTTCCCCCTTACAGCAGAGTTTCCAATATTCATTAACAATTTTGTCTCTTATCTTGTAGATAGGGACTCTTTTGCCACAACCCAGTTTGAATGTGGAAATCCTATAGAAATAAATCCTCTGCCAGAAACTGAAAAACTACTTGTCACTAATCCTAAGAGAAAAGTTTTTGAGCTCAGTTCTGAATTTCCTGTAAAACCATTTGAAGAAACCTATACTCCAGGTATATATGAAGTGACTCAGAAAATCGGGAAGAAGGAAAATAGTAGACTTCTATCAGTAAATTTTCCTGTAAGCGAAAGTGCTATAAGTAATCAAGAAAGGGTAGTTAATATGGTTAATAATAGTGCTAATAGTAAAGGTGGCCTAAATTTAGCAACTTATTTAATAACGGCAGTAATTTTGCTGCTAGTCCTTGAGTGGATAATATATTTAAGACTTTATGGAAGCAGGTATTGAATATGGGATTAAGTTTTACAAAGGCTTTTGTTTTGATATTATTACCAATAATAATTTTTGCTGTGGTATATTCAGGTAAGTGGCTTGTAAGGATGTCAAAAGGAAAAAGAAACTTGCTATTGATATTAAGAACACTGATTTTAACCTTTCTTATACTAGCTTTAGCTGGAACAAGCTTTTATTGGAAGGTTGATACTACTACTACTTTTTTCTTAATAGATGCTTCCGATTCAACTAGATTAAACTTAGTGGATATGGAGAATTTTATAAAGGAAGCTTCTAAGAGCAAGGGACCTAAAGATAAGATAGGAGTAATATCCTTTGGTGATAATGTTCAAGTTGAAAGTTTTATAAGCTCTGAAAATAATTTTTCCAAGGTAGAAGGTCAGATAAATGCAAATTACACCAATATAGAAAATGCTCTTGCTACTACATTATCCCTGTTTCCAAGCAATAGTAAAAAAAGAATAGTTTTATTATCTGATGGAGAAGAAAACGCAGGATCTGTCAGTAAAATTGCACAATCTATTCAGCAGCAGGGCATAGATTTAAAATACTTTAGAATACATAAAGAAATTGGGGAAGAGGTTGCCGTTGAAAGTATAAATCTTCCTCAGAGATTAATTTTAAACGAGGAATTTAATCTTTATGTTAATATAAACGGTAGCCTGCAACAAAAGGCAACTTTACATCTATATAGTGGAAGAAATAAGGTAGGGGAAGAAGAAGTTCAACTACAGAAGGGCATTAACAAATTTGTTTTTAGAGATAAAGCTGATGTAGGAGGATTTAAAAATTTTAAGGTAGTTGTGGAAGCAGAGAAAGATACAGAATTAAAAAATAATGAAGGTTCAGCTTTTACTAATGTAATTTCTAAACCTAGCATTTTAGTTATTCAGGAAAATGAAAAAGAATCCGCTGAACTTGTTAAGATGCTTAAGGCCTCTTCTGTAGATTATACTGTGGTTAATGCAAAAGGAGCCCCCAGGACCTTACAAGAGATGACAGGCTATAAAACTATAATTACCTGTAATGTTTCGGCAGATAGCTTAAACCAAGATTTCTTAAACTCCTTAGAGAGTTATGTTAAAGATTTTGGAGGGGGATTTATCGCTACAGGTGGAGATAATTCTTTTGCCCTTGGTGGATACTCTAGCACATCTTTAGAAAAGGTACTTCCTGTATATATGGAGATGAGAGGGAAGAAAGAAATACCTAAAATGGCTATGCTACTTATCATTGATAAGTCATCTAGTATGACAGAAGGAATGGGTGGTATAAGTAAGGTGGATATGGCTAAGGAGGCAGCTATTAGAAGTTTAGAGTCTTTGAGGCTAAACAAGGATGAAATAGGAGTAATAGCCTTTGATAATTCCCATAGTTGGGTAGTAAAAAGACAGGTAATTAAAGATCTAGAACAGATAGAAGATGATATAGCTACTATAAGAGCTAGTGGTGGTACAAATATTCTGCCTGCCTTGGAGGAAGGTTACAAATCATTAAAGGACAGCGATGCTAAATTAAAACATATAATATTACTTACTGATGGACAGTCTTATAGTACAGGGAAGGATAAATTATTAAATAAAATTAATAAGGCCAACATAACAGTGTCTACAGTTGCCGTAGGTAAGAACGCAGATATTACTTTGTTAAAAACCATTGCCAATACCTGCGGTGGAAGACATTATATTACTGATGAGCATACAAATATACCAAGAATTTTTGCTAAAGAGACTTTCATGGCCGCTAGAAGTTACCTAAACAACAGAGAATTTGCACCGATTGTTACTAGTGAACACTCTATACTTAAGGGAGTTGCCGACGTTGCTCTACCTTCATTATTAGGATATATAGGAGGATCTGAAAAGGAAACAGCCAGAGTTCTTCTTAAAAGTGACGAGGATGATCCTATTCTAACAGTTTGGCAGTATGGTTTAGGTAAAACCGCTGCTTGGAATTCCGATATATCTGGTAAATGGAGTTCTAACTATATTTCTTGGGAAAATAACTTAAAGCTTTGGCAAAATATTATTAATTTTACTATAGAAAATTATGACAATGAAAATGCATCCATGGAAGTATCAGCTCAGGGAGGAAAGGCAACTATAGTCTTTAAAGATAAGAAAAATCAAGAAGAACTAGATACAAGTGCAGTAGTTGTAACGCCCTCTGGTAAGGATATTAATGTTAAGCTTTACCCAACAGCACCTGGAGAATACACTGGAAGTATAGATCTTCAGGAAAGTGGAGTATACATGATTAATGGTAAGCAGGTAAGTGGCGGAGATACTATAAACGCCATTAGCACAGGTTATGCCATGCAGTACTCGCCGGAATATAAAATAAATAATGAAGTAGGAAACAAATTGGAAAGTTTAGTAACGGAAGTAGGCGGCAATTTAATTAACTCTCCTGAAGAGGTTTTTAAAGGTGAAATTCCATCAAAGAAGGGGCAAAGAGATCTAGTGCTTTATTTGTTAGCTTCAGCTTTAATCTTATTGATCCTTGACATAGCTTTACGCAGATTGAATATTAGTCTTTTCAAGATTAAAGAGGCTTTAAAGAAAATTAAAATATTAAAAGTATCAAAAGCTTCCAGTAAAAGAAAGCTAAATAATAAAGAAAAAACTATAAGTAATTATAATAAAAAAGTGCCCAAAGGTCCTTCTTATACTATAATAGAATCTGTGGAGACTTATGAAGATGATTTAGAAGAGGAAACTGTAAAATTTGAAGAAAAAGGAGAGGCTAAGTCTAGTAAAAATGATAAACAAGTGGAGGAAAACAGCAATCTCCTGAATACTTCCCAGCTTCTGAAAAATAAAAAATTTAAGAAATAAGTAGGATATAGTTTTATCAAATTTTTTCGAGACGAGGAGGGCTACATATGAAAAAGATTAAAATAGGAGAGAGACAGTTGCTAGCTTCAGAAATTTCTCTAGGTTGCATGAGAATTTCGGAGCTTTCAGTGAAAGAAGTAGCTAATCATGTGAATACAGCTTTGGAGGAAGGTATAAATTTATTCGAACATGCTGATATATACGGTGAAGGTAGATGCGAAGAAATCTTTGCTGAAGCGGTAGATATGAGGCCGAGCATAAGAAGTAAGTTTATTATCCAAACAAAATGTGGAATAAGAAAAGGTTTCTACGATTTTTCAAAGGACCATATTATAAATTCTGTAGAAGCTAGCTTGAAACGATTAAAAACTGAGTATATAGATATATTATTATTACATAGACCGGATGCTCTTATGGAATCTGAAGAAGTTGCTGAAACCTTTAATATTTTACACAGTAGCGGAAAGGTAAGACATTTTGGTGTAAGCAATCATAACACAATGCAAATTGAACTCCTTTCTAAATATATACAACAAGACTTAATTATTAATCAACTACAGTTTAGCGTAACTAATACAGGAATGATTGACGCAGGCTTAAATGTTAATATGAAAAATCAAGCCTCAATCAATAGGGATGGTAGCATTTTAGATTACTGTAGGCTTAAAGATATAACAATTCAAGCATGGTCTCCTTTTCAATATGGATTCTTTGAAGGTGTTTTTATAGATAATCCAAAGTTTCCTGAATTAAATGAAAAGCTGAAGGAAATTGCTGAAAAATGGAACGTAACAAGCTCAGCTATTGCTATAGCATGGATATTGCGACATCCAGCTAAGATTCAGCCTATAGTAGGTACTACAAATACCGACCGTTTGAAAGCTATCTGCAAAGCATCAGAAGTAAATTTAACTAGAGAAGAATGGTATGACATATATAAAGCGGCAGGTAACAAATTGCCCTAGTATAAGGCTTGTATTGATTAATGAAAAATTCTGCAAGGGCAAAATATATATTTTTAATTTGATCAAATTCAAAGAGTTTAATAAAGAAACCTATATAAAATCAAAAGTATCAAGCTTGGGCTTGATACTTTTTTATATACGAAAGAGCAGAGCAAACTCCACTTTTGATTAGTTTACATTTGTTTATACTGTGGTTCTTGCTGTTCAATATATTGTTGCCTGCCTTTTAGAGTCTGCAAAGCGCTATCAAGGCTTTTGCTATTGATTGAAAATCTTGTTTTGCTTGTTGATCTTGTGTTTCCAAAGCAAATATTTTCATTGTGGCACAAGCACTTTCAATGCCTGCAATTACTTGCTGCATCTGAGTACCTACTGTCAAAACTTTCACCTCCCTTCATTCTATAAGAAATAAGAATCAAAGTTCTATGGATACAGCATGAGCTATACAAGGGATACTTTCCTTCTGTTGATAAGATAGGGGTGAATGAAGAGCCCCAGTAGCTACAATTAAAATTTTTTTAAGATCACCTTCTCTCATTCGGCGAAGGAAATGTCCGTAAGTTACAGTAGCAGAACAACCGCAGCCACTGCCACCTGCAAAAACTGGTTGATCCTTGCTATATATTAAGATTCCGCAATCTGTAAATTTTTCAGCAGGTATATCAATACCATGTTTAATTAATAATTCTCCAGCAATTCTATGTCCAACGCTTCCTAAATCCCCAGTAGCAATTAAGTCGTAATAGTCTGGAGAGATATTTAAATCTCTGAAATGTGCTTCGATAGTATCTACTGCAGCAGGAGCCATAGCGGTTCCCATATCAAAAGGATCGCCAATTCCCATATCAATAACTTTGCCAATGGTAGCTGATGTTACCTTAGGACCGTATCCGCTACTGGATACTAGGGCAGCTCCTGCTCCAGTTACAGTCCATTGGGCAGTAGGTGGCTTTTGTCCACCATATTCTGTAGGGTATCTAAATTGCTTTTCAGCAGCTATGTTATGGCTGGAAGCACCAGTTACTACATAGTTTGCAGCACCGGTGTCTACGATTAATGAGGCTAAGGATAGTCCCTCCATAGAACTGGAGCAAGCACCGAAGACACCTAAGAAAGGTAGCCCTAATGTTCGTGCAGTAAAACTACTGGATATTATTTGATTCATTAAGTCACCACTAATAAAAAAATTAACATCTTCTTTTTTTACATTCCCTTTTTTTATTGCAGTTTCACAAGCTTGCTCCAATAGTTTTTTTTCTGCTTTTTCACAGCTAGCCTGACCTAACCAAACATCTTGGTGAAGTGTGTCAAAATCTTCTGCTAAAGGACCTTTAGACTCGAAAGGACCACCTATAGCCGCTGAGGCTATTATTGTTGGCTTAGATTTAAAAACCCAACTTTGATGACCTTTTAGCATTTATATCCCACCTAACCCTCTAATAATTAGTGTAATAATGGCTACGAAGAAAGCAGCCACCGTTCCATAGACAATTACTGCTCCTGATAGTTTAAACATATTTCCACCAACACCTAAAACATATCCTTCTGTTCTATGTTCGATAGCAGCAGAAGCCATAGTGTTGGCAAAGCCGGTTATTGGAATAGCTGTTCCTGCACCAGCCCATTGGCCAATATGATCGAAAACCCCTAAACCTGTTAATATAATAGAGAGGATTATTAAAACAGCTACGGCAGGATCTCCAGCAGTTTTTTCTGTAAAATTAAAATACTTAATAAAAAACCATTGTAATAGCTGTCCTAATATACAAATAGAACCGCCTACAATGAAGGCTCTAAAGCAGTTTTTTAATACTGGGCGTTTTGGCGTTAAATCCTTTGCAAAATCTTGAAATTCTTGCTGAATTGGCGTAAACTTTTTCTTTTTAGATTTTGACATAAAATCACCACCTTTTAGTTTAATAAGTAAGGTTCTAACATATTCATCAAAGTTTTCAGTTTGTCTGCATTTGTAGCATACATTTCTTTTGCAGCCTTATCCTCTGTTTCTAGGGCATAGGAAAGTAAATCTGCATGACACTGTTGAATGTTGGTATGAAGTAATTCCTTAACTTGAGGTTGAGGAATTTCTATAGAATCATCAAACAAATCTAGGTATAAATCACCAGAAGAATCCGCTTGACCTATAAATACGTTGTCTAAGGAAACACCAGCTTTTGCTAATTCTACTTTTAACCAGGCTCTATTCAAACCACGATTTGAAAGGGATTCGTCCAATATATTACCATCTAATATTACTGTTTGAGGTTCGGAACTTGGAGCAACCTTTCTTTGTAAATCACGAGCTGTAATAGGTTTTTTATCAGATTTAACCATTACATTTATTTCGCCAGTAGATTCCATAACTTCAAATTCAACATCGCTAAACTAAAGACGTTTTTTGATCTTAATTCTCTTAGTAGTTCTTCCCCTGTAAATCTGACTTCTTTCAGATTTTCTTCCATGACCTTACCGTCTTTAATTACTATAGTTTCTCTTCCATTAATTGCATCGTGGAATGCCTTACTCTTTAAGGATAAGTAGTCTAAAGCTATCAAAAAAGAAATCCAGACTCCTAATGAAATAATAGAGTGTGTAATATTAGTCACTAGACCTAATGAAATAAGCGTAATCATTAAGGCGATTATAGTATAATTTACAAATTTATAAGGTGTAATTCTTGACAAGCTACCTCTACCCAGTAGTCTAATTAAAGGCACTGTTAATACAAACATAACCATTGCTCTTACAAGCATTATCATCCAATCTTGCATATTTTCACCTACTTAAATACATTTATATTGGGGTTCTTCAAATTCTAATTTTTTAACTCTATTTTCTATATCCTTAATAACCTGTTTTGTTGTATTTAGTGCTGATCTATATATGGCTTTTTCTTCATTGTTACTACTTTGTAGGGAATAAACTTTTAATGTACTTTCAACACCTTTAAGATTTGCCAACGTTTGTTTTACTTTCCTTCCTACTGTCATCAGAACCAACTCCCTTGAATAATTCTGACTTTATTATTTGATAATTTATAAAGGAATATAACTTATATATGTAGGTCTTTGATGGTAAATTAAAGTAGAAATATGTATTTGTAAATTATTTTTCACAAAATACTAAGAATATATACAGAATAAAAAACAATGTACTTTTAAGCACATTGTTTTTTGAAAAATTAGACTGAGTATAAAGAATACCTTGCTTAATGGATAAGTGCAAAACTATAACCTTTAGACTGTAATAACTCAATTATAGCTGGCAGTGCATCTACAGTTGACTGTTTCGTAGCAGAATCATGCATTAAAACTACCAAATTTTCGTTACGGCTTTCAGCAAAGTTAATATTTTCTCTAAGTGTGTTTAGTTGTTCTTCAATTGATACATTGTGCTTTAACCCATCTTTATTTTCAGCATTCCAATCAAGGAAATACATTCCTTGGCTTAGAAGCTTATCTTTCATTGGATTTTTCCAAGACTCAAAAGAACCACCTGGAAATCTTACTACTCGTGTAGATGAAGGATATCCAATAATTTTAATAATGGCGTCTTTTGTTTTTTCAAGTTCAGCCTGGAATGCATCTATATTTACACTTTTATTAGGATATATTTTATTGTAGTCGTGGCTGTAGGTGTGGTTAGCTACTGCATGTCCCTCGTCAAAGATCCTTTTTAAAATATGCGGATTCTTATCAACATAACTTCCTAATACAAAAAAAGTAGCTTTAACTTCATAGTATTTTAAAATTTCTAATACCTGTGGTGTTATTACAGTGTTTGGCCCATCATCAAATGTTAAAAAAGAAAATTTTTGTCCATCCTTTTGTCCAAAGGTATAGACCTCTTCTGCAGCTATTGAAGGGAAAGGCCTTTCCTTGTGAACTTTATTATCTTTTTCACGTCCATCTTTCCTTGTATTAGGAGCTTCTACTGGTTTTTCAACAGAGTTTTTTGAAGAAGTTTTTTCAGCTGAATTATTCACAGTCTTATTTGTAGGTGAATTTTCTATCTTCTTGTCTTTTTCTAGATTAACATCAGTGTTGCTGAGAAGATTTTTAGCCTTTGATTGTTCAACTAACAGGAAATCATAACACAGTATTATTGGTAATGACATTATTAGTATTGTTAAAAAAAGTATTGATGATTTGCATCTGTTTCTAATTGTGTATGTGTCTTTTTCCTGCATAACCGATCCCTTCTTAAAAATATATATTAACTATTCAGCAATAGTATATTGATATATATTATAAAAAGTTACAAAATATCAATAGATTAACTAGAAATATTAAGTAGCTCTTAAATGTTTTCTATTGACTAGCTCTGTAATAAAATAGGGCCTATCAGCATAAATACTTATAGGGGTGATTTGTATGGAGATTACAAAAAGTTGTTTTAAATGCGGAGGGGTAATTTTTAATTTGAATCAAAGGCCCGGTGAGTATGATGCTATATGTTCTGAATGTGGAAATATAGTATCGAATATAAAGCTGGAAAAATATGAAACCATGGAAAGTAGTTGTAGTAAATGCAAGAGCACAAGGTTTAAAGCTAGAGTAAAGAAGGATAAGGATGTAGAAAATTGGACTGTAGAGTGCATAGAATGTAAAGCAGCACCGGAAAAGAAGTTTGTAGATTCTGAGTTGAGAGAAATTGATGGGATAACAAGGGAAAATTTGATTTTAAAGGATACCATAGATGAATTAAATTATAGAATTAGAGAATTAGAGAGTGAATTAGCTAGTTTAGCTTATAAAGTAAGTGCTGAGGACGGGACATTTGATTTAAAATCCTAATAAAATATTGAGCCGAATTTTAAAAACGGCTCATTTTTTTTATTTTAGTGGGGACTATAGCTAAAGGAAGAGTGTGCTTTATTACAAAATCATTCAAAAAAATATATTAATTGTTCAATTGCTTTATATAAAGGAAGGAGTATATTATGACTAAAAAACTTACCGGTTACAAGAAAAAGATGGCGCTTTTAGGGCAAAAGATGATAGCGGAGGAGTTAAAAAATGAAATTAAAAATTCAATAGAAAATGATAAAGTAGAAGGGAATAAGATTTTGAATACTAAATTGAGTTAGCTATAGCACCTCTAATTGTGATGTGATACTATATATGCAGTAAATATTTATATGGCATCACTACAAAGGAGGAATCAAATGGAGTGGGAAATTAAACATTTTAGAGACTTATCCTCAGAAGAACTATACAATATTTTAAAGCTTAGAAGTGAGATTTTTGTTGTTGAACAGCAGTGTGTTTATTTGGATTGCGATGATAAAGATAAAGTTTCTATTCAACTCTTCAAAAAAAATCATAAGGGTGATGTAGTTGCTTCTGTAAGAATTTTACCTAAGGGTATATCTTACACTGAACCATCCATTGGAAGGGTAGTGGTAAGAAAAGATTACAGAGGGAAAGGCATAGCTTCAAGAATGATGAAAGCAGCTATAGATTATATTAAAAGAGAATTTAATGACAGTCCTATTAGAATATCAGCGCAACTACATTTGCTGGAATTCTATAAAAGTGTTGGATTTCAGCCTGTTTCGGAGCCCTATTTAGAGGATAATATACGCCATATTGAAATGCTGCACAGATAAAGCAGTTTTATTTTATAGTACTAGTTATCTAGTTGATTTCAAGAATAAAAAGCATCCTTAAGATGCTTTTTATTCTTGCTTATTGATATTAGCTGCTAATAAATCTCTAATCTCTGATAGAAGTACCTCTTCCCTTGAAATCTTTTTCGTTTCCTCAACTTTTTCTTCTTCAACCTTTCTTAGATTACTAAGCCTATTTATAGTTTTTACTATCATAAATACAGAGAAAGCTATAATTACAAAGTCTAGAATGTTTTGCAAGAATACACCATATGTAATTTTCACTGAAGCAATTTCCCACACCCTATCTTTAATGTCAATCTTACCAAGCAAAATTCCAATTAGAGGTGTGATAATATCTTTTACTAATGAAGAAACTATATTGTTAAAAGCACCACCGATTATAATACCTACGGCTAAATCAATTACATTACCTCTCATGGCGAACTTCTTAAATTCTTTCCACATAAAAACACATCCTTTCAATAATACTTATATTATAGCAAAAAACAAAGGAAGTATATGAAATTAGTATGAATTAATGAAGGAGGTTTATTCATGAATATTAGGAAAGCAGATAGAAAGTGGAGGCAATATGAAAAAAGTAGCGGTAGTATTTAATGGTGGAACAATATCTATGCTTGTTGATGAAAGGATAAAGGTGGCGATACCAGGACTTACTGGTGAAGAAATAATGAAGATGGTTACAGGTATTGAACGATTTTGTGAGATTGAAACATATACATTTTCAAATTTGCCTAGTCCTCATATGAATGTAAAATCCATGTTAGACTTGTCTAAGTTTATACAAAATTTATTAGCTAGGAAGGATATACATGGTGTAGTAGTAACTCATGGTACAGATACTCTAGAAGAAACTGCGTATTTACTAGACTTAACATTAGATACACCTAAGCCAGTGATAATTACCGGTGCTATGAAAAGTAGTTCAGAACTAGGATATGACGGGCCATCTAATTTAGCTGAAGCAATTTGCACAGCAATTTCAGATCAGGCCATGGGAAGAGGAGTTCTAGTATGTTTCAATGGTAAATTAAATAGTGCTAGTGAAGTTACAAAGGTTAATACAATGAGTATTGACGCATTTGCAACGCCTAGTTTTGGGCCCTTAGGAATTGTAGACAATAATGAAGTAATTTTTTATAGAAAAAATACTTTATCTAAAAAAATTCTAGTAGATAGCATTAATACAGACGTAGACGTAATTAAATGTACAGCAGGCCAAGATTCTAGTTTAATAAACTTCTGTATAGAAAAGGGAGATAAGGGTTTAATTCTGGAAGCCATGGGCAGAGGAAATGTTCCTCCTACAATGATTCCAGGAATAGAACGAGCTATTAGAGAAAATGTTTTAGTGATATTAGTGTCAAGATGTTTTGAAGGAAGAGTGCATGACTCTTATGGCTATGAGGGAGGGGTAAAATGCTAAGACGTATGGGTGTTGTTTTTGTGGATCATATGCCTGGACAAAAGGTTAGAATAAAGCTAATATTAGCTTTAAGTAAAACTAAAAACTTGAAAGAAGTTAGAACTATGTTTCTGGAGAAATAGACTATTAAAATAAAGAAAATAGGAGATTAAGTGAATAAGGTGAAGTAAATTTAAAAAAATCCTTGAAATAATGGTAGTAGTTTATGTATAATTAGTATAATTGTTAGAAGAGTGTTATTATGACTGGAGTTGATTTGTAGTGATATATAGTATGACAGGATTTGGCCGGAGTGGATACGAAGTTGAAGGTAAGAAAAGCTTTAATGTAGAAATAAAGGGTGTTAACCACCGATATCTTGATATTAATATACGAATGCCAAGATTGATGAATAGTTTAGAAGATAGAATAAGAAAATTGATTGGTGAATATATAAGTCGTGGAAAAATAGATCTCTTTATTACATATAATAATTACGAGAAATTAGGAGTTAGTGCACATTTAAATAGCACTTTAGCTGACAGTTATGTAAAATGTTTGACTGAGATAAAAAATAGATATCCACATATACGAGACGATATATCAGTATCTTTAGTTGCTAGATACCCAGATGTTATTTATGTTCAAGAAAATGAAGAAGACGTAGATGAGCTTTGGGAAATGCTCAAGAAAGCTTTAGTAGAAGCTATTCAGGACCTTAAAGAAATGAGAAGGGTAGAAGGAAACAAGCTTAAGGAAGACATAATAGTTAAGTGTCATCATATGGAAAGAGAAGTTAATATAATTGAAGGAAAGGCTGATTCCCTGGTTCCTGCATATAAGGCTAGATTAATGGATAAATTAAAGGAGCTTTTAGAAAATGTAGAATTAGATGAGAATAGGCTAAATATGGAGCTAGCAATCTATGCTGATAAAAGTAGCATAGATGAAGAAATTACTAGATTAAAGAGTCATATTGAGCAGATGAAAGTTACATTAGATTCTGATGAGCCGGTAGGTAGGAAATTAGATTTTATAGTTCAGGAAATGAATAGAGAGACCAATACTATCGCTTCAAAGTCCAATGACATAGATATAACAAATTCTGCTTTAAATATAAAAAATATAATAGAAAAAATCAGGGAACAAATTCAAAATATTGAATAGTGTAGGAGGAAGGTAATGAGCATTAAGTTAATTAACATTGGATTTGGCAACATTGTATCAGCTAACAGGCTGGTTGCTATTGTAAGTCCAGAATCAGCACCTATAAAAAGAATAATTCAAGAAGCAAGAGATAGAGGTATGTTGATAGATGCAACATATGGAAGAAGAACAAGAGCTGTTATTATTACAGATAGTGACCATATTATTCTTTCAGCAGTACAACCGGAAACCGTTGCACACAGACTATCTACAAAGGAAGAAGAAACTGTAGATGAGGTAGATGAATAATGAATCAAAAGGGAATATTAATAGTTTTATCCGGTCCCTCCGGTGCCGGAAAGGGTACTATTTGTAAAGCTTTATTAGAAAGCGCGGACTTTTGGTTGTCAATTTCCGCAACTACAAGAGCTCCACGAGTAGGAGAAGTACACGGGAAGAACTATTATTTTATAACAAAAGAAGAATTTGAAGATAGAATAAAGAAGGATGATTTTTTAGAGCATGCTGAAGTTTATGGCAATTATTATGGTACACCTAAAGGAGAGGCTTTGAAAGCCATAGAAGAAGGAAGAGATGTAATTTTAGAAATTGACATTCAAGGAGCTTTAAAGGTGAAGGAAGCTTACCCAGGAGGTGTGTTCATTTTTATACTACCTCCATCAATGGAAGAGCTTAAGAATAGAATAATACAAAGGGGAAGCGAAACACCAGAGTCCCTAATGACAAGGTTCAAATCAGCATATCAAGAAATTAATTATGTGTCAAAATATAACTATGCAGTAGTAAATGATACTGTAGAATCTGCAGTTAAAAAAATTCAAGCAATTATAGTTGCAGAAAAGTGTCGAGTTGATAGAATAAAAGATGATATTTTAGATTCTAAGGAGGGTTTAATACATGAACAACTCTATGATTAATCCATCAATAGTTGAGTTATTAAATAAAGTAGATAATAGATATACACTGGTAACTGTAACAGCCAAAAGAGCAAGACAGTTAATAGAGGGAGCTAATCCAATGGTTAGGGTACCTTCCAATAAACCATTAACTGTTGCTATAAATGAAGTAAATGCAGGCAATATACTTTATGAAACACAAAAAGAGGGTATCAAATAATGTTATATAAAAAAAATGTGGTAGTAGGGGTATGTGGCGGAATAGCTGCATATAAAGCCTTGGATATAGTAAGTGCCTTAAGAAAGAAGGGTATAAATGTAGATGTTATTATGACAGAGCATGCTACCAAATTTGTAACGCCTCTTACATTTCAATCTATCAGTGCAAATGCAGTAATAGTTGATATGTTTCAGGAACCTAAAGTATGGGAAATTCAACATATTTCATTGGCAAAAAAAGCGGATCTAATTTTAGTAGTGCCTGCTACTGCAAATATTATTGGTAAGGTTGCTAATGGTATTGCAGATGATATGCTTTCAACTACTATTATGGCTTCTAAAGCGCCGGTTGTTTTTGCTCCTGCCATGAATACAAATATGTATGAGAATCCAATTGTACAACAAAATATTGAAAAGTTGAAATCCTTTGGGTATCGTTTTATACAACCTGCTTCTGGTAGATTAGCCTGTGGTGATCTTGGAAAAGGAAAGCTGCCAGAACCTAAGCATATAACAGATATAGTTTTATCAAAATTATATATAAACAAGGATTTACTAGGTAAAAAGGTACTAGTTACTGCTGGGGGTACTATGGCACCAATAGACCCTGTCAGATATGTTGGGAATCACTCTTCTGGTAAAATGGGCTATGCTATAGCTGAGGAAGCAAGAGATAGAGGAGCAGAGGTAACTTTAATATCTGGACCTACAAAGTTAGATGGGCCTCAAGGGATTAAGATTATTCCTGTAAATACCAATGGAGAAATGCTAAAAGCTTCCTTAGAATACTTTGATAACAGCGATATAATTATTAAGTGCGCTGCGGTATCAGATTTTAAGGTAGAAAAATATAGTGACGTAAAAATAAAAAAGAATAGTGATGGCTTTAATTTAAAGCTTATTCAGGATAATGATATATTAGCGGAACTAGGAAAAAGAAAGAAGGAAAAGCAGCTACTCGTTGGTTTTGCAGCAGAAAGTAATGATTTGACTCAGAATGCAACCACTAAGCTAAAAAAGAAAAATTTAGACTACATTATTGCTAATGATATTACAGGAAGTGATACTGGATTTGGTTCTGATTATAATAGAATCAATATAATTTCTAATGATGGTAAGGTTATAGCTCTAGACAAAATGAGCAAAAGGGAAGCTGCAAGGGAGATTTTTAATACTATTATGAAAAGGCGCTAGAGCGCTTTTTTCTTTTAAGGGGAGAGGTCATGGAATATAAATACGCCGGAATAGTAGTTAATAATGAGTCTATAATGGTGGATAAATTATTTACCTATAAGATCCCAACGGAGCTAAGAGGATTAATTCAAATTGGCCATAGAGTGAAGGTTCCCTTCGGAAGAGGGGATAGGCTTATTGATGGCTTTGTTTTAGAATTGAAGGAGGACTTAGAGCAAAAGATTCCATATATAAAAAGTATAAAAACTATTTGTGACGAGTTTCCCTTGTTTAATGAGTTGGATTTAGATCTCATAAATATGATGAAAAAGCGTTATTTAGCCACTTACATAGATTGTATTAAGTTAATTATTCCTACTGGTATAACGAAAGGGATTAGAAAAAAAACTGCCAACTTATTATACGTTAAACTTGCACCAGAAGGAAAGTTTAACAAAAGCCCTTACAAGGAAATATATACTGCTGTAAAGAATAACCCAGGGGTATATACTAAAAGCGCTTTGAGTAAAGAGTTTGCCTATTCCTTAAGTTCTGTAAATACAATGATTAAGCATGGTTTTCTTACTACTGAGGAAACAGTTATAGATAGATTAGATTCAAAGCAATACAACAAGTATTCAGCTAAAATTCTTAATGATGAACAGGAAAGAGCAGTAAGCTCAATATTGTATAAGGATGGAGGCAAGTTCCTTCTCCATGGGGTTACAGGTAGTGGTAAAACTGAAGTTTATCTTCATTTAGTGGATAGTATGTTAACAGAAGGAAAAGATAGTATTGTACTAGTACCAGAAATATCCTTAACCCCTCAAATGGTAGAGCGTTTTAAAGGTAGATTTGGTAATAATATAAGCGTTTTCCATAGTAAAATGTCTGATGGTGAACGATTTGATGAATGGATGCGTATTAAGAAAAGAAAAACAAAAATTGTTATTGGTGCTAGATCAGCCTTGTTTTTACCTCTTGAAAATTTAGGCATGATTATAATTGATGAAGAACATGAAAATAGCTATAAGTCTGAAAGTAATCCTAAATATGATGCCCGTGAAGTGGCAGAATATATAGCTGAAATGAAAGGATGTAAGCTTGTGCTGGGTACAGCTACACCATCTTTAGATTCATATTATAGAGCAAAATTAGGAGAATATGAGCTATTAGAAATAAAAAATCGAGTAGATAATGCTAAGCTACCTAATATGATGCTAGTTGATATGAGAGAGGAGTTAGCTAATAATAACAGATCTATCTTTAGTTTGAAGCTACACTCTGCTATTAATGAAGCTTTAGCCAAGGGTGAACAAATAATTTTGTTTCTAAATCGAAGGGGATTCTCCACCTTTGTTTCCTGTAGAAAGTGCGGTTTTGTATATAAGTGTAAACAGTGTGATATATCATTAACTTATCACAGAGAAGATAATTTAATGCACTGCCATTACTGTGGCTATAAAGAGTCCATTAAGAACAAGTGTCCTAAATGTTCCAGCAAATATATAAAGTATTTTGGTATAGGAACAGAAAGGGTAGAGGAAGAAGTAAAAAAACATTTTCCTCAGGCTAAAACTCTTAGAATGGATATGGATACCACTAGAAGGAAAAATTCATATATTGATATATACGAAAGTTTCAAAAAAGGTGAGGCTCAAATCTTGATAGGAACTCAAATGATTGCTAAAGGATTAGATTTTCCAAATGTAACATTAGTAGGAGTATTAGCAGCAGATTTAACTTTGAATTTACCAGATTATAAGTCTGCAGAAAGAACCTTTCAATTATTGACACAAGTATCTGGTAGAGCAGGAAGAAGTAGCAAGCAGGGAAAAGTAATAATTCAAACTTATAGTCCGGAACATTACAGTATCCAATTTTCTTTGACCAACGATTACAAGGGCTTTTATAATGAAGAAATAAATATAAGAGAAACCATGAATTATCCTCCTTTCAAGAAGATAATTAACATTAACCTTAGTTGTGACAAAGAGAACTTGTTGATTAGAACTATAAAAGATCTAGGACTTAAAATTAAAGAGTATTTAGAGGAAGATAAAAATATTAGTATGCTGGGACCATGTCCCTGCGCTATTTCAAAAATAAAAGATATGTATAGATGGCAGATAATTCTTAAAGGAGAGTTTCCTTTTGACACCGCAGCAAAAATAAAGAATATTGTATATGAAGAGTTAAAAGATGTTTATACGGAAGTAAAACTTAATTTAGATGTTAATCCAAATAGTTTAATTTAAAGGGAGGAATATAGAATATGGCTTTGAGAAATATTAGAACAGATAACGATGAAATTTTAAGAAAAAAAAGTAGAATAGTTGATGAAGTAAATGATAGAATTAAAGTATTGGTAAAAGATATGATAGAAACTATGTATCATGAAGAAGGGGTTGGATTAGCTGCACCTCAGGTAGGAATCTTAAAACGTATTGCTGTAGTGGATGTAGGGGAAGGGGTATATGTATTTATCAATCCTGAAATCTTAGAGGAAAATGGAAGTTGTGTAGATCTAGAAGGTTGTTTAAGTTTACCTGGAAGACAAGGTAAAGTTGATAGGCCTTCTAAAATAAAAGTTAAGGCCCTTAACGAAGATGGTGAGGAATTTGTGTTAGAGGCAGAAGGTTATTTTGCTAGAGCAATCTGCCATGAGGTAGATCATCTTAATGGTATATTATTTACTGATAAATTAGTTAGAAGCGAGGAAGAATAGCTATGAAAATTGTTTTTATGGGAACACCGGAATTTGCTGTGCCTACATTAAAAGCTTGTATAGAAAATTTTAATGTAACTGCAGTTTTTACTCAGCCAGATAAACCAAGAGGTCGAGGTAAAAAGCTTGCTTACAGTGAGGTTAAAGAAGAAGCCCTTAAGCATAATATAGAAATATTCCAGCCAGTAAAGCTTAAGGATGATAGGGATACCATTGAGAAACTAAAAGAAATGGCACCGGATTTTATTATTGTAGTAGCTTTTGGGCAAATACTACCTAAAGAAGTGCTGGATATACCAAAGTATGGATGCATTAATTTACATGCTTCACTATTGCCTAAGTATAGGGGAGCAGCTCCTATTAACTGGTGTATTATAGATGGAGAAAAGTATTCTGGTAATACTACTATGCTAATGGATGTAGGGCTAGATACTGGAGATATTCTTCTTCAAAGCAAAGTAGAAATTACTGATAGTATGACAGCAGGGGACTTGCATGACATCTTGATGGAAGATGGAGCAGAACTTATGGTGAAAACTATAAAAGCTATGGCCAATAATGAAATTACTCCTATTAAGCAAGATGATAGTAAAAGTTGTTACGCTTCAATGCTTAATAAGGAGATGGCCCATTTACAATGGAATCAACCTGCAGTTAATATAGTTAATCTAGTAAGAGGATTAAATCCATGGCCAGTAGCTATATGTAAATATAAGGATAAAGCTATGAAGGTTTTTCTTGCAGAAGTAAAGGGTGAAAATAAAGGAGAGAAACCTGCTACCATAGTGAAGGTGTCAAAGGAGGGTATTTTAGTAGCTGCTACAGATAAGTATGTATTAATAAAAGAAGTACAGTTCCCTAATGGAAAGAGAATGACCGTAGCAAATTATTTAAACGGGAACACTGTAGAAGAAGGGACAATATTAGAATAAATTGAGGTATTGTATATGAACAGTAGGAAAATTGCTGTAGAAATATTGAATATGGTCTTGTATGAAGGAGCTTATTCAAATATTATAATTCGAAAGCTTTTAAATAAGTATAATGTGAAAGAAAAGGATAGAAGTCTTATTACGGAAATAGTATATGGGACTTTAAAATATAAGTATAAACTAGATGTAATCCTGTCTAATTTAATAAATAGACCCTTTAAGAAAGTAGACAAAAAAGTTTTAAATATACTCAGAATTTCTATATATCAATTTATATATTTAGATAAGGTTCCTGAATATGCCATTGTAAACGAAGCAGTGAATCTAGCTAAAGAAATATCTATTGCTTCAAGTAAGTTTGTCAATGGTGTACTTAGAGCTTATCTTAGAAATAAAGATAAAAATTTTAACAAAGAAAAAGGAATAGTCAGTGAATTAGCCTATGAATACTCCTTTGATAAATGGATGGTAAAACTTTTTGTGAATCAATATGGTATAGAAAGGGCTAAGGAAATTCTTTATGGACTAAATAGCATTCCTTCTATTACTGTTAGAATCAATAGTCTACATTGGGAAATTAATGATGTTTATCAGAGGTTGAAAACTTTAAATCACAATGTGGAAAAGGGAGTTGTTTGCCCTACTTCTATAAAGATTATAAAAGGTAGTAATGTGGAGAATAATCCGCTTTTTTCAGAGGGGGCTATAACTGTTCAGGATGAAAGTGCTATGTTAGCAGTACTGGCATTAGAAGTGAAAAAGAATCAAAAGCTTTTAGATATGTGTGCTGCTCCAGGTGGAAAGACTACCCATATGGCAGAGCTACTTCAGGGTAGCGGCAGTGTTTTAGCTTGGGATTTATATAAGCATAAAATAGATTTGATTTTAGATAATGCTAAAAGACTTGGCATCCCAAATATTCATGCTGATGTATCGGATGCTACCGTATTTAATGATAAATTTCAGGAGTCTTTTGATAGTGTTTTAGTTGATGTGCCTTGTTCTGGTCTTGGGATAATAAGAAAAAAACCAGAGATAAAGTGGACTAAAACTCAAAAAGATATGGAAGCCTTGTATCATATTCAGGATCGTATTTTAGAGAACGCCTGTAAATATGTAAAAAGGGGAGGTTGTGTAGTATATTCTACCTGTACTCTAAATGTGATGGAAAACGAAAAAAGAATATATAAATTTTTAAAGAAAAATAAAGAGTTTGAAATTGAAAAATTGAATTTTGCTGAACAAACAAATTTTTTATATAATGATAGTGGCATGCTCACAATATTGCCCAGCCCTGATATGGACGGATTTTTTATAGCAAAATTGAGGAGAAAAATATAGGAGAAATGACAATGAAAAATATTTTTGATTTAAAAATAGTAGAATTACAGAGCTGGATGGAATATAATGGAGAAAAGGGGTTTAGAGCTAAACAAGTTTTTGATTGGATTTATAAAGGAACTTTAGATTTTATGGATATGGTTAATATCCCTTTAAGCCTAAGAAATAAGCTTAAGAGCAATTTTGCCATTGATCTTCCTGAAATAATCAAGTCTTATAAATCTAATTTGGACGATACTGTAAAAATGTTGTTGAAATACCAAGATGGCAATGTTATAGAAACAGTTATTATGAAATATAAGTATGGCAACACCGTTTGTGTATCTTCTCAGATTGGTTGTGGCATGGGTTGTAAATTTTGTGCTTCCACTATTAATGGTGTAGTTAGAAGCTTAACTGCAGGAGAAATACTTGGTCAGGTTATAGTGGCTGGTAGGTTTTTAGGAGAAAGAATTTCTAATGTTGTTATAATGGGTAGCGGAGAGCCCTTAGTTAATTATGACAATGTTTTGAAATTTATTGAAATAGTAAATTGGGAGCAGGGTTTAAATATTGGTCAAAGGCATATAACTCTTTCTACCTGTGGTATAGTTCCTAAAATACATCAGTTAGCTGAGGAAAATTTACAAATAACCCTAGCTATATCTTTGCATAGCCCTTGGGATGAGGAAAGAAAAAAGATAATGCCAATAGCAAATGAATATTCCATTATTGACATTGTTGAAGCTTGTAAATATTATATAAATATAACAGGAAGAAGAATAACCTTTGAGTATGCATTAATAAATAATGTAAACGACAGGAAAGAGGATGCAGAGCAATTGATAAAGCTATTAAAAGGAATGTTATGCCATGTAAACTTGATTCCGATGAATGAAGTAAAGGAGAGTTCTTTTAAAAAGTCCTCAGTTTCTAGTATTCAATCTTTTCAAAAAAAATTAGAAGAGGGAGGAATTGATACAACAATTAGAAGAGAGTTAGGTGCTGATATAAATGCAGCTTGTGGTCAATTAAGAAAAAGTTATATAGAAAATAATATTGATTAAGAGAGGGGTGAATATATGCTGGGGGCCTTAACAGATATTGGAAACATTAGACAGATTAATGAAGATTATTTTTCGTACTCCATAATAGATGATATAGAAATTTATATAGTAGCAGACGGCATGGGGGGACATAATGCAGGAGAAGTTGCCAGCCAAGTGGCTGTGGAAGCAGTTATACAATATATTAAAGAAAATAAAGACACATCAGACTTAAAAGATTTGCTAAAGGATGCCATAGTCCACGCTAATAGTGTTATTTATAATAAGTCTAAAGAGAACCCTGATTTGAAAGGAATGGGGACAACTATTACAGCCTATTTTAAGAAAGGTAATGAATCAATGGTAGCCAATGTAGGTGATTCTAGTTGTTATATAGTGAAAGATGATAAAATTAGTAAAATAACAAAAGATCATTCTTTAGTTCAACAATTAATTGATGAAGGTACTATAACTGAACAAGAGGCTAAAAATCATCCTAATAAGAATATAATAACTCGAGCGATTGGAACCAGCCCTGATGTGGATGTTGATATTTTTGTATTAGAACCAAGGGGGATTAACAAAATTATCTTATGTAGCGATGGACTTACCAACGAAGTTCAACCACAAGAGATATACCAATGTATTAAGGCAAACACAGACAATATGGAAGTATGTCGAGAATTAGTAAATTTGGCTAAGGAAAGAGGAGGCAAAGATAACATAACGTTGATGGTTATTGGAGGGGAGTGTAATAATGATAGGGACCATATTGAATAACAGATACGAGATACTGGAAAAAATCGGCGAAGGCGGTATGGCTGAGGTCTACAAAGCTCGATGTCATAAGTTAAATAGGTATGATGCAGTAAAAATATTAAAGAGAGATAGTGCTAATGATCCAATTGTGGTAGAAAAGTTTAAGCGTGAGGCTACTGCCGTTGCAAACTTATCTGATAGTAACATAGTTAATATTTTTGATGTAGGAACGCAAGATGGCGTAAACTACATAGTAATGGAGTATGTTAAGGGAAAAACATTAAAGGAATTAATTACTGAAAATGTTAGACTAAGCTATGAAAGAGCTATCGATATAGCAATACAAATTACCAAGGCATTAGATTGTGCTCATAGAAATAACATAATCCATAGAGATATAAAGCCACAGAATATTTTATTAACTGAAGAGGGAATAGTAAAGGTTACTGATTTTGGGATAGCAAAGGCAAGTAGTAATGTGACTATTACTAATTCTAATAAGGTAATTGGCTCAGCTCATTATTTTTCACCAGAGCAAGCACGTGGAAATTATGTAGATACAAGAACCGATATATATTCTTTAGGTATAGTTATATATGAAATGGTGACTGGAAGGTTGCCTTTTGATGCCGAAAGTCCCGTTACCATAGCTTTAAAGCATTTACAAGATACAGCAATTCCACCTATTGAACTTAACAGCAGTATACCTAGTGGATTGAATACACTAATTCTTAAGTGTATGGAAAAGGATCCTAATAATAGATATCAATCTGCTAGAGAAGTATTAATGGATCTGATTAATATTCAGAGAAACTTAGATTATGAAGTGGTGACTGCACCAGTAGAAAATGACCATACTAGAGTTATGGAACCAGTTAATGCACCTAGATATAGTGATGACGATGATGATTACGACTATGATTACGATTCTAGGGTAAGCAATAAGACTAAAAGATATCTTATATACTTTTTAATTGGAATTATAGTTTTAGTTATAGGTGGTATAACTGCAGTAGCATTTGCAAATAAA
>JAAYTB010000119.1 GCA_012523855.1 Clostridia bacterium
CTACAGCTGGCTATAGCAAAATTGTAAAAAAGGCTATTAACTATATTAATTTAAATTTTGACAATTCACTATCTTTGAGTATAATTGCAGAAAAAATTGATATAAATCCCTGTCATCTTTCAAGGCAGTTTAAGAAGGAAACTAAAATGACAATTACAGACTTTATAAATGAAAGAAGAATTGAAGAAGCTAAGTTCTTAATTGAACAGAATAATAATTCTATAACGGAAATTGCTCTTATGGTTGGCTATGAAAATCATAATTACTTTTGTAAGGTTTTTAAACGTATCACATCATTAACACCAATGGACTATTTAAAGAAGACACAGCTAAAAAACAGGAAAAGCGGCTACCCCCCCTTTTTAAATGTCAGATATTAAGGTTGTGTAAATTTCTATTGAAGAAAATAATAGACCCAGGAAGATCTAAGTTTTAGATCTTCCTGGGTCTATGTGATGGAAGCGAGGGGAGTCGAACCCCTGTCCGAAAGTAGCAATGCCTGAGTTTCTCCGAGTGCAGTCAGTATTTTAACATTCCCTCTACTTGACCCCTACTGACAGGGTTCAAGTTTCAGTAGCTTCATAAATCCCGTTCCTGAGGCAAAGCTTACTCAGGCTCGTTTCACCGCTGTCGACGCCAGATCCTAAGCCGCGGTACTCCTAGGCTGACGGCATGCAGCCTAAGCTGCGAATGCTAAATTGTTATTTCTGTTTGCGTTTATATTTAATTCCCGTTTTTTTAACGCAGGTACAGGACACCTTCGACTCGCTTCTCAAACACGTCTTACCCCCGTCGAAACCAGTACGCCCCCTTATTTAGTAATGGGCTGGTTTTGTCAGATTGTTGACGCCCTAACGCAAACTCAAATATTTACTTGTCAAAGACTACAGTTATTATAATACTGCAGTTTCGCTTAATATTCAATAGTGAATTTAGGACTAATTTATTAAAATATTCCTGTAAGCTAGTATTTCATTTTATCCTTGAATTCTCTTTCAAGATCCCTCTTAGCTGCCTTTTCAAGCATAGCATCTCTCTTATCATAGTTCTTTTTACCTCTAGCAACAGCTAAACTAACCTTAACTCTTCCATTTTTAAGATATAGAGCTAGGGGGACTAGGGTATATCCCTTTTGGGCAGTGTAACCTATGAGTTTTCTTATTTCATCTCCATGTAATAGTAGTTTTCTATCTCTCAAAGGATCTACATTAAATATATTTCCTTGTTCATAGGGACTAATATGCATATTTCTTACAAATACTTCACTATTTCTTATTTCTGCATAGCTATCTTTCAAATTAGCTTTTCCTTGTCTTATAGATTTTACCTCTGTGCCCACTAAAACAATTCCTGCTTCATAGGTTTCTTCTACAAAGTAGTCGTGACGAGCTTTTCTGTTTTCTGCTAATGTTTTAGTTCCTTTACCTTTACTACTCATTGATTAACACCTCTAATTACTTTGCTGAGTTTTAATTATATCTGTTTTCACCATTATTGTCAACGGAAAGATAATATAGGATATGGCTGGAAAGGGCCTTTTTCCAGCCATATATAGGTTTACTTATCTTCCTCATCCAAATACTCTGAAAAATCCTCTGTATATGCATCTACTTCTTCTAAATTTTCTTCCTCTTCATAAGCTTCATCATCTTCTAGATCTTCTGTTAAAATAAAATCATCTTCAGTAGCTTCAAATTCCTTCTCAAACTCTTCCACAGACAGTATTTTATATTCTTCTGTTAGACTTTCAATATCTTCCTTGGAAACTTGTAGGTTTACAGCTTGATTTTCATCTTCCTCTCCACTTTCAGTAAGCTCAAAATGGATTTCTCTGCTATCCAGATCTACCTTGCTTACTTTTACTATAACTTCATCCCCCAAGCGATATATTTTCTTGGTTCTTTCTCCTATTAAATAAAGGTGCTTTTCATCATAGAAATAATAATCGTCATGGAGATTACTAATGTGGACTAATCCTTCTATAGTGTTTTCTAGTTCTACAAAGAAGCCAAAGGAAGTAACAGAAGATATTATTCCCTCATATTCTTGACCTATTCTTTCAAGCATATACTCAGCCTTCTTTAGATCATCAACTTCTCTTTCTGCCTCTTGAGCAATTCTTTCCATTTCAGAAGACTGGACCGAGGCATATTCTACTGCAGAAGATAGTTTTTTAATTCTCTCTTCTGTTATTTTACCATTAATAAATTCTTTAATAATCCTGTGAATAATTAAATCAGGATAACGTCTAATAGGTGAAGTAAAATGACAGTAATATCTAGCTGCCAAGCCAAAGTGTCCTAAAGATTCTGGTGAATATCTAGCCTGCATCATAGAACGTAACAGTAAAGTACTTACCACAGTTTCTTCTTTTTTACCCTTTACCTTTTCCAAAATCTCTTGTAAATTCCTAGGATGCAACTCTTTTGTACGCTTTACAGTATAGCCTAGATTATAGATAAACTCATAAAAATGACCTAGTTTTTCTTCGTTAGGCTCCTCATGGACTCTATAAACAAAAGGAATATTAGACCAAAACATATGCTCAGCAACAGTTTCATTGCATACTAGCATGAATTCCTCTATTATTCTATTAGCTATGGCTCTTTCGTAAGGCACTATATCTACAGGCTTACCAAATTCATTTAGGATTATCTTGCTTTCTGCAAAGTCAAAATCCACTGCCCCTCTGGCCATTCTTTTCTTATTTAAAATATTACAGAGCTCCTCCATATTTTCAAAATCTTCTAGGAGATGATGATATTTTTTTCTTAGCTCCTCATCTTTATCCCTTAATATTTTGGTTACATCTGTATAAGTCATTCTTTCTGTAGTTCTTATTACACTTTCCACTATTTCGTGACTAAGTACCTTACCATTGTGGTCAATTTCCATAAAGCAGCTTAGGGCCAAGCGATCCACATTGGGATTTAGACTACAAATTCCGTTAGAAAGCTTCTTAGGTAACATTGGTATAACTCTGTCTATTAGATAAACAGAAGTACCTCTCTTTAAAGCTTCTTTATCTAATGGATTTTTTTCTCTAACATAATGGGAAACATCTGCTATGTGGACTCCTAGCTTAAAGTTACCATTAGCCAGCTTTTCAATGGATACTGCATCATCCAAGTCCTTAGCATCTTCACCATCTATAGTTACCATCCTTAAGGAGGTTAAATCCTTTCTTCTCTTATATTCTGTTTCTGGAATCTCCTCTGCTATGCTTTCACTAAAGTTTTGAACCTTTTGTGGGAATTCCTCTGGCAATTTATAATTTTTAATTATACTTAGAATATCTACGCCTTTTTCACCTTTTTTTCCTATAATTTCCATTACCCTGCCTTCAGGATTTCTTCTGGACTCTGGCCACATGGTAATTTCAACTATAACTACGTCCCCAGTTTGGGCTCCAGCCTTTTCTCCCTTAGGTATAAATATATCATGGTGAATTCTCTTGTCATCAGCAACTACAAAGCCAAAGTTTCGGCTATCTTCATAGACTCCTACTATAGTCTTATTAGCCCTTTCTAGTATCCTTACTATTTCCCCTTCTGCTTTTCTCTTTTCTTCATTTTCCTTTAATATTTTTGCTATTACAAGATCACCATTCATGGCTCCCTTTACATTACTGGCTGGAATAAAAATATCTGGCCTATCTTCGTAAGGTATTACAAAACCAAAACCCTTTTGATGGCCTTGAAATTTTCCCTTTATTAAACCCATTCTATCTGTAAGTCCATACTTTCCTGCTCGATTTTTTATTATTATACCTTCTTTTTCCATAGCCTTTAATATTTTTTTCATAGTTTGCATTTCATCTCGGCCAATACCAAAAAGATGACTTAATTGGTATAGGTCCATGGGCTTATAAGCTGCTTCCCTCATAAAACCCATTATTTTCTCTCTAACATTCATAATTAATAACACCTCTCACAAATTAAATACTACATTTATATAAAATAATCTTAATATCCTTCCATGATTTTTATCCATTCCCTAATGGTATTTTTAACAACAGTAAAATAAATATTCACATAAAAAACAAAAGCTGACTACTGCAGATATGAATTGCAAAAGTCAGCATAGCTTTTATATATGTATTACTTGGACACTAAATTTAAGGCTATAGTTACTATAGCAAATAAAATAGCTAAAACTATAGTAGCCTTAGCTAACATAGCCTCTCTAGTTCTTGCCTTATTTTTTGAGAAAAAGCTTTCATTATTACCTGACATCAGACCTTGTAATGCATCAGACTTACTTGGCTGTAAAAGTACAACTATTGCTAACGAAAATGCAAGTATTATATCCATAACTACCAAAAATGTATACATTAGACAGCACCTCCTAACCCCTGTTTTGTCATATGAATTAATTTTATCACACATAACATTATATTACAATAAAATAATTTTATTTAATAAAAAGGACCGCCTAGGCAGTCCTTGTAGTAATTATTTCTTTTTAATATTGTAGAAGGCCTTTATACCTCTGTATTCGGCTACATCAAGAAGTTCTTCTTCTATTCTTAACAATTGATTGTACTTAGCCACTCTTTCACTTCTTGCTGGAGCACCAGTCTTTATCTGACCTGAGTTTACAGCTACAACTAAATCTGCAATAGTAGTATCCTCAGTTTCACCGGATCTATGGGAAACTACTGCAGTGTATCCAGCTCTCTCTGCTGTTTCTATAGCATTTAGAGTTTCTGTTAAGGTACCAATTTGATTTAACTTTATAAGAATAGAGTTAGCTACCCCTCTTTCAATTCCCATTTCCAAACGTTTTGTATTGGTTACAAATAAGTCATCACCAACTAACTGAACTTTGTGTCCAAGTTTTTCAGTAATAAGCTTCCAACCTTCCCAATCCTCTTCTGCCATACCATCTTCTATGGATATGATTGGATACTTCTCAACTAATTTTACATAGAAGTCCACCATTTCCGCTGGTGTTAACACCTTTCCTTCTCCAGCTAAATCATATTTTCCATCTTTATAGAATTCTGAGGAAGCAGGGTCAAGGGCAATAAAGATATCTTTTCCTGCCTCATAGCCAGCCTTGCCTATAGCTTCAATGATAACCTGGATAGCTTCTTCGTTTGATTTTAAGTTAGGTGCAAAGCCACCTTCATCTCCAACACCAGTTTCGTAGCCCTTTGACTTTAATAATGCTTTTAAAGTGTGATAAACTTCAGCACACATTCTTAAAGCCTCGCTGAAGGAAGCTGCACCTACAGGCATAATCATAAATTCTTGTAAATCTACATTGTTGTCAGCATGCTGTCCACCATTGATTATATTCATCATTGGCACTGGTAAAACCTTGGCATTTACTCCTCCTATGTATTGATATAAAGGCAATCCTAAGTAATTTGCAGCAGCTTTAGCGCAAGCCAAGGATACTCCTAAAGTTGCATTGGCTCCTAACTTTGACTTGTTTTCTGTGCCATCTAATTCTACCAGGATCTTATCTATAAGGACCTGGTCAAATATATTAACACCAGCCAATTCTTCAGCAACTATATTGTTTACATTTTCAACAGCCTTTAATACTCCTTTGCCATTGTACTTTGATTTATCTCCATCTCTAAGTTCCACCGCCTCGTGAATACCTGTAGACGCTCCTGAAGGAACTGCTGCTATTCCTACAGTACCGTCTTCAAGTGTAACTTCAACTTCAACTGTAGGAAATGCTCTTGAATCTAATATTTGTCTGGCATATACGTCTACAATTTCAACATAATTTTTCATATAAAAAACCTCCTTAGATTTTTCTAATTATATATTTATATATAAATGTGCCTTAGCAAATTTAACCACCTAAGGACACATTTATATTATATCCATTAAACTAAATTAATTCCACAAAAGTATATGTGGTTATTTGGTAATTAAGGATAA
>JAAYTB010000120.1 GCA_012523855.1 Clostridia bacterium
TGGTTTTGTCAAGGGCGAGCGCAGCGAGTTCATTTTACCCTTGGCGTAGCCAAAAAGCAATCTTATAATTGCGGATAAATTCATACACTATTAAATAAATTGTTCGGTTAGAATATGTCCAAAAAGGAGTTGACATACCAATTATACTAACACCAAGCATATTTATCCCACCAAAAGGAACACTAAAAGTGGAGGTGATAATATGGCCACTAAAAGTGAAAAGAAAAGAAGAAATGACAATAAAACTACTAACCCCAAAAGTGCAAACCCAATAACCATGGACACTGACAGCAACATGCACAAACCTGTTAGAGGACTACCCAACAAATAAAAAACCTTACATAAGGAGCTTATACCTGACATCTGTTACCTTAAAATGGCGTCAGCCATTTTATCATTGACATCCAAGATGGGCTATGGTAATATGAGTTAAAAGTAATATACCTTTAAATTGATCCAGAGAGGTCAGGAAGGAAGTCATATAGTTGAGAGATGTATTAACTATGGTATAGTTATGCCTTCCTTTGTGGAAGGCATTTTTTATTAAGATAAATTTCATCAATATGACTCTTTACCTTTAAATTTAGCCCAGAGAGGTTAAGAAGGGGAGGAATGGATATGTTCAAAGCAAAACATCTATTAGATCCAATGGACTTTTCAGTAGAAGAATTAGAAGATTTATTTCAATTGGCAGATCAAATTATTTCAAATCCAAAGGACTTTTCTCACATTTGTGATGGAAAGATTCTAGCTACTCTTTTTTATGAACCCAGTACTAGAACAAGACTTAGTTTCGAAACAGCTATGTTAAGATTAGGGGGAAATGTAATTGGTTTTTCTGAAGCAAATTCCAGTTCCACTGCAAAAGGAGAAAGTATAGCTGATACTATAAGAGTTATAGATTGCTATGCAGATATTGCAGTAGTAAGACACTCTAAGGAAGGTGCCCCTAAAATAGCGGCCCAATATTCAGCTATACCTATAATCAATGCTGGTGATGGAGGTCATCAACATCCCACTCAAACTTTAACAGATCTATTAACTATCAAAAATATTAAAGGAAGCCTTTCCAATTTGACAATAGGTGTATGCGGAGATTTGAAATTTGGAAGGACTGTACATTCCTTAATAAAAGCCATGTCCAGATATCCTAATGTAAGGTTTATCTTAATTTCACCGGAGGAATTAAAAGCACCTAATTATATAATTAGTGAAGTTTTAGAAAAAAATAATATTGAATATATAGAAACTTATACTATGGAGGAGGTTATAGGGGAGTTAGATATACTCTATATGACTAGAGTCCAAAAGGAACGTTTTTTTAATGAAGAAGACTATATAAGGCTTAAAGATAGCTATATTTTAGATGGAGATAAAATGAAGCTGGCTTCAGAGAACATGATAGTAATGCATCCTCTTCCCAGAGTAAATGAAATTTCCTATGAAGTGGACAATGATCCTAGGGCTTACTACTTTAAACAGGCTAAGTTTGGCATGTATGTGAGAATGGCTCTGATTATTAAACTATTAGGACTGATGTAGGAGGATGGATATGATAAGTATAAACAGTATAAAAAAGGGTATAGTTATTGACCACATATCTGCAGGTTTAGGTATTGAAATATTTGAATACTTAAAGTTACAGGGAGCAGATTATACTGTGGCTCTCATTATGAATGCGCCTAGCAAGAAAACAGGGAAGAAGGATATTATAAAAATAGAAAATGAGCTACATATTGATCTTAGAGTCCTTGGATTGATAGATCCTAATATAACAATCAACATTATTGAAAATGAAAATATAACTAAGAAAATAAAGCTGGAGATTCCTACTAAGGTAGAGAATGTTATATTCTGCAAGAATCCTAGGTGTGTAACTTCTGTAGAAGAGTATGTTCCTCATATCTTCCACCTTGTGGATTATAAAGAGAGATTATATCGCTGCGAATACTGTGATGACATAGTAAGATTTAAGGATCTTTAAAGGAGGAGTAAGTGATGGAATTATTGATTAAAGGTGCAAGAATAGTGGATTGGAGCCTTGATTTTATAGGAGACATATATATTAAAGAAGGAAAGATCTACGAGATGGCAGCAGAAATAAATAGAGATGTGGAAACTATAGATGCTAGGGGAAAGGTTGTAATGCCAGCCTTTGTAGATTTGCACTGCCACTTTAGGGATCCAGGCTTTACCTATAAGGAAGATATAGCTAGTGGTTCAAGGGCTGCCGCAAGAGGAGGCTATACTGCTGTAAATCTTATGGCAAATACAAATCCGGTGTGCAGTTCTTTAGAAACGGTAAATTATGTCCTGGAAAAAGGAGAGGAAGTAGGCTTATTGGACATACATCAGTGCATGTCCATAACAAAGAATTTAGAAGGGGAAGACATTGGTCATCTAGATGAGCTTGAGGAAGGGAATGACAAGGTTAAATTCTTATCCGATGACGGTAAGGGTGTGGCAGACAGCAAGGTTATGATGGAGGCAATGGTAAAGGCAGCTAAGTTAAATCTTACAGTAATATCTCATGCAGAGAGTCCGGACCTTAGCAATGTAGATATGAGATTAGCGGAAAACACCATGACTTGGAGAGATATAGGCCTGGCAAAGTATACAAATTGTAGGCTACACCTTGCTCATGTTAGCACTAAGGAAGCTATGGCCTATGTAATTGAGGCTAAGAGTAAGGGGTATCCAGTAAGCTGCGAAGTTACCCCTCACCATATAGCTCTTACAGATGAAGTTAAGTATAGAGTAAATCCACCTATAAGAAAGCAGGAGGATGTAGATGCTATTATCCAGGCAATTAAAAAAAGTTATGTAGACTGTATTGCTACGGATCATGCCCCTCACAGTAAGGAAGATAAGGAGAAGGGAGCACCAGGAATCAGTTGCATAGAAACTGTCTTTCCAGTTTCCTATACTGCCCTAGTAGAAAAGAAACATATTTCCTTAAATAGGCTGTCTGAGCTAATGTCTAAGACACCGGCAGAAATAATGGGCTTGAATAAGGGAAAGATACAAATTGGATATGATGGAGATCTAGTAATAGTAGATCTAGATAAGGTCTATAGCATAGATGTAAATGATTTTCAATCTAAAGGGAAAAACAGCCCCTTCCATGGACACAAGGTAAGAGGGAAGGTTTTATATACAATCAAGAGTGGACGAGTTACTTATAAGGATTAATTGAGGATAAAGGAGAGGTGTTATTATGATAATTGATAAATTATATGACCGTGTTAAAGAAAGAGGAGTTGTTTGTGTAGGCCTTGATACTGATTACAGCTATTTGCCAGAAACTTTTGCAGCTAACTTTGAAAGGATAGAGGATGGAATTTTTAGCTTTAATAAAAGAATTATTGATGCAACTATAGATGTGGCGGCCTGTTTTAAGGTTCAAATAGCTTATTATGAAGCTTATGGCCTTAAGGGTTTACAGGCCTATGCTAGAACCTTAAAGTATTTAAAGGAAAAGGATGCAGTAGTTATAGCAGATGTTAAAAGAGGAGATATAGCAAAAACTGCAGAGATGTACGCAAAAGCTCACTTTGAAGGAGATTTTGAAAGTGATTTTATAACCTTAAATCCTTACATGGGCATGGATACTATAGAACCTTTCCTACCATACTTAAAGAATAAGGAAAAAGGAATATTCGCCCTAGTAAGAACCTCTAATCCTGGTTCAGAAGATATACAGTATATAAATAGTCAAGAAGATAGAAAGATATATAACATAGTAGGCAATAAGATAAATATGCTAGGGAAAGAATATAGAGGTCATTGTGGCTACAGTTCACTGGGTGCTGTGGTAGGCTGTACCTACAGCTATGAGGCAGAGGAGATGAGAAAGGAATTAGATACTAGTTTCTTCTTGATTCCAGGCTATGGTGCCCAGGGCGGTAAGGCTGAGGATGTGGCCCTTTATCTTAATAATGGCAACGGTGGTGTGGTTAATTCCTCCAGAGCTATCTTGCTAGCCTATAGGAAAAAAGAAAAGGCAGAAAATCAATTTGACCTTTGTGCTAGGGAAGAGGCTATAAGAATGAGAGATGAAATTTCTAATGCATGTAGGAAGCTAAAGGAGGTTAGCAAGTAATGGCTCAGTATAAAAGTGCCAAGGTTGTTAGCAATGAGAAGTTAGTGGACGGAATTTATAGGATGGTGGTTGAGACTGAAATAAAAGAGGATATAAGGCCAGGGCAGTTTTTTATGTTGAAATGTTGGCGGGCTGAACCAGTGCTTTGGAGGCCTATCAGTATATGTGAAGTTAAGGAAGAAGGCCTAGTATTCCTTTATGCTACCGTAGGAAGAGGAACGGAAATGCTAGCAGCTTTAAATGCCGGTGAAGAACTACAAGTGATGGGACCTTTAGGTAATGGTTTTGATTTAAATAATATAAAGGGCAAGGTAGCCTTAGTAGCAGGTGGCATAGGTATAGCGCCTATGGTGGAGCTGAGCAAGAGAATTAACAAGGGAGAGCTAGACTTATATGCAGGCTTTAGAAAGGATCCTTATGCAGTAGATCTGATAAAGCCTCATGTTAACAATGTTTATATATCTACTGAAGATGGAAGTGTTGGACATAAGGGCTATGTAACTGAAATTTTTGATTCTTCAAAATACGATTTGGTACTGTGCTGCGGTCCGGAGGTAATGATGGAAAAGGTTCTTAGTCATTGCCGGGAAAAGGGTACAAAGATCTATGTCTCCATGGAAAAGCATATGGCCTGTGGCCTAGGAGCATGTCTGGTTTGCACTTGCAAGACTAAGGAAGGTAATAAAAGAACCTGTAAAGAAGGACCAGTTTTTGATGGTGAATCTTTAATAATATGATTAGGAGGAGCTTATGTTAACTAGAGAAATTTGTGGAGTTAAATTTAAAAATCCTGTGATAGCGGCTTCTGGTACCTTCGGCTTTGGAAAAGAATATTCGGAGTTTTATGATGTTTCTTTACTAGGAGGGATCTGCACAAAGGGTCTTACCCTATATCCCAAAGAGGGAAATGATGGCGTAAGAGTGGTGGAAACCCGTGGGGGAATGTTAAATAGCGTAGGCTTACAAAATCCTGGTATAGATAATTTTATTCTCAAGGAACTACCTTACATGGAAGGATTGCAGACTAATATTATTGCCAACGTAGGTGGCAACAATATTGACCAGTATATAGAGGCTGTGGAAAAGTTAAATAATACCCCTGTACATATGATAGAGCTAAATATTTCTTGCCCAAATGTGAAAAGTGGTGGTATGGCTTTTGGAATAAGATGTGAAGATGCCTATGAGGTAGTTAGTAAGGTAAGAGCTATTTGCAAAAAGCCTCTAATAGTAAAACTTTCACCTAATGCAGAGGATATTGTGGCTATGGCGGTAAAATGTAGGGAAGCAGGGGCAGATGCCTTATCATTAATTAACACCATAAAGGCCATGGCTATAGATATAAGAAAAAGAAGGCCAGTATTTGAAAATGTTACTGCCGGCTTGTCTGGTCCAGCTATCAAGCCTATAGCCTTAAGAATGGTATATGAGGTATCTAGGGCGGTAGACATACCCGTAATAGGCTTAGGAGGCATAATGACAGGACAGGATGCCATTGAGTTTATAATGGCTGGAGCTACAGCAATACAGGTTGGCACAGCTAACTTTATGCAGCCTGATGTAGGCATGAGTATAATTGAAGAGATCCGTGAGTTTATGTTTAAGGAAGGCATTAAGAGCATAGATGAAATAGTGGGAGTTGCAGCCTTATAGAGGTGGATCAAGCTAGAAGTTTTTTAAATAGGCTTCCTTGGTAAAAAGTAAACTCTGAAAATGGAAGTCTATAAGTTTAGTTATTATAAAATTAAATGGAGGTATACTTATGGTTATTGAAATACTGAAGGAATGTGAAGCTTTATTGGAGGGGCATTTTCTTTTATCCAGTGGAAGGCATAGTAATAGATACTGTCAGTGTGCAAAATTGATGCAGTATCCTGACAAGGCTGCTCAAGTATTAGCTGTGGCGGCGGAAAAGCTTAAGGAAGTAGACTTTGACCTTGTGGTAGGTCCAGCTATGGGTGGAGTAATTGTAGCCTATGAGTTGGGAAGGCAGTGTGGAAAGCCTGCTATCTTCACTGAAAGAGAAGATGGAAAGATGACTTTAAGAAGAGGCTTTGAAATAAAGGCTGGCCAAAAGGTTATCATTACAGAGGATGTTGTAACTACAGGTAAATCAGCCATGGAGGCTATAGAGGTGGTAAAGAGTTTAGGAGGAATAGTAGTAGGTATCGCTTGTATTGTAGATAGAGGTGTTAGTAAGCTTGACTATCCTTTGTATAGTTCCATTAAAATGGAGATTGAAAGTTTTGATAAGGAAGACTGTCCACTGTGTAAGAAAAATATACCTTATGTTAAGCCGGGCAGTAGGAAGATTAAGTAGTTAGGATAAGAATATTAAAAAATAGCATGGGGCTAAGATTTAGTTTCCATGCTTTTTTATATACAGATTTCTTTCAATTCATTCATCCTGCTAGAAGATTAGTTGATATAAAGAAAATATTGATAATATCATAGTTAAATACTATTGACAGCTTAGAAAATATATGATAAATTTTGTATAAATATAAGAATAACGTGAATAAATATTCAGACGTATTGGGAGGATGTATTATCATGGAGGGTATAGTTTATCTGGAAGATGGTTCTATTTATAAAGGTAAGGGTTTTGGGAAAAAAGGTGTTTCAACTGGAGAATTAGTATTTAATACCTCTGCTACAGGATACCAAGAGATCTTAACTGATCCAACTAATGCTGGTGCTATTATAACTATGACCTATCCTGTAATAGGAGGCTGTGGTGTTAATAGTATAGAAAGTGAATCTAGCAAGATATATGCTAGAGGCCTTATTGTAAAAAATCTATCTACAATAAGTTCTAATTACTTAAGTGAAAAAGACTTAGAAGATACACTTAAGACAATGGGACTTGTAGGTGTTGCTGCTGTAGATACCAGAAGTATTACCCGAAAAATAAGAAGCCAGGGATCAATGAAATGTGTTATAGCTAATATAGATATATCAATAGCTGATCTTGAGAAGATATTAGAGGAAGAAAAGAAAAAAGAAGAAAACCTTGTTAAGGAAGTAAGTATAGAAAACTATGTCTGCCTTCCAGCCCAGGGGGCAAAAATTGCAGTGGTGGATTTTGGGGTAAAAAAGAGTATAATCAATAGTTTAAAAGATAGGGGTTGTGAAATAACTATAGTTCCCTATAACACTAGTTATAAAGAAATAAGAAATTTAAATCCTCAAGGGGTTTTACTTAGCAATGGTCCGGGAAATCCTAAGTTAGTAACTGAAGGAATAGAACTAACCAAGGACCTTTTAGGTAAGTTACCGGTCTTTGGCATAGGTCTAGGACATCAAATATTAGCTTTAGCTCTTGGGGCGGATACTTATAAGATGAAATGTGGTCATAGGGGGGCAAATCATGGGGTCTATGATATTGAAAGAGATAAGGCTTATATAACTTCTCAAAGTCATGGCTACGGTGTAAAAGAGGAAGGGTTAGACAAACTAGGGGTTATCCTTACTCATAAAAACTTAAATGATGGCACAGTAGAGGGTATAAAACACAAGTATTATCCAGTGTTTTCTGTGCAATTTCATCCAGAAGGAGCACCAGGGCCTACTGATACGGAATATCTATTTGATAAATTTATGGACATTTGTCTTGGGAAAGAGGTAAAGTATGGGGCTTGATAAATCACTAAAAAAAGTTTTAATTATCGGTTCAGGACCGATTGTAATAGGCCAGGCTGCAGAGTTTGATTATTCTGGTACCCAGGCCTGCAAGGCTATGAAGGAAGAGGGAATAGAAACTATACTTTTAAACAGCAATCCTGCTACCATCATGACGGATACAAATATTGCAGACAAGGTATATATTGAACCTATAAATCTAGAAACTATTGTAGCAATCTTGGACAAGGAGAAACCCCAAGGGATTTTAGCAGGCTTTGGTGGTCAAACTGCCTTAAATGTTGCTATGGATTTAGAGAATGCTGGTATCCTAGATAAATATAAGGTAAGGCTTTTAGGCATTAACAGTGAATCTATAAAAAAGGCTGAGGATAGGGAAGCCTTTAAGGATCTTATGATGGAGATAGGTCAGCCGGTTCCTCAAAGTATTATAGCTACTAATATGGAACAGTGTTTTAATTTTGTTAAGAAGGTTGGCTTTCCTGTTATAATTCGTCCAGCCTATACCTTAGGAGGTACTGGCGGTGGCATTGCGGAAAATACGGAGGAGCTAGAGGAAATCTGCAGTAGAGGGATAGAGATGAGTCCTATAGGGCAAATTCTTTTGGAGCAGAGTGTGGCTGGTTGGAAGGAAATAGAGTATGAGGTTATAAGGGATGGAAAGGACAACTGTATTATCATTTGTAGTATGGAGAATATAGACCCAGTTGGTATTCATACCGGTGACAGTATTGTAGTGGCTCCAACTCAAACCTTAAGAGATAAGGAACATCAAATGCTTAGAAAGGCTTCCATAGATATAATAAGAAGCTTAAAAATCCAGGGAGGCTGCAATGTACAATTTGCTCTAGATCCTAAGAGTAATAATTATGTAGTTATAGAGGTTAATCCTAGGGTAAGCCGTTCCAGTGCATTAGCTTCTAAGGCAACAGGCTATCCTATAGCTAAAATAGCCTCTAAAATTGCTATTGGCTACAGCTTAGATCAACTAAAAAACTATGTTACAGGAGCTTCTAGTGCATACTTTGAGCCTACTTTGGACTATGTAGTTATTAAAATACCAAAGTGGCCCTTTGATAAGTTTTCTACTGCTGAAAGAAGTCTTGGAACTCAAATGAAGGCTACAGGAGAGGTTATGGCCATAAATAGAAGCTTTGAAGGAGCCCTCTTAAAGGCTATCAGCTCTTTAGAAGGTATGCCAAAGGGATTAAGATATGATAAACTTCATCAAATGGAAGAAGGAGAATTACTTCAAAAGCTTAAAGACCAAGATGATGAAAGAATTTTTGTATTGGCGGAAGCCTTAAGAAGGGGAAAAAGTGAAGAAAAGCTTCATTATATAACAAAGATAGACCCATTCTTTATCAGAGCTTTAAAGAATATTGTTGATATGGAAAAAAACCTTACTAATTATAAGGATAATAATCAGGTTATTTATCAAGCTCAAGCTATGGGATTTACCGATGAAGAAATTTGCGATTTAACTGGTCTAGATTATGAAGGTTTGAAAAAGATACGTAGCCATAAGGAGATTTTTCCTGTCTACAAGATGGTGGACACCTGCAGCGGAGAATTTGAAGCGAGTACACCATACTATTATTCTTGTTACGATGAAGAAGATGAAGTTGTAGTATCAGACAATAAAAAGATCCTAGTAATTGGTTCTGGACCAATAAGAATAGGCCAGGGGATAGAGTTTGATTATTGCTGCGTACATGGAGTTTGGGCCTTAAAGGAAGCAGGCTATGAAGCTATAATAGTAAACAATAATCCAGAGACTGTTAGTACAGATTTTGATACTGCCGATAAGCTCTACTTTGAACCCTTATATATAGATGATGTTATGAATATAATAAAGAAGGAAAAGCCTCAGGGAGTAATTGTCCAATTTGGAGGTCAGACCGCCCTTAATTTATCAGAAAGGCTTAGTGAACGTGGGGTAGAAATTTTAGGAACTCCTTTTGAATCTATTGATTTAGCAGAGGACAGGGAAAAGTTTAGATTGTTACTGGAAAGGCTAAATATTCCTAGCCCTAAGGGTGAGGCGGTAAGCTCAGTGGAAGGTGCAAAGAAAATGGCTGACAAACTAGGCTATCCAGTAGTAGTACGTCCATCCTATGTCATCGGTGGTAGGGCCATGGAAGTTGTATATGATCATATTTCCCTAGAAAGATATATGAAGGAAGCCCTGTCCTTAAAAAATGGTCATGTAATACTAATGGATAAATATATTAGGGGTACAGAAATTGAAGTAGATGCCTTATGTGATGGGGAAGATATTTTAATTCCAGGGATTATGGAACATGTGGAAAGAACGGGAGTACATTCGGGAGATAGCATAACAGTATATCCTTCCATTACCTTAAAAGATCAGGTTATTGATAAATTAAAGGACTACACCTTGAGAATTGCTAAGGAACTGAAGGTATTGGGCCTGATTAATATCCAATATGTCTTTGATGGAGAGGAAGTCTATGTTATTGAAGTAAATCCAAGAGCCTCCAGAACTGTACCTATATTAAGTAAGGTAGCAGGAGTGCCTATGGTATCTATAGCGGTTGAATTAATCCTTGGAAAGAAGTTGAAGGACCTAGACTACGGTACTGGCTTGAAGGAAAAAAGAAATCTTTATGCTGTTAAGATACCTGTGTTTTCTGGAGAAAAGTTGGCAGACGTAGACATGTATCTAGGACCGGAAATGAAGTCTACTGGCGAAGTCCTAGGTGTAGATAGAGATCTGGATAAGGCTATATATAAAGGATTTACTGCTGCAGGCATTAAGATCTTAACAGAAGGAAGGATTTATGTATCTTTAAAAGAGGTTGACAAAGAAGAAACTATTATGCTTATTAAAGAAGTTCAAGCTATGGGCTTTAAAGTATACGGCTCAGGAGGTACTGCTAAATATCTTCAACAGAAAGATATTAACTGTCAAGGTTTAAGTAGCAAGAAAACTTTAGAATATATTTCTCAAGGAAAGATTAATATAGTTTTAAATACACCTACTAAAGGAAACAATTTGGAAACTAAAGGTTTCAGAATAAGACGTAAAGCTGCAGAGCATAGAGTGCCTACCTTTACCTGTATCGATACTTTCAATTGTTATTTGAAGGCTGTTAAGATTAAGAAACAAGGTATTGTAGTAGAACCTAAGGCCTTGGGAGAGTATTAATTGGAAAGAAGAAGACTTGTTTACAACTAAGCTGGGGAAAACTTCAGTTAAGAAAACTTGTATTTAGAGCAACAAAAGATTCAGCTAGGCTGAATCTTTTGTTATGTGGAAGTGTTTTCTTCCTTATTAAATTCTTAATGTCAATAGTTTCTAAATTTTCTCCAAATTATTTGCTGACTATGATGTTTTCATTTATAATATTAATGGTATAATATCTTTGGGATTGAACTTCTGCTTAATTATATCGTACACTAAAGTATAAAAGGTGAATATTAATTGTTGTTAGGAGGAGAATGTTTTGGCTAAGCCAAGTATATTCAGCCGTGAATATGAAAAAAAGATGAGGGCTAGAAGGCGGAGGAGAGTCATAATAGTATTTTGTCTAATTATTGGTGGTGCATATTTTGTGCTAACATCTACCTACAATAATTGGCAAGAGCAGCATGTTAAAAACTTAGAGAAAAAACAGGACGACAAAAGTGGTTACTTAGGGAAAAAAGATTCAAAAGATGAGAAAAACATTGAAGAAAAAAATAAAGATAAAGATAAAATAGACGAAACTAAAGAAGAGGAACCGATAGTTGAAGATAAGAACTTTGACCTTGTTCTAGATAAGAATAAAAAATATCAGATAATGTATACTGAATCTAACAACAAAAAGGTCATAAAAAATGTCATTGCAGAAGATAATTCTATTTTGTCCTTTAATATTAATCCAGAAGGTAATAAAGTAGTAATATTGGATGATAAGCAGGATCTTCATGTGGCGGACTTAGATGGCAATAAGAAAGTTATTACAAAAACAGAGTATATTACAACAAAGGGTAAGGTTATACCTAAAGATCAACAAGTTCAATATCATCCAGATTTTATATGGCATTCATCTCCAAAGTTTATTAATGACAATACAGTGGTTTATATATCACATTTACCTTTTTTTAATAAAAAGGAAACTATATATAAGGTAAATGTAGAGGGTGGAACTCATGAAAGAATATTACCCCATTCTGGTAATGCCGTAACATTTGAAAACCTAGAGGAAAAAGGGCTAAAAGTTAATATGGATGGAGTTGTTAGATACATAAGCAGTGAAGGAAAGTTTGTAGAATAATATTTTTTAGGAACTTTTTTAAATAGATGGAATATTAATAACACTTTATGGCAAATATTTAATAAGGATTGAATAAAATACTATATAGAGGTATAATAATGTTTAAAAATGTTATATTTATATTTGCCTAAAAATTTTAAAATATGATATAATATCTAAGTTAGAAAATCTAGTATTTAAAAGGTTTTAAGGAATTAGGAGGAAGAATCGTAATGAACATCAAATTCGAAAAAGTAGAAACAAACACTGTAAAGCTTGAAGTAACAGTGGAAGCAGAAAAGTTCAATGAAGCAGTAAAGAAAGCATACGCAAAGAACGGTAAGAAATACAACGTACCAGGTTTTAGAAAAGGAAAGGCTCCAATGAACCTTATAACTAAAATGTATGGTGAAGGTGTATTTTATGAAGATGCAATAAATTTTTGTATTGAGGATACATATCCAAAAGCATTGGAGGAGCATGACGTACATCCTGTAGACTATCCTGAGATTGATATAGTAGAAATAGGCTCAGGAAAAGACTTAGTTTACACTGCTAAGGTTACAGTTATGCCTGAAGTAGAGTTAGGCGAATACAAGGGCGTTGAAGTTAAGAAGGTTGAGTACCCTGTAACAGAAGAAGATGTGATGGCACAATTAAAATCTATGCAGGAGAAAAATGCTAGAGTAGAAACTAAGACAGAAGGTACTGTAGAAAATGGAGATATTGCTGTTATTGACTTTAAAGGCTATATAGATGGAGTTGCCTTTGAAGGTGGAGAAGGCAAGGACTTTTCTTTGGAAATCGGTTCTAAGAGCTTCATAGATAATTTTGAAGAACAGCTTATTGGAGCTGCAGTAGGAGAAAAGAAAGAAGTTAAGGTTACCTTCCCTGAACAGTATGGAAGAGATGAATTAAATGGTAAAGATGCTGTTTTCGAAGTAACTGTTAATGAAATTAAAGTAAAGGAATTGCCTGAGTTAGACGATGAATTTGCTAAAGATCTTTCCGAGTTTGACACTTTAGAAGAATTAAAGAATGATATAAAGACAAAGATGGAAGAGGCAAATGCAGAAAAAGCTAAGAGAGAATTTGAGGAAAGTGTTATATACGCTGCTTGCGACAATGCTAAAATTGACATTCCTGAAGTTATGATAGATAAAGAAATCGATGGCATGCTAAAAGATATGGAAACAAGACTTAAGTATCAAGGCTTAGATCTAGAAACATATTATCAATATACTGGCAGCAATGAAACTAAGATGAGAGAGTTCATGAGAGATAGCGCTGTTAAGAAGATAAAGTCAGACTTAGTTCTAGCTGAAATAGCAAAGGCTGAAAACATTGAAGTAACAGATGAAGAATTAAAGACTAAGGCAGAAGAAATTGCTAAGCAGTACGGTCAAGAGGACATAGAAAAGACTGTAGACTTACTTCTTAAAGCTCAAGGTCATTTATTAAAGATAGATGTTACTAATGAAAAGGTAATAAAATTGCTGGTTGATAATTGTAAGACTGTTGCATAATAGTTAACATTATAATTGCCAGAACAATTTCTGGCAATTATAATTTAGAAAACATAAGGTCAAAATAGTAGAGCTAGCATATACTTTATATTAAGTATTAAAGACTTTTCTTTACGTATAATAGATTAGCAGAGAGAGATTACATATAAAGGTCATAGGAGGGAGTTATATGAGTTTAGTACCAGTAGTAGTAGAACAAACTAATAGAGGAGAAAGATCCTACGATATTTATTCCAGATTATTAAAAGACAGAATTATAATGCTCAGTGATGAGGTTAACGATGTAACTGCAAGTTTAGTAGTTGCTCAGTTATTGTTTTTAGAGAGTGAGGATCCAGATAAGGATATTTACTTATACATAAACAGCCCAGGAGGATCTATAACATCTGGAATGGCTATTTATGACACTATGCAGTATATTAAGTCTGATGTTAGCACTATCTGTATAGGTATGGCTGCATCTATGGGTGCCTTCTTGTTGGCGGCTGGAGCTAAAGGTAAGAGATTTGCTTTACCTAATAGCGAAATTATGATACATCAGCCTTTAGGTGGCTTTAGAGGTCAGGCTACAGATATAGATATACATGCAAAAAGAATTTTAAGAATGAAAGATACTTTAAATGAAATATTAAGCGAAAAAACTGGCCAGCCATTGGAGAAGATAAAGCAGGATGTTGAAAGAGATTATTTCATGACAGCAAAAGAAGCAATGGAATATGGCCTTATCGATAGAGTACTTACTAAGAATAATATATCAAATGAAAGCAAATAGTATTATTATACTTTCGTATTAGTTGTAGGGATGTTTGGCGCAATAACCATTAGCGAGGTGTTTGGATGGTAAAATATGATGATAAAAAGCAACTTAAGTGTTCCTTTTGTGGTAAAAATCAGGACCAGGTTAGGAGACTTATAGCAGGCCCAGGGGTCTATATCTGTGATGAATGTATTGAATTATGTTCAGAGATTATCGCAGACGAATTTGAAGATAATATTCAATTAGATGTAAATACATTACCAAAACCAGCAGAGATTAAAAGCTATCTTGACCAGTATGTTATAGGGCAAGAAAGTTCTAAAAAATCTTTGTCGGTAGCAGTTTATAATCACTATAAGAGAATAAATAGTAATACTATTGATAGTGATGTAGAATTACAAAAAAGTAATATACTATTACTAGGACCTACTGGTTCAGGAAAGACTCTTCTTGCACAAACCTTAGCGAGATTTCTCAATGTGCCTTTTGCCATTGCTGATGCTACAACTTTAACAGAGGCTGGATACGTTGGTGAAGACGTAGAAAACATACTTTTAAAGTTAATTCAAAATGCAGATTATGATATTGAAAGAGCAGAAAAAGGTATAATTTACATTGACGAAATTGACAAGATAGCAAGAAAATCTGAAAACCCTTCCATAACAAGAGATGTTTCTGGAGAGGGAGTACAGCAGGCCCTGTTAAAGATCTTAGAAGGAACTATTGCTTCTGTACCACCACAAGGAGGTAGAAAGCATCCGCATCAAGAGTTCATACAAATAAATACAACTAATATATTATTTATTTGTGGTGGTGCTTTTGATGGTATTGATAAAATAATAGAAAAAAGGACAAGAAACAGTTCTATAGGCTTTGGAGCAGAGATTCAGTCTAAGGCTGAGAAAGATATAGGTAAGATCTTACAAGACATCTTACCAGGAGATCTTTTAAAGTTCGGTCTTATTCCTGAATTTGTAGGAAGAATTCCAATTGTAGTTACACTAGATGCTTTAGATAAACATGCTTTAGTAAACATACTAAAGGAACCAAAAAATGCTCTTGTAAAGCAATATAAAAAGTTATTTGAAATGGATAATGTTGAGTTAGAGTTTGCTGACGAAGCAGTAGAAGCAATTGCTGAAGAAGCGCTAGAGAGAAATACAGGAGCTAGAGGCTTGAGGGCTATCATTGAAGATGTAATGAAGGATATAATGTTTGAAATACCTTCTAATGAACGTATAGCAAAAGTAGTAGTGACAAAGGAAACATTAAGCACTAAACAACCCCAAGTAGAATTAACGGAAGGTCCAAAAAGATTACCTATAAAATCAAAGAAAGCCAAAAGCCGAAAGGGCATTGAAACAGCATAAATTTAGAGCATGGGATTCCATGCTCCTTATTTTTTCATCTTAATGGAATATAATATTTAACTATGGTAAATAATAGAGATATCAGTTCAAAATAAAGAATTTTATGAATAATGTGGAAAGGAAGGGAGAAGGCTTTACTCGGCAGGTTAAGCCTAAGGAGCCTATGATAAACATTTTAATTATTGTTCAATTCTTTTTTACCATAGTTATGGGCATATATTTTTTAAATGCCTTAAAAGGACAGACTTCAAACAAAGTGATAATAGATAAAGAAAATAAAAAGGAAATGGAAAAGTTAAGAAAAATGAGGGCTTTAAGCCTGACAGAGCCTTTAGCGGAAAAAAGCAGACCTGTTAGCTATGAGGAAATTGTAGGCCAGGAAGATGGTGTAAAGGCCCTTAAATCCGCCTTGTGTGGTAGGAATCCTCAACATGTTATCATCTATGGTCCTCCAGGGGTAGGGAAAACCGCTGCAGCTAGACTAGTGTTGGAAGATGCTAAAAATCAGGAGGAGTCTCCTTTTACTAGAGATAGTAAATTTGTAGAAATAGATGCTACAACAATTAGATTTGATGAAAGAGGCATTGCTGATCCTCTTATAGGCTCGGTACACGATCCTATATATCAAGGAGCAGGTGCCTTAGGGGTAGCTGGTATCCCCCAACCCAAACCTGGTGCAGTTACAAAGGCTCATGGAGGCATCCTATTTATAGATGAAATAGGAGAACTACAGCCTATTGAGCTAAATAAGTTGTTAAAGGTTTTAGAGGATAGAAAGGTCTTTTTAGATAGTGCCTATTATAGTTCTGAGGATCCCAATATCCCCCCTTATATAA
>JAAYTB010000121.1 GCA_012523855.1 Clostridia bacterium
AGTAGAGAGTGGAAACCTAATACTGCATATAGGACAGGGGACATTGTGAGCTATGATGGGAAGACATATAAATGCATTCAAGGCCATACCTCATTGTCCACATGGCAACCACCAATTGTGCCTGCTCTTTGGAAAGTGCAATAAAAACAAGTAGAATTTTAAAAGTAAATTTAGTAAGCTGTAGGAAAATATTTTCCTACAGCTTTTTATCTGGCTGTTTTCAATTAACTTTTTTCCATAAGGCAGATGCATTCGGAGGTTCCCAGCCAGTATGGGATCTATGTGCTTGTATACACTTATATTTTTCCTTATTATATATAACTATAGTATCAAGAGAATAATATACATTGGTAAACCACTGACCTTCTTCTTCATTGGACAAGATTCTCTGCCAAAGGCTAGGAGCAACTGGGGGCTCCCAACCTTCACAAGAAGTATGACTATGTATACATTTATAATTAATTCCTTCAAAGCTTATTTCTGTGCCTAAACTATAATTTGTATTAAGCTGCCAGCTTTTCCTTTCTGTTTCTTTGGAAGGCTTTGGACTAATGTCCTGTGACTGACTATCTGACTTATCCTTTGAATCATGATCTGCCTTATCACTTGATTTATCCTTGGGCTTATTATTATCATTAGTTGTTTCTTCTTTAGTAGTATTATCTTTTTCATTATTAGAAGTGTTTTCTTTTGGTAAGCTAGAATTTTCAAGAAGATCTAATAGTTCCTCTTCGCTTTTTTCTTTCACCTCTTCCAAAGTAATAGAAGGATTAATGGTTTTAAGTTTTGTATAAGCATAGTACCTGAACATTGATATACGAAGATCTGATGCAATTTCCTTATTAGCAGCAGTAGAATAAATAACCTTAATAGTTTTTTCTTGGCTATCTTTAGTAGTCACTGAGTTTTTAAGTGAATCCATTAGGTTTCTTAGATGTTCTTGTTCTTTTTCTATTTCTTTATCATTTTGAAAAAAATCTGATTGTAAAGAGGTAGATATAAGCAAAACCTTAGAGTTGTCTGAATTCTCATCTTTCTTTTCTTTCTCTAATAGACTTAAAAGAACTTCATTTATATTTTTATTTTTAAAGTCCATATCCTTAATCAATGCTGCAGTTTTATCGTCATTAGCTTGAAGGCTAACTACTTGCCCATTTCTGTTAATGATTAAGCTTAGGCTATAATTCATGTCTAGATCTACGTAAGCGTAGGTATCAATAGAAGTGTTAGCGGGAGATAGAAAAAAAATTAAAAAAATTGTTGCAGCTACTATGGCAGATAATGCAGAAAGTATTTTTTTATTCTTGAGCTTTTCAAAATGTTTCCGGGCGCTAATGTTTATTTGCTGGCCTATAAACATATTTGGATACTTCTTTACATGAACAAATCTGCAATCTTCAGTGAGTACTATAACTGCATCTCTTTGTATTTCTAATATAGTTCCTTTACAGTTCATTTAAAGAATCCCTCCCAACAATATTTTCAATGTAACTTTTTAAAACTGTTAGGTCACTTTTTATTATTAGGCATATTGCTATTATGAATTTCCTGTTTCTTTCAATGGTTCTTTGATGGACGTCAACAAGCTTTAGTAATTCCTTTAAT
>JAAYTB010000122.1 GCA_012523855.1 Clostridia bacterium
AAAAGAATTTGAAAAGGTACAAAATCAATATAAAGCATATACTGAAAAAGAATAATTAAAGATGGAGGATCCTATGATTAATAAGGATAAAATAATAGAATATCTTGAAGACAATGATTTAGCAGAGATAGAGGAAATCAAAGTAGAGGAAGATCTATTAGTATTGAGGTTTTTCTATGATTTTGATAGAGATGAATTAGCGGCAGCTAAGGCCTATGCCAATGATGAATGTAAAGATGAGGCAGAATCTGAAGACTGGTACGAGGAATACTTTCTGCCATATTTAAATGACATAGCCATAGATAATGCTGGGGAAGTTATAGAAGATTTAATAGAAGAATTTGATGTAGAAGCACAATATATAGCCTATGAAACTGATATAGATAGCTATGATTATTGTGAATTTATAGCGGTAATTTGTGAAGAAGGTAGAAACTGTGAAATAGAAGAAATTTTAGATGAGTTGGAAATGTAAAATTATGGCAACTAGAGAAATGTAAAGATTTACACAGTTATTTATAGCTAGATAAAAATAAGCAGCTATAACCGTTTCAAACGTTAATATATCAACATTGCACCATAGCGGTGATATGATATAATTAAATTACATTAAATCCTGATATGTACGAATCGCTTATAATATTCAACCGACATAAGTGATAAGGGACCAACAAAACTCTTAATAATGTTAGACTTCCACATCATATTTGATGTATTGGGCTAATAGCATATGCTCTTAGTTTCAATCAGAAGAAAACAGAGTTAAGATGCGAAGGACCCACCTGCATATAGGCGGGTATGAATAAATAAGCATATCGGCATGTTGGGAGAGAATATGGTCAGATTTGAGTACTTCACCTTTTGCAGGTGAGGTACTTTTTGTATATGGACTTATTTAAAATTCTCTTCTTCCTAGTTAATCCTTACTTTTCAACCTAATACAGCTACTTTTTTACCCTTCCTCCATGTGATATAATATAAATATTCAAAGTTCAAAGGAGGAAAACAAGGTGGACAAGGATTTTAATTTTAACGAAATTGTAAATAGAATAAATCTTTTATATAAAAAAAGTAAGGAAGTAGGGCTTACAGCTGAAGAGTTAGAAGAACAGCAAAAGTTGAGAAGAATATATATAGATTCTTTTAAAAACAATTTAAGAGCTCAGTTAGAAACTATAGAAAGAAAGACTAAGTAGGTAACTTTATGATTAGTGAAAAGGGAAGGGATGAGAATAGCTAATGTCTGTAAAAGTAAGTACACTAATTGAAGATTTAGGTTTAGAGGTATTAATTAAGGGCAAGGAAGACAATGACATAACTGTTAGCGACTTTAATAGGCCTGGCTTGCAATTTTCAGGTTTCTACAATTACTTTGCCAACGAAAGAATTCAAATTATAGGTATGGCAGAATGGAGCTTTTTAGACGCAATGCAGCCTGAAATAAGAAAAAAGAGGCTGAAAAAGTTTTTTAGTTTTGAAACTCCTTGTATCATAATTACCAGGGACTTAGAACCACAGCCAGAGATCTTAAAGTATGCATCTGAAAATGACAGGTGGCTTTTAAGGTCAACTAAAACATCTACAAAGTTTATTGGGATTTTAACTAACTATCTTTCTGATAAGTTGGCACCGGAAACAAGAATGCACGGAGTTTTGGTAGATGTTTATGGAATAGGAATATTAATTACTGGAGAAAGTGGTATAGGTAAGAGTGAAAGTGCTCTAGAGCTTATAAAAAGAGGACATAGATTGGTAGCTGACGATGCTGTTGACATCAAAGAAGTAGATGGAGTGTTAATGGGGACATCTCCCTATATTACCTTTGGTATGATGGAAGTAAGGGGGATGGGAATAATCGATGTACCTGCCTTATACGGCCTCAGTTCCATACAGGACACTAAGACTATTGATTTTGTAATTTGTCTTGAACAATGGAGGGCTGACGCCAACTATGATCGTTTAGGTATAGACAAACAATATATTGATATTTTAAATGTACCTACAAGAAAAATCGTAGTACCAATAAGACCTGGCCGAAATGTGGCTGTAATTATTGAGGCTGCTGCTGTAAATTACAGATACAATTTGATGTCCAAGGAATCTCCTATTGATACTATTAGTAAAAGGGTAGCCATAGTTAATAATGGTAATGAAAATGAAGATGAATAAAAAAGCTATTAGAAAAGAAATATTAAAAAAATTAGCTGATCTGACTAGTGAAGAAAAATTGGCTAAGGACCAGGTGATTTTTTCAAAGGTAATTGAAAGTAGCCATTATAAAGAGAGTGAAAATATATTTGTATTTGTCAGCTATAACAAGGAAGTAGATACTCATAGGATCATCAATCATGCTCTGCAACAGGGGAAAAAGGTTTCTGTACCTGTAATTCTGTCAATAAAAGAGGGCATGGTGGCAGTGTCAATTGATAATCTTCAAGATTTAAAGAAAAATAAATATGGTATACTAGAGCCACCTTTGATAGACACTAATATTACAGCTCCACAGGACATAGACCTAGTTCTTGTACCTGGAGCAGCCTTCGATGGAAAGGGTGGAAGGGTTGGATATGGCGCTGGTATGTATGATAGATACTTAGTCCAGTTGAGAAGCAGTACGAAAAAAATAGCTTTAGGCTATAGCTTTCAATTGTTGGGCCAAGTGCCTATGGAACCGTTGGATGTGAGGGTTGATGGAATAATAACTGATTGACTCTAAAGGATGATCTTATGAAAGTATATGACATTTTAAACAATTTTGCAGATGTGTCCTCAAATTGGAGCCTGGGAAGCAACTTTTATTGGATTATATGCGACGCTATGGAGCTAGATGATTTAAGCAAAAGAATAGCTCTAGCACCGGAGACTCTAGAGGAATGTAAAAGTATTAGCCAGTCAGCAAAAATCGATTCTTATGATAGCTACTTATTTATAGTATTTAATGTTTTAGAATTTGAAGAAGATGAAATCATATCAAAGGAGTTAAATATCTATCTTGGAAGGGATTATATTATCACTATTTCTAAGGGCCATTCAGACATTGTATCAGATTTATTAGAGGATATATACCAGTTTAAAAACTGTATTATTTTAAAGGAAAATACAAGACCAAGCATCTTGTTGTACTATATTCTTGACAGATATTAGAATGACTTTCTATGCTATAGAATTAGGAAGTAGCAAAAGCTACTTCCTAATTTTTGTTTAAGGCTTTTAAAAATTCTTCTACATAAGCCTTATGGTAAATTACACTACCAATGTAGCCATGTTTCACATCGCCAGCATCTCCACCATGGTAGTCGGAACCGGCGGTAATTAATTTCTTTTTCTTAATGGCTAGATCAAGATAGTATTTAGTGTCTTCTTCAGTGTTTTGTGGGTAAATAGCCTCAATGCCGTGAAAGCCTAGTTCCAAGAGCTGCTGGCATGGGGTTCTTTTTATTTGGACAGGATGGGCTAATACTGTTATAGCGTTAACACTTTTTAGTAGCTTAAGACCATCTTCTGTAGATAACTTCTTATTTGCTACATAGGCGGGACTGTCCTTTCCAATAATCTTATCGAAGATATATTCCCAAGAGTAATTGTAACCAGCGTCTATTATTGCCCGGGCAATATGAGGCCTTGCTATAACTCCTTTTGCATCTTGAAGAAGGCTTTCATAGTCTATCCTTATATCAAAGTACTCCTTTAATCTCTTAACAATTTCCTTGGCCCGATATATTCGATGGTCTTTCATGTCCTGTAAGTATTTCTGAAAATCTTCTTTTTTATAATTATCATCTTTGAAGTAGCCAAGGATATGGACAGTTTCACCATTATATTGAGTAGATAGCTCTATTCCTGGTATGAGTCTAATAGGTAAACTTTCTGCTGCAGCTAAAGCTGAATCTATTCCTGCAGTAGTATCGTGATCCGTAATAGCTATTATATTTAATCCTTCATCATAGGCAAGGGTAAGCAACTGAGCTGGAGACAGTTTACCATCAGAAGCGCTAGTATGTAAATGTAGGTCAGCCTTTAAATCCATAAAAATTCCTCCTAGGTCTTTTAAATTCCATTTATCAAAAGCTAAAGTAATTAGAAATTTATTCTTGGTACATGTATTTACATAGGTTATACAAGTTGTATAGGGGCTTAACCTCCGTCATATCTATATAATCCATGGAGTAATTGCCATCCCAAGGAAAAATACCTATATACTTTTCATTATACACATTTACTACGTATTTATCATTACCGCTTGATATATAAAATTTAAACTCCGGCTTTTTAGGTAGGTCAGGAGCTGCTTGTAAGAAATTTTTTGTTTTTATAAGGTTGAAGAAGCTAATTAAGGTTTTTACATCCTCATCTTTTAAATTTCTTTCCTTATTGAGATTTGTTTCTAAGGCTAATACATTGGAAATGCCATTGGCCTTTATATCTTTTGCCAGCATTGCTGTGTAGTAATAGGTATTAGGTTTTTGACGGTTTAAGGTATACTTTAGCCTATCGCTGGAACAGCCTATGGAAATTATTAAGATGGAGCTTAGTAATAAGAAAGTTACAAGTTTTTTCATAATACCACCTTTTTATTATTTTTCACATTAACATATGTAATTTGGTAGAAAATTATTACAAGATTAATGGAAAGGTATATTTAACCTTAGGGAGAGTTTTTGAATAGAATGAAATATGACAAAAACTAACTCTATAATAAAGAGGTGATAAAGGATGAAATTTGGAATTGATTTGGGACACAATGTAAGGTCTGATACTGGAGCTATTGGTATAAGAAAAGAAGATGATCTTATTGTGGAAGTAGGAACAAGAGTAATTAGTAAGCTAAGAAATCTAGGACACACTGTAATAGTATGTACGCCAACCTATGCAAGCAGTGTAGGAAACTCCTTGTATCAAAGAGTGAAAAAGGCCAACGATAATAGGGTTGATGTCTTTGTGTCCATACACTTTAATGCCGGTGGCGGTCGAGGTAGTGAAGTTTTTGCTACTTCTGCAGCAGGAAAGGCTATAGCTAGGAAGGTATTGAATGAAATTGTGGCACTAGGTTATGTTAATCGAGGAGTAAAAGACGGTGGCTGGCTCTATGTTGTTAGACATACTGTGGCACCAGCTATAGTAATCGAGTGTGCCTTTGTAGATTCTAGGGAAGACATGAATAGATTTAATGGTGAAGCTATGGCTAATGCAATCGTTAGAGGTTTAACTGGACAAACAGTACCTGCTAATGTGGGAGGAAAAACCGATAGTCAGCAGAAAAGCAATGAAAGTTCTAACAGCATATTAAAGTTACAGCAGGTTTTAAACAGATTGCTCATAAGAGATTCACAGGGAAAGGTTCTTGAAGAGGATGGTATAAACGGACCAAGGACCAGTTCGGCAGTAAAAAGATTTCAAAGGATTATGGCTATAACAGTAGATGGAATAGCTGGCAGCCAGACTTGGGATAGATTAAACCAAGTTCTAAGCAAACCACTCCTCCGTCAGGGAAATTCTAATGCCAGTCCAACCAGATATGTACAATGGAGACTTGCCATAGAGGTTGACGGAATTTTTGGCTCAATAACCAAAAGCTCTGTGATGAACTACCAAAGAAGCAAAGGCCTTCTAGTAGATGGCATAGTAGGAGCAAACACCTGGAAGGCTTTCATAGGCTAGCTCACATCTGATAGCAGCAAGCTTTCAACATCTAATTTCTAATCCCCAATACCGTCAGTCTTTGTTTTTACTGGCGGTATTGTTTTTTTGAAAAGTGAATAATTTTCATAAAAAATAGCAATGATAAAGAAGTATGATATTTATAGTCGGGAGGAAGGACTTTGATTGTTGGAATACCTAAAGGTTTGCTTTATTGGAAATACGGACCTGGTATAGAGGCTTTTATTAAAGAACTAGGAATCAAATATATAGTTTCACCAGATACAAACCAAGATATATTGGATAGAGGGGTTAAGACTTGTGTAGATGATGCTTGTTTGCCTGTAAAGATATTTCATGGTCACGTACACTGGTTAAAAGATAAGTGCGATCTTATAATCACACCAAGAATAATGAAGGTTGCCCATAGAGAGTTTATTTGTCCAAAGTTTTGTGGCCTAGTAGAAATGCTAAAAAACAGTATAGAAGGTTTACCGGCAATAACAGAAGCTCCAGCTAATCTGGAAACTAGAGAAGGAATTTTTAGATGGTTTTTAACCTTAGGTAGGATCTTAAATTGTAGTAGAAGGAATATTATCAATGCCTATGAAAAGGCTCTATATTTTTTTGAAAATGAATCTAGTGGCTACAATGATTTAGATTTTCCCCTTAAGGTAGCATTGATAGGCCATCCATACAATATCTATGACAGCTATGCCAATATGAACATAAAAAATAAACTGAACAAACTAGATGTAGGAGTAATTACCGAGGAAAAGTTACAAAAGGAAGAAATAGAAGAAAAAATTAAAAGACTCTATAAAAAGCCCTTTTGGAACTTCGCTAAAAATTCTTATGGAGCAGCTATATCCCTTTACGAAAAATCTGCAGTAGATGGTATTATTTATATTTCATCCTTTGCCTGTGGTATAGATTCCATCGTAATAGAGCTAATAAAAGAAGAAATAAGGGATTTTCCTTTTATGGTACTAAAAATCGATGAACACACAGGAGATGCAGGTATGGACACAAGGATAGAGGCCTTTTGTGATATGTTGGAAAGGAGAATGTATTTTGAAAATAAGTGTGCCCAATCTAGGGAATACGGCTATAGCTGCAAAGGCATTATTTGATAGTTTAAAAATCGATTACCTTTTTCCAGAAGAAACTAGTAGTAGAACTTTAGAAATAGGCTGTAAGTATTCCCCAGAGGAAATATGCTTGCCTTTCAAAATAATGATAGGAAATTATCTTGAAGCCATAGAAAAAGGAGCGGACACTTTTATTATAACAGGTAGCTGTGGTCCCTGTAGGTATGGCGAGTACTGTGAACTACAAATAAACATTTTAAAAAAGCTCAACCCAAAGGTTAACTTAATTGTTATTGACGCTCCAGGGGACATTGGCAGAAAAGAGCTCCTTAATAGAATAAAATTTATTTCAGAAAAGAGCCCCTTAAGTAGAGGGGAAAAAATCAAAGCTGTCCTTAATGCTATTAAGGTAATAAATTCAGTAGATGAACTTGAGAAAAGTCTAAGATTTAAAGCAGGCTATGAAATAAATAGGGGACAATGCAAGAAAACCCTACAGGGCTTAAAAAAAGCACTTAAGGAAGCTAGTAATACCAAGGAAATCCTATCTATCCTTAAATACTATAAAAAAGTATCTAGTGAAATAGCTATAGACAAAAGAATTAACCCAATAAAAATAGCCATCATAGGAGAGATATATACAATAATAGAACCTTTTTCAAATTTATACATCGAAGATAAATTGATGGATTATGGGGTGAGCACCACAAAGACACTATATCCCAGTTGGTGGGTGAAAAACTTATTGATGACACCCTTGAAAATACAATCTCTAGATATAAGGATGGCCTCTAGAGAATATCTGCCCCACTATATAGGAGGTCATGGCAGGGAATGTATAGGAGAAGCAGTGCTAGCCCAAAGACAGGGCTGTGATGGGGCTATTCAAATATTTCCCTTTGGCTGCATGCCGGAAATTGTATCAAAATCTATACTGCCTAGCATATCCAGGGACAAGGATTTTCCTATTATGACCCTTGTAGTTGATGAACTTACTGGTGAAGCTGGCTACATAACCCGTATTGAAGCCTTTGTTGATTTGTTAGAGAGGAGAAATAAAAAGTGTATTATTTAGGAGTAGACGTTGGATCTGTAAGTACAGACTTAGTCATCTTAGATGAAGATTTAAAGGTACTGGATAAACTATATTTAAGGACTAAGGGAAGACCTATAGAAGCTATTCAGGAAGGCTTTAAGGTATTAAAGGACAAATATAGTGATAAGGATATTGGAGCTGTTGGTACAACTGGTAGTGGTAGAGTTATCGCATCCTACATAGTTGGAGGTGATGCCGTAAAAAATGAAATCACTGCACACTCCGTAGCGTCCCTAAGTCTGGACCCTTCTGTAAGAACCATTATAGAAATAGGAGGTCAAGATTCAAAGATAATCATTTTAAAGGATGGTATAGTAACAGACTTCGCTATGAATACTGTTTGCGCCGCAGGAACAGGTTCTTTTTTAGATAGGCAAGCAGAAAGATTAGGAATAGCCATAGAGGACTTTGGTGAATATGCAGTAAGAGGTGAAAGATCCTTAAGAATAGCTGGACGGTGTGCTGTCTTTGCAGAATCTGATATGATACATAAGCAACAGCTTGGATATAATCAAAGTGATATAATAAAAGGCCTTTGCGATGCCTTGGTTAGAAATTATTTAAGCAATGTGGGAAAGGGTAAACCCTTAGAAAATAAGATATTTTTCCAAGGAGGGGTTGCAGCTAACAGAGGAATGAAAAAGGCCTTTGAAGAGGCCCTAAACACAGAGGTTTTTGTGCCTGAAAATTATAATGTAATGGGATCCATTGGAGCTGCAATATTGGCTAAGGAAGCAGTAGAGAAAAGAGGCTATTCTAACTTTAAAGGCTTTGACATACATGAAAGGGACTTTCAGTCAAGGAGCTTTGAATGTGATGGTTGTAGCAATAAGTGTGAAGTTGTAGCTATCTATGACGGCGATAAAAATATAGGCTCTTCTGGAGATAGATGTGGAAAGTGGAGCAATAAGCTAGCGGTATAATGGCATATAAGATTTCTATTTTGAAAGCGACTTGTGAAATTATTAGTCGCTTTTTTAAAATTTATGAAGTTTTTTTGAATTTAGCACTTTACTATAGTAAAGTTTTAAAGTATAATGTTAATGAAATAAAAATAATAAATATGATTATTTAAGGGGGAAAAATTTATGAAAAGGAAGTTAACAGCTATTTTATTAACAGCTGCTGTATCTATAGGTATTTTAACAGGATGTGGTAAGAAAGATAATGGTGTTGATGATTCTTGGACAAAGGTTCAAGAAAAGAAAGAGTTTGTATTGGGGCTAGACGCTAGCTTCCCTCCCATGGGATTTACTGATGATAATGAAGAAATAGTAGGCTTTGATATTGATCTAGCAAGAGAAGCTTGCAAGAGATTAGGTATAGAATTAAAGCTTCAACCTATTAACTGGGATGCAAAGGAGCAAGAATTAAATACAGGCAATATAGATGCTATCTGGAATGGCTTTACTATGAATCCAGCAAGAAAGAAACAAGTTTTATTCAGTGAACCATACATGAAAAACAGACAAGTTATAGTTGTTAATAGTGATTCAGAATTTAAATCTTTAAAGGACTTAGCTGGGAAGAAGTTAGCATTACAATCTGCTTCAAGCGCAACAGATGCCTTGGAAAAAAATCAGGAGCTTAAAGACTCTTTAAAGGAAGTTGTAGAATTTAAAGACAACATGACCGCTCTTATGGATTTAGATAAAGGTGGAGTAGATGCAGTACTTATGGACGAGGTTGTAGCTAAATATTATATTCAAAAGAAGGCTAAGGGCTACAAGGTACTTGATGAAGCTTTAGCAGCTGAAGAATATGGTATTGGTTTTAGAAAAGCAGATAAAGTCTTAAAGGAAAAGTTCCAAGAAACTCTAGAAAATATGGCTAAGGATGGAAAAGTGGCCGAGATATCTGAAGAGTGGTTTGGTGAGGATATTACAACTATTGATAAATAAAAAATAATTTTTATGCCGGTATTATGCCGGCTTTAAAATTTACTAACAACAAAGGGGAATGATTATGTTACATTACGGTAATTGGCCGGAGTTTTTATCGCTGTTAGAGCAATTGTTAAAAGGAACAGGTACAACTTTGCAGGTTTTTGCCTTAACCTTATTATTATCTATACCCTTAGGTTTACTGGTAGCTTTAGCAAGAATGTCTTCAAATATATTATTAAGAGTACCTACACAAATATATATTCTAATTATGAGAGGAACTCCCTTGATGTTGCAAATTATGTTTATATATTTTGCACCTTCATATATTTTTGAAAACTTAAATATTGATAGATTCCCCGCTGCTATTATTGCCTTTACCTTAAATTACGCAGCCTATTTTGCTGAAATTTTCAGAGGTGGCATAGCTTCTATAGAGAAGGAGCAATATGAAGCAGCAGCAGTATTAGGCTTTACAAGGGTACAAACCTTCTTTAAAATAATACTTCCTCAAGTTATTAAAAGAATACTACCTGCTACTAGTAATGAAGTGATAACCTTGGTAAAGGATACTGTTTTAGTTCAAGTTATTGGTGTTTCAGAGCTTTTTAAGGTTGCACAAAATTCAGCAAGCAGACATTTTTCAACAGTACCTCTTATAGTTGCTGGCCTATTTTATCTTATTATGAACGGGGTTCTTACGAAAGTATTTCATTTTATAGAGGGCAAGTTGAACTATTATAGATAGGAGATGATAAAGCATGGAAATGTTAGCAGTAGAAAATATTCATAAAAGCTTCGGCTTGAAAGAAATATTAAAAGGAGTTTCCTTTTATATTAGTAAAGGGGAAGTAATATCAGTAATAGGACCTTCCGGCTCTGGTAAAAGTACAATGTTAAGATGCTTAAATCTCCTAGAAACTATAGATAAGGGAAAGATTACAGTAGAGAATGATTATCTAGTTTATACTGATGATCTGGGTAATTTAGTTTATGCTAATAGCAAGGATCTGAGAAAGATCCGATTAAAGCTAGGAATGGTCTTTCAAAATTTTGTTCTCTTCCCCCATTACTCTGTATTAAGAAATATAATAGAGGCACCAGTTCATGTAGCTGGAATGAATAAGGAAGAGGCTAAGGAGTTGGCACTAAAGCTTCTAGAAAAGGTCGGATTGTCAGATAAGGCTGATGCTTATCCTTATGAATTGTCTGGAGGCCAAAAACAAAGGGTGGCTATTGCTAGAGCTTTGGCAATGAAACCAGACATATTACTTTTTGATGAACCTACTTCTGCCTTAGATCCTGAACTTACTGGAGAGGTATTAAAGGTTATTAAAGAGTTGGCAGCAGAAGACATGACCATGATTGTAGTTACTCATGAAATGAATTTTGCTAGAGAAGTATCAGATAGAGTTATTTTTATGGATCAGGGCCTTATAGTAGAGGAAGGAAGCCCTGAAGATATTTTCAAGAATCCAAAGAATGAAAGAACTAAAGCCTTCTTAAAAAACTATATGGTAG
>JAAYTB010000123.1 GCA_012523855.1 Clostridia bacterium
ATTATAAAAACAAAAGCCATGAACTATTCGTTCATGGCTTTTCTATGGTGGAGATAAAGAGATTCGAACTCTTGACCCCCTGCGTGCAAGGCAGGTGCTCTCCCAGCTGAGCTATACCCCCATATGGTGGACCTTCAGGGACTCGAACCCCGGGCCGACCGGTTATGAGCCGGTTGCTCTAACCAACTGAGCTAAAGATCCATATTGAACCTGGCAACGTCCTACTCTTCCACTCAGTCTCCCAAGCAGTACCATCGGCGCTGTGAGGCTTAACCATCGTGTTCGGGATGGGAACGGGTGTAACACTCACGCCATTGTCACCAGATATTTGCGATGTCTCCGTCGCTACAATAATGATTATAGTTACATTAAAGCTAACTGTCAATAGATTTTTTAAATTTTTTTATAAAATTTATTTGTAAAAAGTATCATATGAAAAACTTGCTCCATTAAGGATTTTTATCAAGATAATAAGCTAACAAGGGAATATTTATTATGATTATTGGCGATGATTGTATTATAAGCAACTATACTTAATTGCAAGTAGGTCAAATTTAATTTATTTCATTTCTTACAGTGAGGTTTTTTATGAGTTACATTATATCTATATTTTTTATATTATATATAATGCTTACACTTACCCTAATAGCTCTAGAGCGAAAACAACCTGAGAAGACTATTGCTTGGCTGCTAATTTTTGTCCTTTTTCCTCCGCTAGGTATAATACTTTATCTTTTTCTTGGACGCAATTGGAAAATTCATAAACTACCAGAAGACTTCTCTCCAACTATTAAAGAACTTATAAATAATGCAATGGACCATTTGCCTAACATGGAGTATTTCCCTCTTATTCAACTAATAGCAAAGAACAGCCACTCCCCTTTATATGTACATAACGAAATAAAAATACTAAACAACGGAGAAGAAAAGTTTGCTCTATTGAAGGAAGAATTTAAAAAAGCAAAACATCATATTCACATGGAATATTACATTGTAAAAAGCGACACTATCGGAAATGAACTAAAAGATATTCTTATAGAAAAAGCCCTAGAAGGTGTGAAAGTTCGAATCATCATGGATAGGGTAGGCTCCATTTTTGTCACAAAAGCTTACCTAAATGAACTTCGTCAGGCGGGAGTAGACGTCATTCAATATTCCTATTTTCTAGCTCCCCTGCTAAAAATAATTAATACTCAAATTAATTTTAGAAATCACAGAAAAATTGTTGTTATAGACGGCCTAGTTGGCTTTGTTGGCGGCATCAATATAGGCGATGAATATTTGGGCAAAGGGAAACTTGGCTACTGGCGAGATACTCATCTTATGGTTAGGGGAGATTTTGTTTTAGGCCTTCAAGCAGTTTTTATAGATGATTACATAACTATTAAGAACGCTCATAATGAGCTATCCTTTCAGGGAGAAGACTTCAAAGACTACTTTAAAACTCCCTCTGTTGACAAAGGAAAGGTAATGCAACTAGTTAGAAGCGGTCCAGATTCAAAACATTATTCTATAGAGCAGGCTATAATAAAAATGATTACCTTAGCAAAAAAACACATTTATATAACCTCTCCATATTTTGTACCCTCGGAAAGTCTTTTAAATTGCCTTAAAATAGCCTCTCTGGGAGGAATCGATGTAAAAATACTATTCCCTGGTACCTATGACCATCTTCTCGTCTACTATGCTTCCAGAACATACTTGGCAGAGTTATCTACTTGTGGCGTTGAAGTATATTTATATAATCCCTCTGCTTTTATTCATTCTAAGCTTATCACTGTAGATGGCAAGATCTGCACCATAGGCACAGCCAATATGGACAGAAGAAGTTTTGAACTTAATTACGAAATTAATGCAGTTATTTATGACAAAGAGGTCACTGAAGAACTTGAAATTCATTTTTTTAAGGATCTAAAGGACAGTAGAAAAATAAGCCCTGAAGAATGGGCCCAAAGTTCCTATCCTATAAAATTATTAGAATCCTTTTGTAGAATATTCTCCTCACTACTATAAAAAGTGCCTATTATTAATTTGAGGCACTTTTAGAAGTTAGAGATTAAATATTTAACTTTTATAAATTCTGGCTAGCTGGTCCATTCCCATGAGTTTTTCTGTTAGATATCCCATAATAATAACAGCAGGAATATTAATAATTAACCTAAGAAGGGTAAAATTATAACCTAAAGATGAAAGTTCAAATAAGACAGTGGATATCTTGAGAACGGACCAGGTATTCAAAAATATAATTACATTAGAAAACTTAACTCCCTTTTTAATAAGTACTGCAGTAAAAGGAAAAGCAGCGTACATTGGCCCTGCTCCTATCATTCCTACAAACATGGCTAATAGTATACCCTTTAGCCCTGAATCATCGCCCATATATCTTACCATTCTTTCTCTAGGAACCCACACATCTATCAAACCTAATAGGATCATAATAGGGGGTAGGACTTTTATCATTTGAATAAAACTGCCTTTAGCTAGTTCTAGAGAACCTAGCCCTATATCTTTATTAACATATATTAAACCTACTATAATAAGGAATGTACTAATGAAAAAGCTATATCTTTTTAAAAGTTCTTTCATCTTCTACACCATCACCTTCCCAAATATATATGCCACTATAAAGGAAAAGAGAAAGGCTAAAAAGTTTCTTAAAAAGGCTCCCTTCCTACCTATATATTTAGTTTCCAAGGGAAAGGTAACTACTCCTACTAAAGTTAAGGTTGATACTAATGCTGCTATCTGAGCGTAACCAGCTCCACTTTTCAACAATGTATCTGCAGTGGAAAAAGCAACAAAGGTGGGCATTAAGGTTATGGAACCTATCAAAGCAGATGCAAAGACACCAATAAAGCCTGATTCTCTTCCGCTGACCCTGGATATTACTTCTGGTGTGACAGCTGAAAGAAGAATCCCAACTATACATATAATAGATAAAAATTGAGGCATTATCCCTTCAAAAGAAAGCCAGGCCTTTTTTAAAGCTAGACTTGTCTTCTTCTTATCCTTTAGAGCAGATATAAGTAAAAATATAGCTGCAACACTATATAGAATTATTCCAGTCATAGATTTAACCCTTAAAATTGCTTATAATATATTTGTATTCTTAATCTAATATATGGTTACATGGTAAATAATAATTATTATTAAATTGCTAGCAATTAAAATCTTTACAGATGCTTAGCTCAGCGTTTTAAGGAGTGATATAGCTTGGAGCTTATTAAAAATAATGGACCTTTAAATTTCATTGGTACTGGCAGTGCCTTCAATTACCACTTAGGAAATAACTCTGCCTATATAAAAAGAAATTCATCTATGCTATTAATAGATTGCGGAGGAACGGTATTCCATTCTTTAGTAAAGTCTAATCTGCTTCAAGACATAAGCAGTTTATATGTAGCAGTTACTCATATGCATCCAGATCATATTGGCTCTCTTGGGGACATAATTTTCTATACCTACTATAGCCTTCAGTTTAAAACAAGATTAATTTACCCTGACCTTCCTTCATTAAAGGCCTTATTAGATGCTATGGGTGTTACAGAAGATTTTTATGAATTTCTACCTATAAACAATATTAGCGGAGTTAAAGTCAATGATATAACTGTAAAATACCTTGTTCAAAACCACACAGACACACTAAAGAGTTTTGCCTATATCCTTGAGCTAGACAATAGAAAAATATATTACAGTGGCGATGCTAAAACCATTCCGGATACAATCTTACAACAGCTCTATTCTAATGAAATAGATTATCTATATCAAGATACTTGTAGTTATGAAGGTAATGATATTCCTCACTTATCACTAAATAAATTATCTCAATCTATTCCTACTGACCTAAGACATAAAGTTTACTGTATGCATTTAGATGAGGCCTTTGATATAAAAGAAGCCCAATCTTTAGGCTTCAAAATTGCAGTTAACTGCCCTAATACTGGCTTATAAATTTTAGCTGATAAAAATAAGGGTATCCCACTGATACCCTTATAAGCCTTCAAATCCATAAAACTTTTTTATTCTCTTCATTCTACTTAAAGCCTTAAGCTTTTTTCAAGGTATTATATATGTAAATCACCGTAAGAGCAACAAGGCCTCCTGCAGTATCTATAATGACATCTCCAATTTTCCCCGTTCTTCCTGGTACAAAAATCTGGTGAAATTCGTCTGTACAGGCATATAGGAAGACTCCTATTAGGGAATAGAGCAGGGACTTTGAAAAAGTCTTCCTCTCTTTAAATACATTATAAAAAAGTATGTATAAAATAAAGTACTCAGCAAAGTGAGCTATCTTTCTAATGATATAATCTATTATTTCACCAAAGGCACTATGTAAGTCCAACCCTAATAAATCGAATATGTAGACAATAAATTCATTATTTTGATTTGATACTTCTGCACTCTGGTGGGAAAATAAAAAAATTATTATCATCCATCCTATTAATAAAGCCATGTTTATTCTTTTTTTATTCATTCTCCTATCCCTTCCAGTCCAATACTTCTTCCTTCATACTATTTAATCATATATCAAATATTTGAACAAGGACAAAATATGTAAGATTAATCTAACTTTATACCATACTATAAGATACAAATAATATTACTATAAAACTTTTTTTGTACTATTACACTAAGATTGGAGAGTATAGGAAGATGACCTACGAAGATTTAGTAGAAAAAATAGAAACTATAGTAGAAAATTATAAGGCTGAACCTATTGATGGATGGATTACTGGCCATGGACCCATACCTTGTAAATTAATGTTTCTTGGTGAGGCCCCAGGTAAAACTGAGGTAAAGGAGCAAAAGGCCTTTGTTGGTGTGGCAGGTAAAACCTTAGAAAAATATCTTAACAGCATTGGATTAAACCGTGAAAATATTCGAATAAGTAACGCTTGTTATTTTAGGCCTATCAAAATTAATAAAGGAAAGAATGGCAAAGAGACTATCAGCAATAGAACCCCTAAAGCTTCTGAAATAGAACTTTTCAGAGATCTGTTAGACAGAGAAATAAGCTTAGTCAATCCTTCCCTAATAGTTACCTTAGGAAATATCCCTCTGCAGAGATTAACTACATTTAAAAGGATTGGTAGCTGTCATGGTATTCTTTATTTCAACGAAGATCTAGGTCGATACATATTTCCAATGTATCATCCTTCCGCTTTAATTTATAATAGAAGGGAAGGCTTCTTAAAAATCTATGAAGAAGATTGGCAAAAGCTTAAAGAAGCTTTGACAAAAACAAAAGCTTGGCCATGACACCAAGCTTTTGTTGTTAATTATAGAATTATAGAAGGCTTTGTATTCCAAATTCCTTTGCTGTAACGCATAATTGTATGGTCACTGGAGAACTCACCGGAATTTGCTATATTGCAAATACACATTTCGTTCCATCTTGACTTATCCTTGTATAATTCATTTATTGTATTTTGTGCATTTACATAAGAGTCAAAGTCCTTAAGTACAAAGAACTCATCATTTTGATATAGTAAAGAATCGTAGATCAATTTAAATTCATTGTAGGATACATCAAAGGTTCCGTCTATAAGGCTGTTTATTATTCTGTTAAGTCTCATGTCATTTTTGTACATGTCCATAGCAGAATAACCACCATTTTTGTAGTAGTTTAGAACCTCATAATCCTTCATACCGAAGATTACGATATTATCGTCTCCTACTTCATCTCTTATTTCTATGTTTGCCCCATCTAATGTAGCTATAGTTACAGCACCGTTCATCATAAACTTCATGTTACCTGTTCCTGAAGCTTCCTTAGTTGTAGTAGAAATTTGCTCACTAACATCCGCAGCAGGAATTATTTTTTCTGCTAAGGATACTCTGTAGTTTTCTACAAATACAACCTTGATTTTACCCTTTATAGAAGTGTCCTTATTAATTTTGTCAGCTACTGTATTTATAAGCTTGATTATCTGCTTAGCAAAATAATAGCTTGGTGAAGCCTTTGCACCAAAGATAAAGGTTCTAGGAACTATATCTAGGTCAGGATTCTCCTTAAGTCTATAGTAAAGATCTAAAATGTGGAATACGTTAAGTAGCTGTCTCTTGTATGCATGTAATCTCTTAACCTGAACATCAAATATGGAATTTGGATCTATATCCACATCATAATGTTCCTTAACAAAGTTAGAGAAATCTATCTTGTTTGCTGTTTTAACCTGCTCCACTTTCTTTTGGAAAGACAGATCCTTAGAGAAGCCCATCAATCTTCTAAGATCTGTAGGTACATATATCCACTTATTACCGATAGCACTGCTTACTACAGAAGCTAATCTTGGATTGGCCTGAATCAACCATCTTCTATGAGTAATACCATTTGTCTTATTATTAAATTTGTTAGGGTAATAATGGTAAAAATTCGATAATTCTTGCTTTTTAAGTATCTCAGTATGAAGCTTAGCCACACCGTTAACAGAATGACTTCCCACTATAGCTAAGTGAGCCATTCTGATATTACCGTTACCGATAATAGCCATATCCCATATTCTTTGGTCATCTCCAGGATATCTTGTAGCTAATTCCTCTACAAATCTCCTGTTAATTTCCTCAACTATCATGTAGATTCTTGGTAGTATATTTCTAAACATATCAATTGGCCATTTTTCTAATGCTTCTGACATTATAGTGTGATTTGTGTAGGCCATTGTGTTAGTTGTAATTCTCCAAGCTTCTTCCCAAGACAATTCTTCCTCATCTACTAGTATTCTCATAAGTTCAGCAACACCAACAGCAGGGTGGGTATCATTAATATGTATTGCTACATACTCATCAAATCTTTGAATAGGTAAACCTGATTTTTTAAATCTTCTAATTATGCTTTGAATACCTGCACTTACAAAGAAGTATTGCTGCTTAAGTCTAAGAATTCTTCCTTCTTCTCTTGAGTCGTCAGGATACAGAACCTGTGAAATTGCTTCTACCCAAGATTTATACTCTACAGCCTTGTTATATTCACCTTTACTGAAAGAATTAAAATCAAATTCTCTACCTACAGGCTCAGCACTCCACAATCTTAAGGTGTTTACAGTGTTATTATGGTAGCCTATTACAGGCATATCATATGGCACTGCAATTATTGGTTCATAGTTTTTATGAATAAAAGAAAGTCTGCCATTTTCATAAGAAGTTTCAACATGACCGCCGAACCTTACTTCCACAGCCTTATCTTCCTTACGTGTCTCCCACACATTTCTGTCTCTTAACCAGTTATCCGGAATTTCAACTTGATAACCATCTACAATTTTTTGCTCAAATAGACCATAATTGTATCTGATGCCACAACCATTTCCTGGTATACCAAGAGAAGCCATAGAGTCTAGAAAACAAGCGGCTAATCTACCAAGTCCTCCATTACCTAGACCTGCATCTACTTCGATTTCCTCTAGCTCTTTTAAGTCTATGCCTAGTTCCTTTAAGGCCTTTTCACATTCGTCCTTAATACCAAGATTAATAAGATTGCTCATTAGTAATCTTCCGATTAAAAATTCCATAGAAAAGTAGTATACTTGTTTTTCTTTCTTTTCTGTATACTGCTTCCTTGTTTTCAGCCAATTGCTAGAAGCATACTCCTTAACTAACTCTCCTAAAGCTTGATATCTGTGTAATGGTGTAGAATCTGCTATATCCTCAGCAAACATAGATGTAAGTTTTTTCTTAAAGTCTTTTTTAATTGATTCCTTGTCAATATACACTTTACTTCCCCCCAACAGCTTATCAAGAGCTTTGAATTTTTTCCCCAAACCCTTTTGCATTTGAATTTTTTATTTTTTGTTCTATAAAGGTGTAAAATAATTTATCCGTCCTCAGTATTTTACATTATACTTGAATAAAGTTCAACATATTTATTGGCAGATTTTTTCCAGCTATTGTCTTCCCACATTGCTCTTCTAACTAATTCATACCATATATCTTTTCTATCATAATAGTAATATACCGCTCTTTGTATAGTAAACAACATGTCATGAGCATTATAATTAGCAAATGAAAATCCGTTACCTTCTCCAGTATATTCATTGTAAGCTTGAACGGTGTCTTTAAGACCACCAGTTTCTCTTACTATAGGCAAACTACCATACCTTAAAGCTAGTAACTGTCCAATTCCACAAGGCTCAAACTTTGAAGGCATCAAGAACATATCGCTGGCAGCATATATCCTTTTAGCTAGATTATTGTCAAAGTAAATATTACCGGATAACTTATGAGGATATTTCCATCTAAAATGTTTTAACATATTTTCATATCTAGCATCACCAGTTCCCAGTACAACAAATTGCAATTCCATTTGAAGGATTTCTTCCATAACATGAGCAACTAAATCTAGACCCTTTTGATCTACTAACCTAGTTACCATTCCAATCATAGGGATATATCTATTTACAGGCAAGTTTAAATAGGCCTGCAAGTCTTCCTTTGTCCTAAACTTCCCTTCCAAGTTTCCTCCGTTATAATTAAAGGGAATTTCACAATCTGTTTCCGGGTTGTAGATCTCAGTATCTATTCCATTTACAATTCCCCAAAGGTCCCAGCCCCTATGTCTTAATAATCCATCTAAGCCTTCTCCATAGTAAGGATTCCTGATTTCCGCAGAATAGGTACCACTAACTGTAGTTACTTTGTTGGCCATGGCTATAGCACCTTTCATAAAGGATATATCATCATAATACTTCATTCTATCCTCAGTGAATAGATCCCAGCCTAGTCCCAGAATATCTCCTAAAACTTCTTTAGGGAATATACCCTGATACTTAAGATTATGGATGGTGAAAACAGTTCTTATTCCTGAATAAATTTGATCCCAGCCATAATGCCAGTATAGCATAGGAATAGCTGCACCAGTATGCCAATCATTACAGTGTAGTACATCCGGTTTAAAGTCCCCCATAAACTTAATAGACTCTAATAGGGCCCTGCAAAAGTAACCAAATCTTTCACCGTCATCGTAATATCCATAGGCACCTTCTCTTTTAAAATAATATTCATTATCTATAAAATAAAAAGGTACTCCATCGTATTCCATGTACTGTAAGCCACCGTACTGGTTTCTCCAGCCTACAGGCACATTAAAGCTTGCGATGGTATGCATTGAATTTTTTAGATGTTCTGGAATAGTGCCATACTTAGGAAGTATTACTCTAGCATCTATCCCCATCCTTCTTAAGGCCTTTGGCAAAGCATAGGCCACATCTCCTAAACCTCCAATTTTTATAAATGGATGAGCTTCTGCAGCTGCAAATAAAATCTTCACAATATCACTCCTTTATAAATATAATACAGTATAAAACTCTGGTTCTATACTGTATTCATAAAAACAAACTCTTATAAGACCCTTACCTTTTCAATTACAAGAGGAATTTCAGTATCCCCCTTCAACTTCTTCCGGTCACCTATAGTAATATTTTTATCTATGATAATATTAGTTAATTCTGAGTCTGCACCAATAACACTATTCTGCATTATTATACAATTTTTCACCTTGGCACCCTTCTTTATTTTAACACGTCTAGATATTATTGAGTTTTCTACTTCGCCCTCTATAATACAGCCATTAGCTACAAGAGAATTGCTTATTTTGCATCCTTCTACATATTTCGTTGGTCCCTCGTCTTTAACCTTAGTGTAGATTAGGCCATTGTTAAAAAACAACTCCCTGCTCACATTTATATCAAGACAGTCTAAATTAAAATTATAATAAGACTGTATGGAGTTGATACATTGCAAATATCCTTTAAATTCGTAAGCTCCTACTTTGTGCTCATCTAAGGTTCTATAGATAGCATGTTTTATTTTTCTGCATACCCCAGTTGTTATACATTTATAAATTAATTCTACCAGCATCTGCTTTTTCATAATAAACATTTCCATGCAGATATTGTTCCTGTCATGTACACCAACATTCTTTCCAACGCTAGTAACTCTATTATTTTCATCTATGTTTAGCACATCACAATCTAGGAAGTTAATGGCACAATTACCAGCGTTTTTGTAGATAATTGTAATATCATTTCCAGATTGTTCATGATACCTTGCTGCCTCTTCATAGTCTATGTTACAAATCATGTAGGAAGGGGCTAGTATTACGTTGTTTTCTTTACTTAGCTGCAAGTAATCTATATTATTACGGAACATTTCCACATCCTCTAAAGCAGGATTACCACAACCAAAGTTAAAAACAAATAAGCCTCCATTTTTCCTATCTAAGTCCCATGGTTTTCCTCCACCTATATGATCCATTAAAGAACGAGATTTACTCTTAGTAAAGACCCCTACGTTTTGTATTCCCACATTTACCATATTGGATAAAACAAAATCAATTGTCCTATATCTACCTGCTAATGGAATAGATGCAACTGTTCTGTTTCTTGTGAGGTTTTTAATATTGTCTTCCTTTTCATTTAAATTTAAAATTCCCATGTAATCTTTCAACACATTCCACCCCCATAGCTAATCAATTACTGTATCTTTTTTTATATCTCGGCCTTCTCCTATTAAGGTTATCTTTGAGGAGTTTCCAATAACAGAACCCTCTCGTATAACTGCATCGGAGCCAATAATTGCTTTTTCTATTGTTACATTGTCTTCTATCCTTGTGTTAGGGAAGATTACAGAATCTATAATCTTCGAATTTTTTCCAATATATACTCCATGAAATAACACTGAGTTTTCAACATCTCCGAATACAACACAGCCTTCCACTACAATTGCATTGCTTATCTTACTATCAGGTCCTATGTATTGAGCAGGTCTTACGGGATTTAAAGTGTAGATCTTCCAATTGGTGTCATGGATATTTAGCTGATTGTCATCACTTAATAAATCCATATGAGCTTCCCACAAACTTTCAACAGTACCAACATCCTTCCAATAACCCTTAAAAGGATATGCTACTAGCTTCTTATCCTTACTAAGCATATTAGGAATTATGTTCTTACCAAAGTCATTACTGGAACCTTTATCCATTTCATCTTCTTGAAGAAACTTTTTTAGAGTCTTCCAGTTAAAAATATATATACCCATGGAAGCTAAATTACTCTTAGGTTTTTGAGGCTTTTCCTCAAATTCGTAGATATTGTTATTCTCATCTGCATTCATAATTCCAAATCTGCTAGCTTCCTTTAAGGGAACTTCTAGTACTGCTATAGTTGCATCTGCCTGTTTTTTCTTATGGTACTCCAACATTTTAGAGTAATCCATCTTATAAATGTGATCTCCTGAAAGTATAAGTACATATTCTGGGTCATAATAATCTACGAAGTTAATATTTTGATAAATTGCATTAGCGGTTCCCTTATACCAATCTCCTCCACCTTCATGCATAAAAGGTGCAAGTAAACTTACTCCACCATTCCTTCTGTCTAGATCCCAAGGACTACCTATACCTATATGGGAATTTAGTATCTGAGGCTGATATTGGGTCAATACTCCTACTGTGTCAATGCTAGAGTTTGCACAGTTGCTGAGAGTGAAATCAATAATTCTATATTTCCCTCCGAAAGGTACTGCAGGTTTTGCTAGCTTCTTGGTCAAGACTCCCAACCTAGTACCTTGTCCTCCCGCCAATATCATTGCCACTACCTCTTTATTGGACATTTCTAATCCCCCCACTTATTTAATAGTATGGAAAAAAATAATTTTATTGATAATATTAATTATATTATACATTATTCCTGAAGACTTTCCTATTGTTCATTTATAGTATTTAGTTTTTCCATTACAGTAATCGCCTTTTTATACTATGCATAGTAATATATATTTATGTATGGCTTTAAAAAGTGCTTGTAAGACCAATAAAAAGGTTTTTATCTTTTACACTTCTTCCTATATAAGAAAAGTAATATTACTGCCACTATAAGAACAAATACTCCAACTGCTACAGTATTATATGTAGATAAAAACTTATTAATCTTATCTAGGTTATATCCTATACTCTTTCCAACAATAAAAAATATAAAGTTGTGTATTAATGACGAAAGGCCTATCATTATTAATAAAGGCGCAGGCTTATATCTGAATATACCTCCAAAAACTATGGTAATAGAACTCATCCCCGGGATAAACTTGCACAAAAAGAAAATATAAACCCTATATTTCCACATAAGTTCCTTTACCTTTTCCTGTATCTTTTCAGGAAAATATTTTTTTACAAACTTAAAGTTCAATACCCCTTCCCCATACCTGTATCCTAAGAAATATAGGCCATAACTTGAAAGTATAGTTCCAATAGCATATGAGAAGAAAATTGGCGAATTTCCTCCTCTAGCTCCAAGGCCTACAAGGCAGCCTCCAACTAGCAATATAGTATCCCCTGGATATGGTGGAACAAATATTTGAAGAACAGCAGATACAAACAATACCAAGTAGATTATCCAAGGAGCTATTTGCGACAAATTTCTTAATATAGATTCTATTATGTCATTCATTGTCCAATAAACCTCTCTTTCAGCAAAAGCTCTACATGTTATAAATGTTTTTAATAAAAGTATAACACTTCTATCCTATACCATAAAGATAATTATTTTAATTGTCGTAATTTGATTACTCAATTTCCTATGTTATCATTAAACCCAAAAAAATACAATATTATATTCATTCTTTCATTTTAAAAGAATTTTTCCAACTTCATTATCTATATTTAGATATAAAAAACCCATAAAAAACAAGCTTATAAACTTGCCCTTTTTTATGGGTTTATGGTGTATGATTTCAAATTATGCAAAAATCCTTGGAAGTAAATACTTCCAAGGATTAGTGGTGGCTCACCGGGGAATCGAACCCCGGACACCATGATTAAAAGTCATGTGCTCTACCGACTGAGCTAGTGAACCATATGGCTGGGATAGCTGGATTCGAACCAGCGAATGCAGGAGTCAAAGTCCTGTGCCTTACCGCTTGGCGATATCCCAATCTTTTATCAGATAACAAATTACAGGTATCTGATTTTTTTAAATCTTTATCCTGCTTGTTCCCTGAAAATTGCACATAAGAAGTTGATTTAGAGTTCAGATTTCAGACATCAGAAGTTCTGTTACCTGTCCTCTGTTTATTAGGTTAAGTCCTCGACCTATTAGTACTAGTCAGCTACACA
>JAAYTB010000124.1 GCA_012523855.1 Clostridia bacterium
AGAGGGCTTTAAGATCAACAAAAGTAAAACACGGTTCTTAAAAGCACACAACCGTCAATGCATAACTGGCATAGTGGTGAACAATGAAGAGCTTGGTGTACCTAAGAAATGGGTGAAAATATTAAGAGCTGCTATACACAATGGCAAGAAAGAAAAAGCCAAAGGCCAGCTCCCACAAGAGACTATAAGAAAAATTTCTGGAATGGCAGCCTGGTTAAAGAGTGTCAATGCTGAAAGATATAAGGACATAATATCTGAGGCCTATGAGCTTATAAAGAGCTAAAATTCAGCAGAATTACACCAATGGTTATTGAAAAAATACCAATTAATGATATAATACAATCATCATAAAGGAAAATTAATAACAGTTCCCTTGGCCTTTTGCTGCGGTGTTTCGCCGCGGTGGACATATGCCAGACATACATCACCAGCTTGTGCGCAATTCACTTCGCAACCACTATTGTGCCCATGTAGAATGGATCCTACGGCGATGGGACAATAGTGGAGCTCCGCTGAAGTGTCACAAGCAGATCTGAGATTGTTAGCAAGGGGATTGTTATTTTTTTAGTTTAATATCTTTAAGTTTATTAAGGTTTGTGAAAGATTTAACAACACTATCTTGTAATACATCCATTGCATCATTTTCTTTTCCTTTAAAGATATTTTTCAATTTAAAGTGCAGTTTTAACCTAGCAAAATAAGCTTGAAATTTACTACTATTTTATACTATAATTGTTTCAAAGGCGAAATAATACGTATAGATAAGAAATATGGAGAAAAACACAAATAATGCGCAACAGAACGTTTACATTGTTGTAAATCGACGAATATTGGGCTTGTAATCTACTAGCTTATATATTCAAAAGTTCTTATAATAGAATAAAAAGTAAAATTTAGGCTAGCTTGAGATAAAGTTAGTTTTTTACATAATTAAAACACAAGGACAAGTGTATGACCTTAGCAGTTTTGCTATATATAGTAATAAATACTGCTGTTAAGAATATAAGTTTTTGGAGGGGTAAAGATGGCTAAGACTACAAAAAAAGTTGAAAATGTTACTGAAGAGTTGAAGGATACTGAAGCGGTTGATGAAAAGAAGGCAACAACAAAGAAAAAGGCTGAAACTGTAAAGAAAGCTACAACTAAGAAAAAGGCCGAAACTGAAAAGAAGACTGCAACAAAGAAAAAGACTACTACTAAAAAGGCAGATGAGAAGACTACTGAAACTGCTGAAAAAAAGACAAGGAGAACTAGAAAGAAGAAGATTGAAGCTGAATTTTTTGTAGAGTATCCTGGACGTCAAGTATCTCAAAAAGCAATAATGGACAAGTTTGTTGAGGTATGGGAAAAGGACAGAAAGCTTTCAGAAGTTAAAGACTTGAGGGTTTATTTCAATGTAGAAGAAAGCACTGCATATTTCGTTGTTAATGATGCAGAAAACTTTGGAATATACATAGACTAAAAAAAGTAGAAGCGTTTGTTACAAACTTTTGAAAGTAACAGGCGCTTTTCCTGTATATAAAATCAATTTGCTATATAATTATTGACATAAATTTAGTTGAAGCCTATTATTAAGATAAATTCCACTAGCAATAAATGTGAATATTTTATTAGCTAACTACTTAAGATATATATTTAAAATCACAAAAATAGGAGATTTTATGGAAGTATTAAAGTTTAAACAAACGAAAGATTATATTGCACAGGCATTGCGTGAACAAATTTTATCAGGTACAATACCTGATGGTGAGAAATTAACACAAGAACAAATATCAGAGAAATTAGGAGTTTCTCGTATACCAGTAAGGGAAGCAATGCAGATATTAGAACTTGAAGGGTTTTTGGAGCGACTACCTAATAGGCATATGCGTGTGATAGGCGTAAAAAAAGAAGATATATATATAAATTTTCGTGTTTTATCCGCATTAGAAAGTGAAATTGCTACAATGCTTCTAGAAGAAGGAGCAGATATTTCTCTATTAGCTAAGATTTTAGATGAGTATAAGGTAGCCGTGGAACAAGAGCAGTGGAGAGTATGTGCAGAAAAGGAGCTGGATTTTCATATACATATTTCTCAACTTCTTGAAAACAAGTGTCTTATTAAGCTTCATGAAAAGCTTGTAAATGGATATCTTTCTTATGGCTTAAAACATTTCCCTATGAACTGGCAAGTAAATTTAGATAGCTTGTATAAAGTTTTACAAGTGTTAGAAAGTGGAGAAGAAAAGTTGCTGAGAGAATTCTTTGATAACTATTTCAAAGAAGTGGCAGCAGTAATGATGAAGGGAGGTTAATATGAGAGGGCTACGTCAAATTAAGTTATTACCAGCGCGAGAACAAGTGGCATCTGCTTTGCGAAAGGCAATTCTATCCAAGGAACTTCAAGAAGGTGAAAATATAACTTTGGATGGGATAGCCTCTCAGCTTGGAGTGTCTATAACACCTGTTCGAGAAGCGTTTCAAATTCTAGCTCGTGATGGTATTATAAAGTTACGTCCAAATAAAGGTGCAGTAGTATTAGGAATAAATAAAAAGTTTATCCGCGACCATTATGAAACACGTGCTATTTTAGAATCAGCAGCAGTGGCTAAGGTTTGTCGTGAAAATGTTGATATATCAGATATAGTAAATGCTTATGAAGAAGCAAAGGCTGCTTTGGAGCTAAAGGATTATAAGGAATATTCTAATTATAATCAAGCTTTCCATATGGCAATATGGGCAGCTGCTGATAACGAAAAAATAAAATCCCTTCTTTCTTCAATGTGGAATGGATTATCTATAGGACGAGCTGTCACAGAAGAAGATTACGCACAGCTGTCAATTAATGAGCATAAAGAGCTTATGGAGGCTATCAGTAAAAGAGATGAAGAAAAAGCAAAGAAACTTATGTATGATCATATAATTAGAAGTATGGAAAATATTCTGACACGATTTGATTAGTAAAAAACCGCTGACTCAGTTGCAGCGGTTTTTTAATTCGACAAAAAAGTCAGAAAAATTTCAACAATATATTGACTGTTCTTTAATAAGATGATATATTGATATTGAAAATGTATACATTATCAAATATCAAATATCAATGATATTAAGGGAGGAAAAGTAATGAGTCCAACAGCAATAACACTTATCTTACTACTTTTTGCAATCATAATGTTTATATGGGAAAAGCTACCGTTGGCTTTAACTTCCATGATTGTCTGTGTGTCATTAGTGCTTTTCAAAGTATTAGACTCAGGAACTGCTTTTAAGGGCTTTGTTAACAACAATGTAATCCTTTTCGTAGCCATGTTCATTGTCGGTGGGGCGCTATTTGAAACTGGAATGGCAAATAAAATCGGTGGTCTTGTGACACGATTTGCAAAGACAGAAAGACAATTAATTATCGCAATTATGATAATTACAGGAACAATGTCAGGCTTTCTTTCTAACACAGGTACAGCAGCAGTGTTAATACCAGTAGTTATTGGTATAGCACAGAAATCTGGTTATTCCCGTTCTAAACTGTTGATGCCTCTTGTACTTGCAGCAGCAATGGGAGGTAACCTATCTCTTATAGGAGCGCCTGGTAACTTAATGGCTCAGACAGCCCTTCAAGAAATGGGATTAGAATTTGGCTTCTTTGAATACGCAAAGATTGGTTTGCCAATACTTGTAGTTGGTATTATATATTTCGCTTTTATAGGTTACAAACTATTACCTGATTCTAAGGGTGATGAAGATTCTACTTTCAACGAAGTAATTGATTATAGTAAAGTTCCAGCTTGGAAGCAACATCTTTCATTGATAATATTAATTATTACAATCCTTGGAATGATTTTTGAAAAGCAGATTGGTATAAAACTGCATATAACAGGAGCTGTAGGAGCAATTCTACTTGTGCTTACTGGTGTTATTACAGAAAAACAAGCTTATAAATCTATTGATATGCAGACTATATTTCTATTCGGTGGTACATTAGCACTAGCTACCGCAATGGAGCAAACAGGTGCAGGAGCTGCCATTGCAGATACTGTAATAGGCGCTTTAGGTAAAAATGCAGCACCATTTGTATTATTAGTAGCTATATTCATGATTGCAGTTGTACTTACTAACTTTATGTCTAATACAGCAACTACAGCGTTACTTGTTCCTATTGGTGTTTCTATAGCAGCAAGCATGGGTGCAGACCCAAGAGCTGTACTTATGGCAACTGTTATTGGAGGATCTTGTGCATACGCAACTCCTATAGGAATGCCAGCAAATACAATGGTAATATCCGCTGGTGGATACAAATTCCGTGACTATGTAAAAGCCGGATTACCACTAATACTAGTATCAACTGTAGTAAGTTTAGTATTGCTTCCAATTTTATTTCCTTTTTTCCCATAACAAAATAGATTTTCATTAATTTACAGTAAAACTTTTAAGGAGGAATTAGCATGAGTCAGGAACAAAACATTATTAGCGTGACCGACACTATGAGCAAATTTGTTGCTTTGGTAGGAAAACAGCTTCCAGACGATGTAGAAGCAAAATTAAAAGATCTTGCAGAGAAGGAAACAGCTCCTCTTGCAAAAACTATATACGAAACAATGTTTAAAAATCAGAAGTTGGCAGTGGAACTTAATCGTCCAAGCTGTCAAGACACAGGTGTTTTACAGTTCTTTATAAAATGTGGAGAGGATTTTCCGCTAATAGGTAAGTTGGAAAGAATTCTTACAGATGCTGTTTTAGATGCTACTGTAAAAGCTCCACTTCGTCATAACAGTGTTGAAACTTTTGATGAATACAATACAGGTAAGAACGTAGGGAAAGGAACACCATCGATTTTCTGGGAAATTGTTCCGGAAAGAGATGATGTAGAAATTGATGTTTACATGGCTGGTGGAGGATGTACTTTGCCAGGAAAGGCAATGGTGTTAATGCCTGGAGAAGGTTACGAAGGTGTAACTAAGTTTGTTATGGATGTTATGACAAGCTACGGTTTAAATGCTTGCCCACCATTGCTTGTTGGTGTAGGTGTTGCAACTTCGGTTGAGACTGCAGCTGTTCTTTCTAAAAAGGCATTGATGAGACCAATCGGTTCCCACAATTCTAATGAGAGAGCTGCTTCTATGGAGAAACTATTAGAAGACGGTATAAACAAGATTGGACTTGGGCCTCAGGGTATGGCTGGAAATTACTCTGTTATGGGAGTTCATATCGAAAATACAGCTAGACATCCTTCGGCTATTGGTGTAGCAGTAAATGTAGGATGCTGGTCTCATAGACGTGGACATATTAAGTTTGATAAAGATATGAATTATACTATTACTTCACATTCGGAGGTGACACTATGAGCCAGAAAAAAATATTAACTACTCCGATTAAAGCGGAGGATTTAGAAGATGTTAAAGTAGGCGACATAATATACTTAAACGGTCATATTGTAACTTGTAGAGACGTTGCTCATCGTCGTCTTATAGAGGAGAAAAGAGCATTACCAGTGGATTTAGATGGACTAGCTATTTTTCACGCTGGACCTATCGTAAGACCAGTTGGTGATGATAAATTCGAAATGGTTTCTATTGGACCAACTACTAGTATGCGTATGGAAAAGTTTGAAAAAGAGTTTGTTGAACAAACTGGAGTAAAATTAATTGTTGGTAAGGGCGGTATGGGTCCTAATACAGAGGAAGCTTGCGCAAAACACAAGGCTTTACATGTAGTCTTCCCTGCTGGTAATGCAGTTCTTGCTGCAACTCAGGTTGAAGAGATTGAAGCTGCTGAGTGGCGTGATTTAGGTATGCCTGAAACATTATGGGTTTGCCGAGTAAAGGAATTTGGACCACTAATTGTTTCTATAGACACTCATGGAAATAATTTATTTGAGCAAAATAAAGTTATATTTAATCAAAGAAAAGATGAGGCAATTGAAGAAATTTGCAAACATGTAGGCTTTATCAAGTAGGCTAATTTATAAGCTAGACTCCCTCTAGCCTTGAAATAGTGTACCACTGTGTTAATTTAAAGCACGGTGGTACTGCTGTTTACAAGGGGGATAGGTATATAATAGTAATTATGGGGAGTGTTTAGTAAAGTTTATAAAATTGCAGAATTAGATTTAACTCCAAACTTCAATAGACCTATTTTCCCTAGGGTTGTGAATATTATCGCAAAGTATGGTAAAATGGTGTCGTGGGATGGATAAAAAGCTGCTGGGTCTTGGCATAATCTACCAGGAGCGACGGCACATTCAGGGGTGTCTAATTTTATTTCTCTTATGAAGTAAAAGATACCTTGTAAAACAATTAAATAAAATATGACTTGACAAGCACAAGTCAAATGATAGATTGGAGGAGTTAAAAGGCTATGAAAGTAAACATAACAGAAACGGTACTTAGAGATGGGCAGCAATCACTTGTTGCTACAAGAATGAACAGCGAAGATTTCGAATCTATATTAGAAAAGATGGATCAAGCAGGTTTTTATTCTATTGAGTGCTGGGGGGGAGCTACCTTTGATTCCTGTCTTCGTTTTTTAAATGAAGATCCATGGGAAAGACTTAGAAAAATTAAATCTAAGGTAAAAAACTCAAAACTTCAAATGTTATTAAGGGGACAAAACCTGCTAGGTTATAAGCATTATCCTGATGATGTAGTGAGGAAGTTTGTAAAGCTTTCCATAAAAAATGGAATAGATATCATAAGAATATTTGATGCTTTAAATGATTTCAGAAATATTGAAGTAGCAGTGGATGAAACTTTAAAATGTGGTGGCCATGCTCAGGGGTGTATAGTTTATACTACAAGCCCTATTCATAACATTGAGAAATATGTGGAGCTAGGAAAACAGTTGGACAATATGGGTGTAAACTCAATTTGCATAAAGGATATGGCAGGAATTATGGGGCCTCAAGAAGCCTATGATCTAGTAAAGGCCTTAAAAGAGGTTACAAAGAAACCAATAATCCTTCATACTCACTCAACAACAGGACTTGGCCCTATGACATATATTAAAGCGGTAGAGGCTGGATGTGATGGTATAGATACTGCCATTTCCTCTTTATCAGGAGGAACGGCTCAGCCAGCAACTGAATCTATGAATTACGCCTTAAAGCAAATGGGATATGAAACTGGACTTGATGAAAAGTTATTGAAAAATATTAATGATTTCTTTAAACCAATTAAGGCTAAGTTTATTGAATCTGGCCTCCTTAATCCAGTTGTATTAGGGACAGAAACTGATGCATTAGTGTATCAAATACCAGGAGGTATGCTTTCAAACCTTATCAATCAATTAAAACAGCAAAATGCTTTAGATAAGTTAGAAGAAGTTTTAGCTGAAACACCAAGGGTAAGAAAGGACTTAGGATATCCTCCATTGGTAACTCCTATGAGCCAAATGGTAGGTGTTCAGGCTACAGTAAACGTATTAATGGGTGAAAGATATAAAAATGTTTCAAAGGAAGTTAAAGCATATATAAAAGGTGAATATGGAAAGACACCTGGTGAAATTGACGATGAGCTTATGAAAAAGGTTCTAGGAGATGAAAAGCCTATAGCAGGCAGATTTGCCGAAACTTTACCACTAGAATTTGATAAGATTAAGGAAGAGGTAAAAGATTTCGCTAAGACAGATGAAGATGTGCTTTCTTATATACTATTCCCTCAAATTGCGGAAAAGTATTTAAAGGAAAAGGATAGGCCTAAAACTATAAAGGTTAGCTATTCAATTAGGAAAGCGTAAAGGAGGATTTTTATGTCTATATCTAATAGCTTATTGGTGGCATTAATACTAGTCAGTATAGTTTTCATAGCTCTTGTGGCATTAAGCTTTTTTGTAAAACTACAAACAGCTATAATAAGCTCTATTACTAAAAAAACTGATAGTCTTAAGCAGGAGACCAAAGTCGTTGAAAAACCTGTATCTAATTCAAAGGCTGAAGAAATGTCAGCAGGAGAATTAACTCTTATTGGTGTAGATGAAGAAACAGCAGCTATGGTTATGGCAATTACTAGTGACGAATTGCAAATACCTTTAAATGAGCTACAGTTTAAATCTATAAAAGCACTTAATTGATAATGGCACTTTTTATTATAGGGAGGTAGGAATTTCAAATGAAATATATAGTGACACTTAATAATAAAAAATATGAAGTAGAAGTAGAAAGAGGTCAAGCCTCTATAGTGAGTACTAGTGAAGTTGATGCTAAGGCTACACCAGCGCCAGCAGCTACAGCAAAGAGCCAACCTGTAGCACAAGCCGGTGGCGGGAAAGATGTCTTAAAGGCTCCAATGCCGGGCACTGTGTTAGATATAAAAGTAAACGAAGGTGCTGAAGTAAAAGAGGGAGATGTTATCTTTATACTTGAGGCTATGAAAATGGAGAATGAAATTACAGCTACTAGTTCTGGTGTTGTAACACAGATCGTGGTTACTAAGGGGCAGCTAGTTGATACAAATGAAACTCTTGCTGTAATAGGATAGGATATCTGCAGGGTTTGATGAAAGAATCCAATTTCAATATCTAATTTTTATCTTCTACAACTGAATTAAGCTTTGAAATTGGAGGTCTATAGAAAGGAGAATACTAATGTCTATTTCGTTTTTTGATACAATTAAGGAAATATTGGAGCAGTCAGGTTTTGCTGCCCTGACTATTCAGCAGTTCATAATGATATGCATTGCCTGTTTTCTAATATATCTTGCTATAAAAAAGGGCTTTGAACCTCTTTTGCTTCTACCTATAGCCTTTGGAATGCTTTTGGTTAATTTGCCTTTGACTGGACTAATGGAGGGTCCCCTAGGTGATCAACCAGGAGGATTACTCTACTATTTATATCAAGGTGTAAAGTTAGGAATTTATCCGTCCCTCATATTTCTTGGTATAGGAACCATGACGGATTTTGGACCACTAATAGCTAGACCATCAAGTTTATTTTTAGGTGCTGCAGCACAATTAGGTATAGCAATTGCCTTTATAGTTGCTATAGCTTTAGGATTTTCACCACAAGGTGCAGCTTCTATAGGTATTATCGGTGGCGCTGACGGACCAACAGCTATATTTTTAACTTCAAGACTTGAACCGGAATTATTACCAGCTATTGCCGTAGCGGCCTACTCTTATATGGCCTTAATTCCACTAATACAACCACCTATAATGAGGTTCTTAACAACTAAAAAGGAAAGAGAAGTTAAGATGGAGCAGCTTAGGGAAGTATCCAAGCTAGAAAAAATAGTATTCCCTATAATTGTAACAATTGTTACTGTTTTATTACTTCCATCAGTGGCACCGCTTTTAGGTATGCTGATGTTAGGTAATTTATTTAAAGAATCTGGTGTGGTTGAAAGACTTTCAAATACTGCTCAAAACGCTTTAATGAATATAGTAACTATTTTCCTAGGAACTACAGTTGGAGCAACTGCAGCAGCAGAAAACTTCTTGAGACCTGAAACTTTAAAGATTATAGCTTTAGGGCTTATGGCCTTCATGTTTAGTACTGCAGGTGGAGTTCTTTTAGGAAAGTTTATGTGCTTCTTATCTGGTGGAAAGATAAACCCACTTATAGGTTCTGCAGGTGTATCAGCAGTACCTATGGCAGCCAGAGTTTCACAAGTAGAAGGTAAGAAGGCTAATCCTAACAACTACCTTCTAATGCATGCAATGGGACCAAACGTGGCAGGTGTTATTGGTTCAGCAGTAGCAGCAGGTGTATTGCTAGCTATGTTTGGCTAATAGCTAAGCCAATTAGTATAAATGAAAAACTGTATAAAACAGTTAAATAATAAAGAGATTGCATATAAGGCAATCTCTTTATTATTTGATCTTGTAGATTCTTTTGTCATTTAAAAGAAAAAATCAAAATTAAAAAGCCCTTGAATATAAGTTAAAATTGTAATATTATAGAACAAGGTAATTTATTAAATTTATAAAAAAATCCGTATTTCAAGGACAAATTTATAAAAATGTACGCGAATTTTTATAAAAGTTCTATAAACGGTATTAGAGGGGGTAAATAATATGAAAAAAGTGTACAATTTTTCTGCAGGACCTGCAGTATTGCCTGAAGAGGTTCTCAGAGAAGCAGCAGAGGAGATGCTAAATTATAAGGGAACAGGTATGTCTGTAATGGAGATGAGCCATCGTTCCAAAGCTTTTGAAGAAATTATCAACAATGCAGAGAAAAGCTTAAGGGAATTAATGAATATTCCTGACAACTATAAGGTCTTGTTTCTACAAGGGGGGGCATCTCAACAGTTTGCTATGATTCCTATGAATCTAATGAAGAACAAAGTAGCAGACTATATCGTAACTGGACAGTGGGCCAAGAAAGCTGCTGCTGAAGCCAAGATATATGGAAAGGTTAATATATTAGCTTCTTCAGCTGACAAAACTTTTACCTATATTCCTGATTTAAAAGATATAAAAGTGTCTGAAGATGCAGACTATGTTTATATCTGCCATAACAATACTATCTACGGAACTAAGTATAATGAACTTCCAGAAGTGGGAGATAAGATACTGGTAGCAGATATGTCCTCAGACATATTATCTGAACCAGTGGATGTAAGTAAGTATGGTTTAATATTTGCAGGTGTTCAGAAAAACATCGGACCTGCAGGAGTAGTTATAGTAATAATTCGTGAAGACCTAATCACTGAAGATGTATTGCCAGGAACTCCAACCATGTTAAAGTATAAAACTCATGCAGATAGTGGCTCTTTATATAATACACCACCAGCTTATGGAATTTATATTTGTGGCAAGGTATTTAATTGGATTAAAGAAAAGGGCGGCCTTGAAGCAATGAAAAAAATCAATGAAGAAAAGGCAGCTATATTGTACGATTATCTTGATTCAAGCAGTTTGTTCAAGGGAACTGTTGTTAAGGAAGATCGTTCTTTGATGAATGTACCTTTTGTAACTGGTTCAGAGGAGCTAGATGCTAAGTTTGTAAAAGAAGCTAAGGAAGCAGGTATTGAAAACATCAAAGGCCATAGAACTGTTGGTGGAATGAGAGCAAGTATCTACAATGCTATGCCAATGGAAGGGGTTAAGGCTTTAGTAGAATTTATGAAAAAGTTTGAAGGGGAAAATAAATAATAGATAAAACCATAAAAGCTATCTTACTAATTTGTAAGATAGCTTTTGTTTTTGTAAGCTAACTGCTATGGAGTGCTAGACTTTGGCGGGGTATAATAAAGCCAGTTTGATAAGAAAAATTAAGACTACATAGCAAAGAAGGAGAGTTTGTAGCAATAGTAGGAGCCTCCGGTTCTGGTAAGAGTACCCTTTTACATTTGTTAGGGGGACTGGATAGACCTACATCTGGCAAGGTTATTATTGATGGGGAAAGTATCTATGATTATAAGGAAGAAAAGCTGCCATATTCAGAAGAAGAAAAATAGGCTTTGTTTTTCAGTTTTTTAACCTGATACTAGTATTAGATGTGGAAGAAAACATTGCATTACCAGCCTTATTAGATAATGACAAGGTAGATGGCAAGTACTTGGATGAAATTATTGAACTATTAGGCCTTACTGATAGAAAAACACACCTTCCTTCAGAACTTTCAGGTGGTCAGCAGCAGAGAGTATCCATTGGCAGGGCTTTACTTAATAAACCTTCCATAGTATTGGCAGATAGAATAATAACTATTGAAGACGGTCAAATAATATCAGATAAGTATCTAAAGAATAACTAGGAGGGAAGATATGATAAGTAGTTATAAAAAGCTAACAGTTAGATATTTAAAGGCAAATAAGAAAAGAAGTATATTAACACTAATAGGAATAATCTTATCTGTAGCCCTCATTTCAAGTATAGGACTTGGTTGAAAAAGTAATAAATAATCCTAAGGTAGCCAGGTATGGCTTTTATCATGAAGGGGAAGAAATAGAGTTAGAAAATGATATTCGTGCACAAGAAATAACCGCTACAGATAAAGCCTTAGAGCTTATGCCTTTTAAGATTAAAGAGGGTAAAATGCCTGAGAATGAAAAAGAAGTAGCCTTAGAAAAGTGGGCTTTGGATTATCTTGATAAGGGCAAAAAAATTGGTGATAAGGTAGAGCTTAATAATAAAGAATATAAGCAAAGAGAATTCAGCATTATTAGTTGAGATCAATCCTAAGACAAATATGAAAAAGGCACTGACAGAGTTAAAGGCTTTGGATAAAGAAGAAAATATAGAAGAAAATTCATTTTTACTACTAAGGTTAGGAGCTTATGGAGATTCTGACACAAGTAATATTTTATTGGTAGTAAGTATTATAATTTTAATAGTAGTAGTGGCAACTATAGCTGTAATTTACAACTCCTTTCAGATTAGTGTAGTAGAAAGGATTAAGGAATTCGGATTACTAAGAGCTGTAGGCACTACCCCAAATCAAATTATAAATATTGTATTAAGAGAGGCTACTATACTGGCTTGTATAGGTGTGCCTATAGGAATAATGTGTGGTATGGCCGCTATGTGGGGAATTACTGTTGTTTTTAAATTAATTGGCGGCACAGGTTTGTTTATAACTAAATTAGTAATAGATCCTTTCGTTATAGTAATTAGTATAGTGGTGGGATTAATATCCATTTATCTTTCTGCATTTCTACCTGCCATATTTGCAGGAAGAATATCTCCTCTGCTAGCTATAAGCAGCAATTAGTAAAAAAAGTGAGCTTAAAGAAGTTAAAAATATAGATTATTATCAGAGTCTTACTGTAAATGGTGAGAAAAAAACAGGACTAGGAGCCTCCATTGAGGTATATGATGACAAGTCCTTGGAGGAAGCTAAAAAATATCTTGAAGCAGGTAGTATAGATATTGAAAAATTAAATTCTGGAGAAGGAGTTATCTTAATTAATGATAGCTTAATTTATAACTATAAGACTGAAAAGTTTTATACTGGACCAGCAGCAAATCTTAAGGTTGGAGACGAGATAGAACTACAAGTTATAGACTATGAAAGGGAAGAAGAACTAGAAATTGGTCAAGGAATAGTAAAGAAGGTGAAGGTTATAGCTATACTTTCTCGTGAACCTTTTGATTTTTACGGAAACAAATCAGGTTTAATGCTTATTGGCAGCAAGGATGGAGTTAAGAGCATACTTGAGAATGATAATATATATATATAAATGAGCTCAGTATTAAAATTAAAGATCCTAATGAGGAAGAAGTGGCAAAGGAAAAACTTGAAGCTTTAATAAGTTCAAAAACATCCGTAAGGCTTATAAATCATATAGATCGAAACAGAAGGATAAAATCCTCTACTCTAATGGTTCAAATAATATTTCTCACAGCCTTAGATGAAGAGGTTAATCTAGTCTTGGGCCTTGAAATTGGAGGAGATGACTATATTTCAAAACCTTTTAGAGTTAGAGAGTTACTTGCTAGAGTTAAGGCACTTTTAAGAAGAAACTCAAAGACAGCTAGCTCCGGCAGCAAATTAGTTAGTGGTAATATTCTAGTATATACCTCCTCGGCCTTAGTAAAGAAAAATGGTAAAGAATTAACGGTCACTGCCCAAGAATACAAGCTTTTACTAATCTTTATGAGAAAGCCTTCCGTTACTATAAAGAGAAATGACTTATTAGGCCAGTTAACAGAGGGGGTGGAGCTTTTCTTTGACGAGAATACCTTATCAGTTTACATAAAGAGATTAAGAGAAAAGATAGAGGATAACCCTAAGGAACCGGAATATATAGTTACTCAAAGGGGTTTAGGCTACAAGTGGAATAAGGCTGTAGATATACAATAGTTTAAGAGAAGGGAAAAAAACTATGAAAAGATATTTTACTAATCCTGAGCTTAAGGTAAGCTCAGTTATTTACAGAGTATAGGTGCTATAACAGCAAGAGTGGTGGAGAAAAATCCTGAACTAAAGGATGAGATAGTTCCTCTTGTAACTAAGGGCATATCCCGGGAAGAGGCCGCCAAGGGGGAAAGTTTCTTAGCCCAGTATGGTCTAAACAGAGAGCTAGAAAATCAGCTCTTTCCATATATAAACCAAGCTTCTATCAAAAACTATATAACAGGACTACTTGAATTTACCTTGATGGCAACAATACTTTTCCTCTTTAATTATTTTCAATATGGATTTTTTTATAATAAAATAAGAAGATGAACCCTAGGAGCCAAAAAGGTTGTAGAAGG
>JAAYTB010000125.1 GCA_012523855.1 Clostridia bacterium
AGGAAGTTTATGAAGGAGCTTGTGTTAAAAACTCACAACCTGTCTAAAAAGTATGGGGAACAATGGGCAGTGGATAATGTGAATATGACCATAGAAAAAGGACAGATTTACGGCTTTATTGGCCAAAATGGAGCTGGTAAAACCACTCTAATAAGATTGATTACCGGCTTGATTCATAGAACTAGTGGCGAAATTGAACTATTAGGTGCCTCAACAGAAGCTGAACTTAATAAAGCTAGAACAATGGTAGGTAGCTTAGTTGAAACTCCAGCCTTTTATGGCAATATGACTGCTAGAGAAAACCTTGAAGTGTCAAGGCTAGTGAGAAATATTGCAGGAAAAGAGTCCATAGAAGAAGTATTGTCCTTAGTAGGCTTAAAGGATGTGGAGAAGAAAAAGGTTAAGAATTTTTCCCTAGGAATGAAGCAGCGCTTAGGTATAGCCAATGCCCTTTTAGGCAATCCTAGATTTTTAATCCTTGATGAGCCCATAAACGGACTAGACCCTGTAAGTATAGTTGAAATTAGGGAACTTCTTAAAAAGGTAAATAAGGAAAAGGAAGTTACTATGCTGATATCAAGCCACATCTTAGGGGAGCTGTCTGAATTAGCTACTAACTATGGAATAATCAACAATGGCAAGCTAATAGAAGAGCTTTCAGCAGCCCAGTTAAGAGAGAATTGCAGACAATATGTGCAAATCCAAGCCAGCGATGTGAAAAAAGCAGTAGTAATCCTTGAAAAGGAGCTAGATATTAAAGATTATACTGTTCATTCAGATAATATAATTAAAGTTTTCAGCCATCTTGATAGGGTTTCAAAAATAAATACCCTTTTAAATAGCAATGGAATAGAAGTAGAAAAGATCGGAATAAAGGGTCAAAAGTTAGAAGACTACTTTATAAATGCTATTGGAGGTGCTAATCATGACTAGATTAATAAGAGCTGAAATATATACACTATTTAAAACTAGAGCCTTTAAAGTCCTTTGCATACTGGCCTTATTATCTTCTTTTATGTTAATAGGACTAACAAAACTCATCTCTTCAGAGGATTTCCTAAAAAGCAGCTTAAAAGGAATGACTGAAGAGCAACAGGAGCAATTTATTGAACAGCTACAAAATACAAATTCAGAAAGCTCATCAGCAATAAATTCTTCTAGCTCTATAGGTTTTAACATAACCACTTCAGATTTATTCAACCCAGCTGCCAGGGAAATATTTAAAGGCACCTTTGGTAATCGAGTAATTGAAATTTTCCTTGCAGTATTAATTGGGGTAATGGTAGCAGCAGAGTATTCCTCTGGTACTATAAAAAACATATTAGCCTACGGAAAAAAACGAGAAGAATACTATCTGTCAAAAATAATAGCTAGTACAGTTGGCATGACAATATTATTAGCTATAATGGTTTCGGTGTCCACAATTGGTACAACTATCTTATTCGGATGGGGAAAAGCCTTTGATATTAACGAAGTAGCCTACATTCTAAAAACCTTCAGTGCAGCAGTAGTGGTAGGCATGGCAATTGTTTCTCTTTTAACCCTTATAGCAACCCTAGTAAAGAGCAACGGATCTACTATAGGAATTGGCATAGTAGTATTTGTCCTCTTACCCACTATAGTTTCTTTCTTATATGGAAGATACACTTGGTTTGATAAAATATTTGAAGCTACACCGGCCTACAATTGGTCTGTAGTAACCTCAATAAAATCAAGTTCTAGCGATCTTTTAAAATCCCTAGCCATCAGTTTAGCTACCTTCTTAGTAGCCACTGTCCTAGGAATAATGACCTTCAAAAAACAGGATATAAAATAAAGTTTATTAAAGATAGGAGTGAGCAGAGTGCTTTGGTTAACAATAATTTTAATAGTGATCATAGTTATTTTGCTCACTATCATTTTTAGATACAGAAATGATATTAAGCATGTATCATCTCAAATAGAAAAAAGCCAAGGTCAATATGTCAGCGTAAGAATGAACACTATGGATAAAACCATAGAAGACTTGGTAATCAAAATTAATAATCTGTATGATATGAACCAAAAAATAACTACTAAAATAAAGCACAGTGAAGAAGAACTGCGACATAGCATAGCTAACATGACCCACGACTTAAGAACCCCCTTGACCTCAATCATGGGCTACCTGCAGCTTATAAAGTCTGCAAAGTTAACCGAAGAGGAAAGGGATAGATATTTTCATATTATACAAAGGCGAACAGAAAACTTACAAAGCCTAATCGAAAGCTTTTATGAACTATCGCGACTTGACTCCGATGAATATAAGTTTGAATTACAATCTGTAAACCTAAGCAATGTCCTATGCGAAACTGCCGCTTTGTTTTACCATGACCTTACTAAGAAAAACATTGAGCCCATAATCAAGATAGAGGAAAATATCCCCAATATAATTTCCGACGAAAAGACCTTAATGAGAATCTTTACAAACTTAATTAACAATATGCTTAAATACGGGCAAGATACTGTTATTATCAATCTAACTCAGGAAAATGGTAAGATTGTGGCGGATTTTATAAATAATGCCCCTGATTTACAAGAGGAGCAAGTTCCCCACATCTTTGACCGTTTCTTTACTGGTGACAGGGCTAGAAGCGATAAAAATACTGGGTTGGGCTTGTATATAGCAAAGACTTTGGCAGAGCAGTTGGGCCATGGGATTGAGGCTGAGTTTAGGGATAAGATTTTGAAGATAAGAGTCAGCTTTTCTGTAAATTGCAAAAGAGAACCTTGATGTGAGGTTCTCTTTTTTAGTTTATAAAAGAACTTAATAAAATATCTTAATAGATACATTCCTCCCAGAAGAATCTTCACAAGTTATTCACAGCAGCCATAAAAACTATCCACAATTTTTCTATTAATAAGTCCCAATTGTGGATAGCTTTCCTTCAACTCCAAGAATACATATATAAATAAGTTAAAAGATCTTCCTTATCCCTTACGCAAAGTTCTTCATCCAGGCAAAACTTTAGGTTAGGATTTGTATATTTGCCATTGTAATAGTCCAAGTAGGAGTTAAACATAAAGTGCCAAAAGAGTTTGTATATATGCTCCATCCGGCATTGAACCTTGCTGTCTTCGTCACCTATATTCTTTATTTTTGTATAAACATCATAGCTGAATAAGTAGTTTTTAGGGTCCTCTCTGCTGAGAAAGTCAAAGGACCTCTTCAAATCAAATTCGATTTCTCGGTAATCTTCATCTTTTCTATTTTTCCTTATGATAAACTTATCTACTAGCTGCTCATAGCTTAAGTTATTATTATTAAGTTGAAGGAGCTTCAGTTCATAGTAGGGATGCTCTACTGTCTTCTTCCATTCAAGGAAGTCCCAATTGAATTTATCATAAATAGACTCTGTAGGCTTTTCAAAGGCTCGGGGCGGGTTAAAGCCAGCTTCTAGGAAAACTGGCTCCATTCGATTATAGGTGTTTCCACTGGCCTTAATAGGATCTTCTGTGGAGATTTTATTGGCTAAGAAGCTTGTTTTTTCTCCTCTTAATAAATTAATACATACCTTAATATCATTATCAGTTTCTATAAGGTCTTCTAACTTCCTGTATAGTTCCGGATACTGACGTTTTAAGTCTACCTTACAGCTTTCGTAATAATCATAATCTTCATCAACCTTATCAATGGCTTCCATAAATTCTTCATAGGTTTTTATTTTTTTATCATATAAGTAATAGCTATAAAAGCTTATTAAATTATCTATTTCCATAATCTTTGACAAATCTACATTTCCAGTTAAGAAAACAATCCTTTCCTTTGGAAACTTTAAGTCTATCATTAATTTAAGAAAGATTAGAAAGCCTGCCTTTCTTTGAAGATCATCAGCTTCTAAATTTAAATACTTATCTGACACTATATCCTTGAGATAAGATTTATAGTCTTTTCCCTCCACCTGCTCCGATTTAAGCTCTATCTTAATAAAGCCTGTGTCCTCCTTCTTGCCATAATTTATGGCGTTGTGAAAAAGATCTATCCAAATCTCTACTAATTGGGCATAGGCGGCACTGTCCTTCCTTACCTTCACAGCCTTCCAATTATCATCAATGTGAATTTCTATGTTAAAGATATTCTGTCGAAACCAATCTATAAGACTTATGTCCCCCTGCTTTTTTATAATAAAGGATCTATTATAGCTTTCACGAAGGCTCCTCAAGTCCTTAAACTTTGATAAATTAGTCTTTGCCTTTTCTGTATTTATACTTGTGTCTACATCTTCCATCAATATTCTAAACATTACTAAATCAAGGCTATCCTCAATAATTTTCTCAATATTAACACCTGTACGGGAGTTGGACAGCAAGACATCGGTCATAATTTGCTTTTGAATTTCTTCACTGCTGCCAGAATGCTTTAGTTTTAGCATTAAGACCTCCTGCCGCAGGATATTTTCTGAGTTATAAGCCTTAAAGAGCTTATTGGCATAGGCCTTATACTTGTCATCCTCAGCCAACTTTTCCGCAACTTCCTTCACCGCAGCAGGATAACTGATATGCTTCCAGTTATGAGCATGTCGATCTATCATCTCGTTTTTAGAATCTATTGCCTCCTGAAGGGCTTGATTAAGTTTCTCTAGCATAGCATTTTTTTCCCTTAACTGATTTTCCCTCTTTAATATGCTGAGCACATCCTGAAAACTTACAGTCTCACATTTGTAGGCAAAGGCACTTTCTAAGTACTTGCAATAGGTTAAGCCTTGGGTTAAGTCATATACCTCTCCCATATAACTGCAATGCAAGTAAATATCTTTACTTTGCTCCTCAGTTAACTTGCTTACATTCTCCAAGGAACTACCAATATTCATAAGATAGTTTAGCAGTAAATGATAATGGGCAATTTCATGCTCCCTGTTTATTTCTACAGCTCCGGTATAATCCTTGGCCTGCAAGGCTTCCAAATAGGGTACCAGAGACTTGTTCTTACAATAGTCATATACATCCTCAAAGTTGAATTCTTCTCCAATATATTTGTCCCAGGCCTGAAAAATCCCCATGGACTCATTCAAAAATAAAAAAGAATCAAATACAGTAGCAGACCTGTTAGGGTCATCCTTAGAATTAGAATATAGGTAGTCTGAAACTAGTTTTTTCATTTCTTCCACAACTTCACTTATGTAAACCGGCCTATCTTGCTTTTTATTTTCCTTAAAGGTCTTTGCTATTTTATACATTCCTTCCATGGTAGCTTCCATCTTTTCATCTCCTGTGTAGATAAGTTCAGCCTTCTCTTTTTATATATAATTATTTTTAGTTTTTTCTCTTCTTTTATTCTGTTATTATTTAAGAGAGTTGTTAGTCTATTAAAAGAGCTGGCAGTTCATCAACTACCAGCTCTTTTAATCTACTAGAAATCTATAAAGCTTAAACTATGGGTATAGGATAAATTAGAGTATAAAGGTGTACAACTCTTTACTCCACAAGTCTATCCTCATTTGCAATGCCATATAATTTTTCATTAAGATAGATAGATTGTTCCTTATCTAAGTTTAAGGCATTATTTTTATAAAGAATATCAATGACTTCTTCCCAATGATTAAAGGAACTTATAGAAATAGCCTTTTGTACTGTATATCTAAGTCGTTCAATATTGTTGTAAAATGGCTTTTTACTACTGTCCTCAAAAAATCTGATGGCATATTCCTGTGGTGCCACTGCCCTACCAATTTCTAAAAGTAGATTACTTGTACTAAAATCCACCGTATCTAAAATAGTTTCTAAAGGTATGACATCATGATACTTGTACTTACTGCCGGTTCTAGCCATAATTATACCTCCTCCCCATCTTTTTCTTTCTAGTGATTCACTTTATCTATATATGGTTCCTTCACAGAAACTTAACTTAAACATAGTTTTCCTATAGCGTAACACATATATTCCAACATATGCAAATTTCCTAGTCCATTTTGCCACTTATATGGCAGCCTACTCCTCATAGCAAACGATAGGGGTACCCTCTTCTATATTTTCAAAAATAGTTTTAGCCAAATTCGTAGGCACATTGACGCAACCATGACTGCCATTGCTCTTGTATATATTACCACCAAAGGAATGTCTCCAGCTGGCATCATGTATTCCTATATTTCCGTAAAAGGGCATCCAGTAGCTTACCTTGGCTTCGTAGTCTACTCCTCTTAAAGTAGTATCCTTTTGCTTATAGTTAAGCATATATGTACCAACCACTGTTCCATTGCCCCTATTGGGGTTTCCCGTTACCACCGACCCTTGGGCTATAATCCTTCCATCCTTATAAAACCAAAGTCTTTGCCTTGTTATATTAATTTCTACATATGTATGTCCTATGTCGTTTTTCCCCTTCCTTGCAGCCTTTTGAAAATAAATAGGCTCTCTTTCAACTGTTTCACCAAGCTCTATACTTTTTAATATGGCCTTTGTTTCATCACCATAATTAATTTTCCAGCCATATATGCCACCATCAACTTCTACCTCTTTCCCCAAAGAAGTTTTAAACTTTCTTTTAGTTCCCATGGTATCGTATTTTTCACTAAGTGACTTAACATATTTCATAAGCTCTATTTCATTTAAGGTCACCTGTAAATTTTCATCAACAATAAGCCACTTGCTTATTATATTACCGTCTAATACTTCCTTTTCATTTGCCAATATGTAAGTAATTTTTGTAGATACATACTTGTTAAGCAAGTCTCTAGTTTTTATAGCCTTGTTAGAAGTAGAAGTATATTTAGGATTTTCGTAACAGAGCTTTTCCTCTAAATCTAATTTTCTTTCACCATGGAGCAAGCTATATTTTACTGCCTCCCTTAATAAATTTTTATTTACCTTATTTCCGTAAACTTCTTTTACTATTTTGTATGAACCCTCTGAATAGAAAAAAGTTGCACTCCTTGGCTCCTGAATATTTTTATTCAAGCAAGATAGTTCCTTAATCCTATTTTCTAAATCAACTTTATTATAAATAAAGAGATCTTCCAGGTAATAGTCATGGTCCTTGAAAAGGGAGCTTATCCATTTAAGTGGATTTTTTCTTTCATAAATTTTATAAATACTGTTTTCCTCATTGTATTGAAAGCCAATATCTTGCCCTAGAATTTCTTCTACTTGCCCCTTTCTTTCAATTAATTGGAGCTTATAATTTTTACTATAATCTCTTATTAACTCATCTACTTGATCATGGCCTTTAAGTGATACATCTACCCCATTTATTCTTGTATTGAAGAAGAAATGATTAGTAAAGTAAATAGAAACAACCATATATATCAGAGTAATTAAGCCCAATACCATACTAATTTTCCCTGCAAGCCTGCTTTTAAAAAGCTCTTTAATATTGATCATATCCCCTATATACCTCATAAATAAAATTATTACTTATATAAAATATGTTAATACCCCCTGGGCCATGCGACTTTATGGGGATTTCCCCTAAGAAAAGTTAAGTATATACGATTTTGCAGGGCTAAATTAAAGACACACCCATAAAAGATGTGTCAATTATATTCTTGTGTTTTTGACATAGATCCCTTAGCTCGGAGATATTTTATGCCCAGTAGGCTAGCTCCCATAGCTAAGACCATAAAGCTGATAATTATTACCCAGTAGATAACTCCAATACCATTATCACCAACAGACAGCCAACCAAGTTTTTTATAGTCCAAGAAGAAATAGGGAACAATTCTATCATCTCCATAGCCTACTCCATTAAAAGAAAGAATCAAAGTTACAATAAAATAAAGAATAGGTAATATAGTCCCCAGTAAAATGTGCTTCTTCGAGCTCAAGTAGCCATAATCACATAAGATAAAATCAATAATTGCAAAAATAGGTGTTAGATTATGGAGGCAAATATTAGTTCCTGAAATCAGATAGTCCATTTCTTGTTGAGGTGTAAGTAAAACTGCAAATACAATAAAGGTAAGCATAATTGCTACAGTAAACATAAACTTAACAACATAAAGCCAGTTACTTACTTGCCTATTTCCCTTGCTTCTTAAATCAATAATGAGAAATACAAGACAAATAGCTGCAATCCATATATTACTTTGGGTTGTAAAGTATAAAAAAGTGCTATTAGGGCCAAAAAATACACTTTGCCATTCAATAACTTGAAAATACAGTCCTAAACAGCAAGAAAGTATGGTACCTAGTTTTAGTATTAATCCAATTGTATATGTTTTTTTAGATAAAGTAGCTTGTCCCATAATTTTATCCCCCTCCTTAAAATTCGACAAATTATCTTATTTTTACAAGGCTACCACTTCTTAAATTATAGTTTAGTTTTCTCACATTTTCAATAATGTGGTTAGTTTTTTCATTGTTTGGAGATGATCCAATAAAAATTTACATTCTATGAAAAGTGGATTTTATGTACAGGCTAAATTAAAAAAGGCGGTTATAAAAACCACCTTTTTTATATCTATTCTTAGGTCCTATTAGTAATTCTTGTTGGCGTACCCTACCCAGCCACCTTCTTTAATTAAGGTCTTGTCAAAGTCTCCTACTTTAAAATCTATTGTGTCGGATTTGTCTTCTGATTTTACAATTATTTTGTCATTTTCCACATCGATTTCTATTGTAGTATCTTTGCCTGCATAGTTGTCAAAAAGATAATCAATTTTATCTTTTGCTAATTCTATAGCGAACATACCGCAGTTGTACATGTTCTGCCTAAATATTCTTGCAAAGTTTTCTGCTATAACTACATTGATGCCATTAACTTCCAAAGCCCATGGAGCATGTTCTCTCGAGGAACCGCAGCCAAAGTTTTCTCTTGTTACAATTACACTCTTGTCCTTAACGTCCTCTTTTGGATTAAAAGCTGGAAGGACTAAATCCTCTAATAGATAAGGCTTCAATGCTTCTTTAGTTATCTCTGTAAGATACTTTGCTGGGATGATTTCATCGGTATTGATATCACTTCTATCTAAAAACAAAACTTTTCCACTAAACTTTTTCATTTTTCCCTCCACTTGCTAAGCTTGATAAATTTCAGAATTTACTATTTTTCCTTCAATGGCTGTAGCTGCAGCAGTTGCAGGACTCATAAGGTGAACAGTACCACCCTTACCCATTCTACCATTAAAGTTACGGTTTGTAGTAGAAGCGCAAACCTCACCTTCAGCCAGAACACCATTACTCATACCAAGGCAAGCTCCGCAGGTTGGGTTTGTAACGCAGAAACCTGCATCTTGGAATATCTCAATAATTCCTTCTTTCAAGGCTTGAGAATATACCCATGGAGTAGCTGGACTTACAATAGCTCTTACATCATCACTTATCTTTTTACCCTTTAGTACTTTTGCTGCAACTCTTAAGTCTTCGATACGTCCATTGGTACAGCTGCCAATATAAACTTGATCAACCTTTGTACCAGTCATTTCTTTTACTGTTTTTACTTGATCAGGCTTGTATCCAAAAGTAACCATAGGTTCTAGTTCTGAAATATCATATTCATATACTTTTTCGTAAACTGCATCATCATCAGAAACCCATTTTGAGTATTCCTTTAAGGCATCTTCCTTACTGTCAAATTCATCCTTTATAAAAGGCCATAGATACTCTACAGTAGTCATGTCTGGATAACATACTCCACAAGTACCTCCAGCTTCGATAGCCATGTTACATAGTGTCATACGTCCTTCCATGGACATTTCATCTACAACAGGACCAGTAAACTCTATAACCATGTTTGTCGCACCATTTACAGTAAGTTCTCTAATGATGAAAAGTATAAGATCCTTTGCGTATACTCCTGGCCTTAACTTACCCTTAAGATCAAACTTTATTGTCTTTGGTGCATGGAAGGCACATACCCCCTTTAGTATACCTACTTCCAAGTCAGTAGTTCCTACACCTGCTGCAAAAGCACCGAAGGCTCCATGGGTACAAGTATGTGAGTCACCCATTATAATTGTGTATCCAGGTCTTACGAATCCTTTCTCTGGGAAAATAGCATGGCATACACCATTTCTTCCTATATCAAAAAAGTCTTTTATACCATGTCTTTTTGCCCAATCTCTAAGTATTTTCCCTTGTTCAGCTGTTTTTGAATCCTTGGCTGGTGTTACATGGTCTATAACAGCCTTAATTTTAGTGGGATCAAAAACCCTATCCATGCCTCTTGCCATAAGATCTGTAATTGCAATTGGTGTAGTAATTTCATGACAGAATACCCTGTCTAATTTTAAAACATGCGTATCAGGAAATGGACTATCCACCCTGTGCGCATCAAATATTTTCTCAGCTAACGTTCTACCCATATAATTCTCCTTTTCTTATTTCTCCATTTTTTAAATTTGCCAGCTCCATTAAAATAACGGGACAAATTTAATTCTTTTCTAAAATTATATAACTAAACTTGAAAATTTGAAAGGTATTTTCAGATTCTTTTATGAAATTTATAATTTTTTAAGGCTTTTGTAAGCTATTACTTCCGTTATCAATCTCTTATTAGTATAAAATATCAAATTATATGTATTATTCAGTTGATTAAGGAAAAAATACACATGAATAAGCCAATACTAGGAGACTGGAAAAAGACATAAGTAATTCATATAAAAAGGAGGAGCCATGAAAAAAACATTATCTATAATAGGAATTTTTATTATTCCTCTATTATCAACTATATTTATTACTAGCTTAAACAGCAAGGAAACAAAAGCTCTAGCTGGGGAAATAATAAACCCTCAGTCACAGGACTCAGCTGAAATAATCCGTAAATTCTCTCAAACTGTAAATAGAAAAGATTATGACACTGCTTTAGAACTATTAGATGAAACAATAGCTGCTTCTTATTCAATAGAAAATAAGGCACCACTTCGAAATATTGAAAATATGACTATATATATTTTAGCAGATAAAACTTCAACCCTGCAGCCAGATAGTAAAATAAACCTGCAAAGCCTCTACGACTACAAGGTTTATTACGCTGAAATAAATTATAAGACAAATAAATTAACACCTTCATATCTAAAAGATGGGGTTTATAACCATAAAATCGTTGTTATAAAAGAGAAAAAGGATTCTCCTTGGAAAATAGCAGAGATCTCCTCCGCCCCAAAACAGGAATTCCCGTAATTTAATTATTACGGGAATTCTACTAACTATCATTTACCTTTTGTTATATTTTCTTTTATATAGCTCATTATTTTTTTATCCACTTCTTTAATGCTAATCTCTAAAGCAAAGGCTAATTCCTCAAACAATACACCTTCAATAGAAGCTAAAATCCTTCTATCTTTTTCATGAAACTTCTTTCCCATTGCTTCAACTCTTATCTTATTTCTAATCAAGGCATTAGCAACCTTTGCAATCTCCATTCTATCTCCTGACTTTAAAACTTTTGTGTATACTTCGTTTCGATGATTATCTAATTCTATCCATTCTGCACCTGCTGACTTAAAAGATTCTAAGATTTCCTCTGCTTCTTCTTTATTCAAAAGTTCAAGCATAGTTACCTTATCATTATCCACAGGAACACTTATCTTAAGGTTGTCATCTTCCACTGGATGCAACTCATAATATTTCTTTGTCTCTCCTAAAAGAGTCTTTTCACATATATCATCCACACGGCAAATTCCATGAGATGAATATACCACTAAATCTCCAACATTATACATTTCCTTACCTCCTGTTATTCTTAGCTTATTATTAGTTTCTCATCTTTTCCCTTATTCTATCAAAAATTCCTTATTGATATTGTAAACGTTTTCACACCGATTTTCAAAAAATCACTTTACTTTTTATTCTGCTTTTTTATCTTCTGGAGATAGGGCTGACTTATAAGCTCTATATGCCTTCACAGTTTTTCCTCCATTCCAAGGCATGGAACCACCATAATATTTTTTAGCGATGTGGATTTGAGTTGAAATATCAAGACTTAATAAACGTTCATTTACATGCTGTAATGATTTGTTGTTTTCTTCTGGCGTTCGCCTAATCATGCACTGACTGCCACGACAATTTGCAAGAGTTAACCAAGAACATCTTCCAGTGTCGGTGAGAGCACAACAATCTGGAAACTTGCCCAAATCCTGTTCTTTATATCTCCACATATATATTCCTCCTTCCCGATAAAGCAAAAATAATGGGAGCATACAACTATTTTAACATAAAAAAGCCTTTTAATGTAGTTAAAAGTTTTTTTATAGGTCAATAGACTTAGCTTTAATCCGTATTTTAAGCAATTATATATTTATATAAGAAATAAAAGTAGTAAATCTAATAAATATCATCAGCATACATATTACAATAATACCCTTTTATTTTTTTGATATTGACATCTGTGTCATTGCAGTAATTCTTTTCTTTTAAAACTAAAGGCATTTATCGTGAATATATACAATTTTTTGAACTAATTCACTTCCATGCGACTTTCTTGTACTTTGCCAAGTTTTATAGTATAATAGAAAAGTGTGTTCAGCAACACATAAAATATATAAAAATGGAGAAGAGGCTATGAAAGAAAGATTAAGTAACCTTGTACAGGAAATGTTCGGAAAGGACATTGCAAGTTGCAGCAATGAGGAACTATTCAGCGCCTTATTAAAGCTTACAAAAGATATGGAAAAAGAGCAGAGACAGATTGACGGCGACAGAAAGCTTTATTATATTTCAGCTGAGTTCCTTATTGGAAAATTACTTTCCAATAACCTAATTAACCTAAAAATTTATGATGAAATCAAAGACATCTTGGCAGAAGCAGGTAAAGACTTAACAGAAATTGAAGAAGTTGAATTAGAACCATCTCTAGGAAATGGTGGTCTAGGAAGACTAGCTGCTTGTTTCTTAGATTCCATCGCTACTCTAGGCTTGAATGGAGATGGTATTGGACTAAACTATCATTATGGTTTATTCCAACAGGTTTTTAAAGATAATAAGCAAACTGAAGAAAAGAATCCTTGGATAACTGATAGAAGCTGGTTAGACAAGACTGACACTATCTTTGATGTTAACTTTGGAGGCTTCAGCGTAAAATCCAGACTACACACTATCGATGTAGTTGGTTACGATAACGGTGTAAATAAGCTTAATCTATTTGACGTTGAAACAGTAGATGAATCCCTTGTTTACGACGGTATAAGCTTTGATAAGAAAGACATTCCACGTAACCTTACACTATTCTTGTATCCAGATGATAGCGACGATGCAGGAAGACTTTTACGTATCTACCAGCAATACTTTATGGTAAGCAGTGGTGCACAGCTTATTATTAAGGAAATGGACGAAAAAGGTTTCGACTTACGTAACTTGGACAAGCATGTAGTAATTCAGATCAACGATACTCATCCATCATTAGTTATACCAGAGCTTATTCGTATTCTTACTGAAAGAGGAATTAGCATGGATGATGCTATCAACATAGTTTCAAAAGCTTGTGCTTATACTAACCATACTATCTTGGCTGAAGCTCTAGAAAAATGGCCAATCCACTATTTAGAGCAAGTTGTACCACACTTAATGCCAATCATATATGAATTAGATAGACGAGTAAAAGAAAAATATAATGATGAATCTGTAGCTATTATAGATAGCAACAACCTTGTTCACATGGCACATATGGACATCCATTATGGCTTTAGCGTTAATGGTGTTGCAGCTTTACATACTGAAATACTTAAGGATTCTGAATTAAATAAATTCTACAAGTTGTATCCTGAAAAGTTTAATAACAAGACTAATGGTATTACTTTCAGAAGATGGCTTATGCACTGTAACCCTGAATTAGCTAAATTCATTACAGACACTATAGGCCACGGCTGGAAGAAGGATGCTACAAAGCTTGAATACCTGTTAGACTATATAGATGACGATGCAGTTCTAGATAAGATGTTTTCTATCAAGCACAATAACAAGGTAGCTTTAGCAAAATACTTAAAGGAAACAGACAATGTTGATATAGACGTAAACTCAATATTTGACGTTCAAATCAAGAGACTTCATGAATATAAGCGTCAGCAGATGAATGCCTTATATGTAATTTACAAGTATAAGCAAATAAAGGCAGGTAATATCCCAGCAAGACCAATTACTGTATTGTTTGGTGCTAAGGCAGCTCCTGCTTATGTAATCGCAAAAGATATTATTCACCTAATCCTTTGCTTACAAGAGCTTATAAACAATGACCCTGATGTAAGCCCACACCTAAAGGTTGTAATGGTTGAAAACTACAACGTAACAAAGGCTACAAAATTAATTCCTGCTTGTGATGTATCAGAACAAATTTCACTTGCTTCCAAGGAAGCTAGCGGAACTGGTAACATGAAGTTTATGTTAAACGGAGCAATCACATTAGGAACTATGGATGGAGCTAACGTAGAAATTCACCAATGTGTTGGAAATAATAATATTTACATCTTCGGAAAGTCTAGTGAAGAAGTAATTGATCTTTATGAAAAAAATGCATATAATCCAAGAGATATTTACGACAATGATTCATTAGTTGAAGAATTAGTAGACTTCATAATAAGCAAGGATCTAATCAAGATAGGAGATCCAGAAAACCTATGCAGACTTTACAAGGATCTTGTAAGCAAAGATTGGTTCATGGCTCTTATTGACCTTAAGGATTATATCGAAACAAAGGAAAAAGCCTTCGCAGATTACGAAGACAGAAAGACTTGGAGCAAGAAAATGCTTGTTAACACAGCAAAAGCAGGATTCTTCTCCTCCGATAGAACTATCGCTCAGTATGACGAGGAAATTTGGCGCTTATAAAAAAGCAATACCCCTGGTTGCAGTAGGCAACCAGGGGTTATTTTATATAATCCGTTAACAATACCCTTTTATATACCATTTTATTGAAAGATACCCTTAAATCTATTTTAGTTTAAAGCAACCTTATTATTTATATTTAGGTCAAAATCAGATATATATGTATCTACATATTCACCTAGAACTTCTACAAGATGAATTGGTGTTAGTCCATTCTTATAAACCATTTTTAGAAGTTCCTGCACCTTATGTCTTTGCGGACTAATGTATTGGATAGAATCACTAACAGTGTTTACTACTGTACCTTTTTTAAGATCCCGTCTCTCTATTTCTATACCATAAGTTTGAATTGGTAATTGTTCACTTCCAACTCTCATATTTATGTAGCCTTTTATTAACTTATAGTCATACAGATAAGTTAAATCCCCCTGCTTTTCTTTCCTTGTCATAGTTTCTAATACTTTGGCGCCTTCTAATAACATCCTTTTTCCCCCCACAAAAATTCTTTTTTCATCATTTCACCAACAATCCACATTCATATAATAACATGGTTCGCATCAAAATATTGTCGTATTTGCAGGGTGCAAACTAAAAACTTTTCCTTTTATTTTGACATGATACTCTTATTTATACTAACCTCTACCTCCTTAACACAATAATATAATTTTTACCTCTTAGAATGCTAATGTATTTTGTCGATATAGATAAAAAAATCACTTAATTTTTTCTTATTCCTTCATCAAAAATTGCTAATATTTGGTATTTGTTACTAGCAATCATTTCTACATATATAGTCATTAATTAGCTTTTCATATTCTTATTAAGTCTCATAACTTTACTTGCTCACTAATTTATACAATAAAAACACAGGAAACCGACCCTATAAGGATTAGCCTCCTGCGTTTTCTTTATAAGAATATTTCAATTTTACTAAACTAGTTTAAATTATTCTGTGGCTAA
>JAAYTB010000126.1 GCA_012523855.1 Clostridia bacterium
ATTAGGGGTTTAAGGTAAACAGGTAAAGGGATAAAAAATAACGCATAAAGTGATAAAAAGGTCTTGATTGACCCTTAAAAAATATGTATAATATAAGTAACTGCTGTTCTGTGCAAAATATATTAAATTTGTTAGGGTAAAATAAATGTAGAGAGAAGGGTTAAGTATGATTGAACTACGAAATGTAAGTAAGAGCTATAATGGCAAGGATAAGGCTGTAGACAATGTAAGTATAACTATTAATGATGGAGAAATCTTTGGCTTTTTAGGACCTAATGGTGCTGGGAAAACTACCACAATTAAGATGATTACTGGCATAATAAACAAGGATCAGGGAGAAATAAAAATCAATGGCATCGATATTAGGTCTAATCCCTTAGAGGCAAAGAAGGAATTTGCCTATGTGCCTGATAATCCAGATATGTTTTTAAGACTAAAAGGTATAGAATACTTAAATTTTATGGCAGATATATATGATGTTCCAATAGATAAAAGAAAAGAAAAAATAGAGAATTTGGCTAAGCGCTTCCAAATGACCAATACTTTAGGAGATCAAATACAAAGCTATTCTCACGGTATGAGACAAAAAATTGTTATTATGGGAGCCTTGGTCCATGATCCTAAGGTTTGGATCTTGGATGAACCCTTGACAGGCCTTGATCCAAAGTCATCATACATATTAAAAGAGATGATGAGGGAAGAAGCCGACAGTGGAAAAACAGTGTTTTTCTCTACTCATGTACTAGATGTAGCGGAAAAGTTATGTGATAGGGTTGCTATTATTAATAAGGGTAAGATAAGCTTCTGCGGCACAATAGAAGAAATGAGAGAGCATTTTAAGAGCAATGAATCTTTAGAAAAAATGTTTTTGGAGTTGACAGATCATGAGTAAATTATTGATTTTAACAAGAGTATTACTGAAAACTTCCCTATCTCAAGGAGAAAAAAAGAGAAAAAAAAACTATTACCAAATGGCTTTTAATTTTACTTTTGATTGTAGGTCTTGGGTCTTCCTTTAGTTTTCCCCTAGGTTTACTTTTTAACGAAATGTATGATTTGCTGGCGAAAATAGATCAGCAGGGGGTATTGTTGACTTTGGCGGTAGCAGGTGTAAGTCTAGCAGTATTTATATTTGGGATATTTTATGTGCTAGCAGTGTTTTATTTTGCAAAAGATGTGGAATTACTGCTACCACTTCCCCTAAAACCTTCCCAAATTTTAGGTGCCAAGTTTATAACGGTACTAGTCTATGAGTATATTACAGAGCTTTTAATACTGCTGCCTGCACTTGTAGTTTTTGGAGTTAAAAGTGGAGCAGGTATTTTATACTATTTATATGGTCTTCTATTATTCTTAGTTATACCAATAGTTCCTTTAGTACTAGCCTCTTTAATAAATATGATAATAATGAGGTTTACTAACTTGGGAAAACACAAGGATGCTCTTAGGATAATTGGAGGTATATTAGCCTTATCTATTGGTTTAGGATTTTCTATGATCAGTCAGAAGATGGGTCAAAACAGCGGTGACACAGATGCTATGGTTAAACTTCTAATTGAAGGAGATAATTCCCTAGTTTCTCTAGTATCAAAAATATTTCCAACGGCTAAATTGGCATCCTTATCTTTGATTTATAGTTCAGCTCTGAAGGGAATAATAAACCTTTTGCTATTTGTCGGCATCAGTGTAGCAGCAGTAATTTTATTTATGATTGTAGGAGAATTACTATACTTTAAAGGAGTACTGGGTAATTCAGAAGTATATTCAAGAAGAAAGAATTTATCTAGTGAACAGTTAGATAAGAGCTTAAGAAGGAATTCTGCTATGAAAGCCTTTATGCTTAAGGAAATTAGAATACTTTTTAGAACTCCTTCCTATTTATTGAATTGCGTTATAGGCAGTTTCATATGGCCTGTTTTTATAATTATAGGTATGTTCGGTTCTGGCTCCGTCAATAGTGATCAGGGCACAGCTGTTTTGGAGGTTATTAACTATCAAAGAGTGTTAGCCATTGTCCTAGCTGTTATATTTGCCATTTCAGTAGTCTTTTCTGGAGGTAACGGCATAGCATCAACATCCATTTCTAGGGATGGACAGAATCTATATATAAGTAAGTATATACCTTTAAGTTTTAAGGACCAAATCATTGCTAGAATAATGCCTGGCTTTATATTAAGTTCTATATCGGTATTATTAACACTAGGAGTTGCATTCTTCTCCATAGAGCTTGTGCCAGAATTAATTATTACTGGTCTAATAGTTAGTGTTTTAGGTATCCTATTAACTTCCTTTGTAGGGATACTATTAGAATTGAAGTTTCCTAAGTTAAATTGGGACAATGAAGAAAAGGCTGTAAAACAGAATTTAAACTATATGGTAGTAATGTTTGGTAGTATAATCTTGGCAGGAGCTGTAGTAGTTTTGATAGTACTTCTAACTCTAAGCTTTTGGTATGCCTTTGCAGCTATAGTTCTTATATTTGGAGGAATAGATCTAGGCCTATACTACCTAATACTAAACAAGGGTAAAAAGTGGTTTGATTCTATTGAAGTGTAGAATCTTGTTGAAAAAAGTTTATTAAAAGTTATAGAAATAAGAAACTTTTTAGGGTGTATATTCGTCTTATATATATAGATGGTTATTTTGGGTATTGAGAAAAGTGAGGGGGTATATCTAGTATGGAAGAAAAGATAAACGCAGTTTCAGAAGAAAACAAATATGTTGCTTTGGGGATTTGCTTTGGCAGCGGTATTGGCATATTCCTTGGAGCTCTTTTTAACAACGTTATGATGGGGCTTTCTGCAGGAGGGGTCCTAGGAGTAATAGCTGGGGTAACCATAGGAAGCTTAAAAGAAAAGAAGAAAAAATCCCAAGAGTAAGGAAGAATCTAAAAGAACTCTCAATAAAAGAGTTCTTTTTTAGTTTGGAATATTGTATAATTAAAGTTCTTTCTCCATGAAATATTGTATAAATTCAAAATTAATTGTATAATATTGTTAGCAAGCCTTAAGATTAAGGAATTTATTATAGACAGGAGAAAAAGTGTTTTTAACTATTCACAAAATTAAAAAAAAGGGATATAATGTATATGATGACATCAGATTGTATCTTGACAGGAGGAATTTTTAAATGAATAGAGAATTGTTTATAGGAAACAGAAAAAAATTTTATGATAGCTTAGAAGAAAATTCAATCTGTATATTGTTTTCAGGCAAGGCGCCAAAGAAAAGTGCAGACGAAATGTATAGCTTTTCAGTGAATAGAAACTTCTACTATCTTACAGGAATAGATGAACAGCATCTTGTAGTAGTATTGAAGAAGAGTAATGGTATTACAGAAACTACTTTGTTTATCCATAAGGCCGACCCGGTAATGGAAAAATGGGTTGGAAAAACTATAAGTGAGGAAGAGGCTAAGGAAAGATCAGCTATCAACAAGATAGTATATAAAGAAGAATTTTTCTCCTCCATACATAAAATATTGGTTACAGACAATATAAATAATATATATCTAGACTTGGAAAGAGCTAGCTATGAGGAGGAAACAACTTTAACAGAAAAACTTGCTAAAGAATTAAAAGATAAGTATCCTTATATATATATTAGAAATGCCTATCCTATCTTATCAGAATTAAGGATGGTAAAATCAAAGGATGAGATTGAAGAGATAAAGAAGGCTATAGCTATTACTGGAGAAGGTATATTAAATGCTATGAGAAATGCCAAGACTGGCATGAGAGAATATGAGGTTGAAGCATATTTTGACTTCGTATTAAAGACTAATGGGGTAAAGGATTTTGCCTTTAAAACAATAGCAGCCTCTGGTAAGAATGCCACAGTACTTCATTACAGCGATAACCATGACCTTATCGGTGAAAATGAAATGATCTTAATGGACTTAGGGGCAGCAGTAAATTATTACAATGCTGATATAACTAGAACCTTTCCTGTATCAGGAAAGTTTACAGATAGGCAAAAGGAAATTTACAATATAGTGTTAAAGGCTCAGCAGGAGACAATAAAGGCCATAGCTCCTGGACTTCCTTTTAAGGAATTAAACTTAATAACAAGAAGAGTTTTTTTAGAGGAACTAAGCAAATTAGGTTTAGCTCATACAGATGAAGAACTATCCAAGTACTATTATCATGGTGTTAGCCATCATTTAGGCCTAGACACCCATGATGTTGGAAGTAGAGAAATTGAACTAAAACCCGGTATGGTGCTTACAGTAGAGCCGGGCTTATATATAGAAGAAGAGAGTATAGGCATAAGAATAGAAGACGATGTAGTAGTTACTGAAAATGGTTGCCAGGTTCTTTCTAGTTCAATAATCAAAACTATAGATGAAATAGAAGAATTCATGTCAACTAATAGTAACAGTTTGTAAATTTTAAGAGTAAAAGAAATCTCAAAGGAAAGTGAGGTGTTTGAAGTGAATAGATTTAGAGCAAATAGACAGTTTTTAAAGGCTAATCACAATATTTTAAGACAGATAATAACCGATAGACAAAAAAATATGCCACAGCCTAATATATTAAAACCTTATACCGAAGATGAAAAAGTTATTGATCTACCTCAAATGAGGAAAGAGGTTATTACTAAACATGATTTGTATGACTGTATCAATGACAGAAGGAGTGTTAGAATCTACTCTGGAGAGTTTATTACCTTAGATGAGTTATCCTATATGCTTTGGGCTACCCAGGGTATTAAGTGTATTTTAGGAGATGGCATAGGAACACTAAGAACTGTTCCTGCATATGGTTCAGTCCATTCCTTTGAAACCTATTTATTAATAACCAGAGTAGAAGGATTAGAGAAGGGTGTATACAGATACCTACCTTTGAGACATTCACTTTATTTTATGTACCCCTTAGACGACATAGAGAATGTAATAGACGAAGCAACACCGGATCAGCCCTATATTCCTCATTTTGCGGAGAAAGCGGCTATCTTGTTTGCTTGGAGCTGCATACCCTATAGGGCAGAATATAAATTTGATGTAACTGCCCATAAAAACATCCTTATTGATGTTGGACATGTTTGCCAAAATCTATACATAGCTGGCGAATCAATAAATTGTGGTACCTGCGCTATAGGAAATTACGATCAGCAATATATTGATAAAGTATTACATTTGGACGGGGAAGAAGAATTTGTCATATATCTTGCAGCAGTAGGTAAAAAGCCTGATGAATAAAATACTAACTGTTAAAAAAGAGAGCTAAGCTCTCTTTTCTTTTTTCCTAATGAATTTACTTGTATGGTAATATATGGTACAATATTAGGGGTTTGAATATAGACATTCAATTTTAAGCTCAATTTACCTACAGACATAGACAGATATATTAAAATTGGATATTTATATATCTATAGGAGGATTATTATGATTAAGAAAATACTTGTATTATTAGCAATTACCCTGTCCTTAGGGGCTGTTTCGGCATGTAGTCTAGTTGGAGATAAGGAAGAAAAGGAAACTAAAAATCAGGAAAAGTCCATAGGAGACAATTCTAGCAAGGTAAAAGAGCCAGAAGCAGAGCCTGTTGATTTAATTAAAGAAAAAATTAAAACTATGACCTTGGAAGAAAAGATTGGCCAAATGGTTATAGTGGGCCTTGATGGATATGAAATTAGCCCTAATACAGTGGAGTTTATAGACAAGTATAAAGTAGGAGGCTTTATATTTTTTGCAAATAATATTCAGAGTAGCTCTCAACTGTTAAAATTTATGAATTCAATTAAGGCAGAAAACTCTAAAAACTCAATCCCTCTTTTTTTATCTATAGATGAAGAAGGGGGCAGGGTTACTAGGATGCCAAAGGAATTTGTAAAGTTTCCTAGTAATAAGATTATAGGTAATGTAAACAAGAAAGAGTTTTCTTATGAAATAGGAAAGGTTATGGCCAATAAGATAGGGGCCTTTGGCTTTAATATGAATTTTGCACCAGTGCTAGATGTAAACAGTAATCCTAGCAATCCAGTTATAGGCGACAGGGCCTTTAGTTCAGAGGCAAGTATAGTAAGCAGTCTAGGTGTTGAAACTATGAGAGGCTTACAGCAGGGAAAGGTAATACCAGTGGTAAAACATTTTCCTGGCCATGGAGATACGGCAGAAGATTCTCATAAGGGACTACCTTCCCTAAACCATGACCTAGCCAGATTGGAAAGCTTAGAGCTAATTCCCTTTCAAGAGGCTATAAATAATGATGCAGAGGCGGTAATGATTGCCCATATCTTGTTGCCGCAAATAGATAAGGAAAATCCTTCTTCTATGTCTAAAGTAATAATTACCGATATATTAAGAGAAAAGATGAACTTTCAAGGTCTAGTTATAACTGACGATATGACCATGGGAGCTATTATGAAAAATTATGAAATAGGTGAAGCTTCAGTAAAATCTGTATTGGCAGGTACGGATATAGTCTTGGTTTGTCACGGTAAAGACAAGCAAATTCAAGTGATAGAAGCTTTGAAAAAGGCAGCTTTAGAAGGTAGGATATCAGAGGAAAGAATAGATGAGAGTCTTTATAGAATCTTAAGCCTAAAAGAAAAGTATGCTATAAAAGATGAAGAAAATCCTGCTGTCAATGTAGATGAGATAAATGCCGATATAAGAAGTGTTTTGAATCCTTATGCAAAATAAGTTGGAAAATAGTTGCCGCTGGCCAATAAATAGGTTTATTGTCCAGTGGCAATTTTAAGGAGGACTTCTTTAGCTGATTTTTAATAGCTTATTTATTAAGTCCCTAAGCTCCTTATCTAGACTTGCTTTATTCAAAGACTTATCTGAAAGTACAAGGTGTTTACGGTCCTTACTTTCCTTTTTCAAATATGAATAAATTATCTGCCCTTCATCCATATCCTCTGCTGCTATAATATCTAAGTCTTGGCTACCCTTGCTAAAGTGGACAGAAATAAGACCTTTTAATTGACAAATTAATTGGTCAATACTATAATCCTTTAACTTATAGCTTTCACTATAGAGGACCTTATTTCCCCTTACCAGAAAAACTTTAACTAGATCTTCATCTAAGGCTTCAGCAATAATAATTTTTTTATTTTCCTTTGTATATTCTGCAACTTGATTTTGGCCAATAAGATAAGTCACTGCCTTTATATAATCTCTGTAGCTAGCGGCAGTTTCAAAATCAAAGTTTTCTGAGGCAGTGTTCATTTTTTCCTTCATATCATTAAGAATAGATCTGTCGGAACCTGTTAGCATGGCTACAAGTTTAGCAATTATTTCAGAATATTTCTCCCAGGCTTCATCCCTTATGCAGAGGCCAATGCAAAGGTCTAAAGAATAATTTAGACAAGGAGATGAACTTTTCTTATTAGAATTACTGCATAGCAGTTTATAGCATACCTTTATTCCTTCAATAGCTCTTTCTACTGTACTGCTACTGGTACTGGTATAAGGTCCAAAGTAGAGAGCCTCCTGCCTATTATCAACCTCTCTGGTAACTTCCATGTCGGTAAAATTATCCTTCTTACTAATCTTAAGATAAGTATAAGTGAGGGGGTTTTTCATAAGGCTGTTATAGCGAGGTTTATATTCTTTAATTAGCTTGCATTCTAATAAAAAGGCCTCAAATTCTGTATCGGTGGTTATATAATCAAAGTCCTTCAAATTTTGTACTAGCTTAATAACCTTGGGAGAATGGGACCTTGATTTTTGAAAATAAGATCCCACTCTATTTTTAAGATTTTTTGACTTACCAACATATATAATGGTTCCTAGAGAATCCTTCATAAGATATACTCCTGGGCAAGAGGGAAGGTTTTTTATCTTTTGTTTTAAGTCCAAAGTTACCATCTCTAAATATTTTTCCCCTTAGACTTTAGGAAATCTAATAATTTCTCTTCGCTACTATTGATAATAAACTCTTGAGGCATATTTATATCATTTAACATTTTAATAGCTTCATCGAAATTACCTATAGAATGAGCAAAGTGAGCATCACTATTTAAGACTATATTTGTATTATATTCCTTACATAAAATAGCGATTTTCCTGCACTTATCCTTGCTGCCAGGTCTAGAGCTCACAAAGGAACTGTTATTTATCTCAATAAGTATATTCTTTTTCTTGGCCTTCTTAACAATTTCTTCTTCATATATTGGGAACATAGGATTGCCCAAATGGCCTAATATGTGAATGTTAGGATTATCCATTGCCTTTAAAAATGCTTGAGTATTAAGTTCAGGGCTTCGATTAATTTCCATTATAGGATAATGAAGGCTGGCAATTATATAATCCAGGCCCTCCTGATAATCTAGTGGAAGATCCAAATTTCCCTCATAGTCTACAATATTTGCTTCACAGCCGTAGAGCATAGTAAGGCCAAAAAGCTTCCTTGGCAGGACTCTTTGATTGCCAAAATGCCAAATATGGGGAGCATTAGGCATAGCTGGACCATGATCTGTGGTACCAAGTACTTTCATCCCTATATCGCTGGCATATCGAGCGTTTTCCATTAAGGTTGAATAGGCATGACCGCTTGCTAAAGTATGGGTGTGAAGATCTATAGGATATTTCATTGTACCACTCCTTTCGAATTTTATCTTCATAACTATGGTACACCAAGTAGGTAGAATTTAAAAGTCTAGCCCTACTAAGATAGCTGGATAGAATGTTGACAATTAAGAAACAATATATTATTATAAACATAAAATACTGTGATGGGAAGAGTATTAAATTGGAATGTCCAACAGAGAGCAGGGATAGGTGAAAGCCTGCGACAGGAAGGTTTATGAACATGGCCCCGGAGTTGACTGTCTGAACTTTTATTTAGAGTAGGGCAGTACGGTAGCAGCCGTTAACTGCAAGGTGATAAAAGCCAAGTGTTAGCACAAGGTGGAGTCACTTAGTGAGTTATCTGTGGCGACACAGATATAAATTAGAGTGGTAACGCGTATATAACGCCTCTATGTGGATCTTAATCTGCATAGGGCTTTTTTATTTTCGCCTAATTTCTATTTAAAGGAGGTTTTATAATGACTAAAAAACCATATTACATTACAACGCCAATTTATTATCCGTCAGCCAATCTACATATAGGCAATACTTATACAACTGTAGCTGCCGACGCTCTAGCAAGATTTAAAAGGCTTAGAGGCTATGATGTAATGTTCCTCACTGGTACTGACGAACATGGACAAAAAATTCAAAGAATTGCAGAAGAGAATGGAGTTACTCCAAAGGAATATGTGGATAAAATAGTAGCAGGAATAAAGGACCTGTGGAAGTTAATGGACATAAGCTACGATAGATTTATAAGAACTACTGATGACTATCATGTAAAGGCTGTTCAGGACATATTTAACAAGTTACATGAGCAGGGGGATATTTACAAGGGTTCCTATGAAGGCTGGTATTGTACACCTTGCGAGGCTTTCTGGACTGAAACTCAATTAAATGATGGAAAGTGCCCTGACTGTGGCAGAGCGGTAGAAAAGGCAAAGGAAGAGGCTTACTTCTTTAAAATGAGTAAGTATGCTGATAGACTTCTTAAACATATAGAAGAAAATCCAGATTTCATTCAGCCAGAATCAAGAAAAAATGAAATGGTTAATAATTTCTTAAAACCGGGACTACAGGACCTGTGTGTATCAAGAACTTCTTTTGATTGGGGTATACCAGTAGAGTTTGAAGCAGGCCATGTAATTTATGTTTGGATAGATGCCTTGTCCAACTACATAACTGCCCTAGGCTATGGCAACGATAAATATAATGACTATAATAGATATTGGCCTGCAGACGTTCATTTAATTGGTAAGGACATTCTAAGATTCCATACAATCTATTGGCCAATTATGTTGATGGCCTTAGATATAGAACTGCCAAAGCAGGTTTTCGGACACGGCTGGCTCCTAGTAGATGGAGGAAAGATGTCTAAGTCCAAGGGCAATGTAGTAGACCCAGTAGTGTTAGTAGACCACTTTGGAGTGGATGCTGTTAGATATTATTTACTAAGAGAAATACCTTTTGGGTCCGATGGCTTGTTTAATAATGAAATCTTTATAAAAAAGATAAATTCTGATTTGGCCAATGACTTAGGAAACCTTCTGTCTAGAACTGTAGCCATGGTGGATAAATACTTTGATGGTATTATTCCAGCACCTACAGCTAAGGAAGAAATAGACGATGATTTAATAGGATTAGCCTTAAGAACTCCAGTGGAAGTAGATAAGGCCATTGATGAATTGAGAATTCCAGAAGCCCTAGAGAAGGTTTGGGAGCTTATAGGAAGGGCTAATAAATATATTGATGAAACTACACCATGGATATTAGCTAAGGATGAAAGTAAAAAGGAAAGACTAGGTACAGTCCTTTATAACCTAGTAGAATCCCTAAGATTTATTTCAACATTATTAGTATCATTCTTACCAACTACCAGCTCCAAGATAAATGAACAGCTTAACATTGAGTTAGATACCTGGAATAGCTTATCTGCCTTTGATGGCACAAGAGCTGGCACTAAGGTTAAGAAGGGAGCAGTAATCTTCCCAAGAATAGACGTAGCTGCAAAGCTAGAAGAGTTGGAGGCTTTAAGAGAAGCAAGTCTAAAGGAAGCTGCTGCTGCCAATAAGCCAGCTATGAAGCCTATGAAAGAAGAAATAACTATAGAAGATTTTGAAAAGATAGATTTAAGAATAGCTAAAGTTCTTCAATGTGAGCCTGTAAAGGGAGCCAAAAAGCTACTAAAGTTAAAGGTAGACTTAGGTGGAGAGGAAAGACAGGTAGTATCAGGAATAGCCCAATACTATAAGCCTGAAGAACTAGTAGGCAAGTCCATAATTTTAGTAGCAAATCTTAAGCCTGTTACTTTGAGAGGAGAGCTTTCACAAGGAATGATACTAGCAGCTTCAGACCATGAAGACAGCAAGCTCTTTGTTGCAGGTATTGATGGTGAACTTCCAACAGGGAGTCAGGTAAGATAAAAAGATAAGATAAGGGTTGTTGCATTAAATGCAGCAACCTTTTTTACAGTAGATTTTTATAAAATACAACCATATAGCAGGAATATCTTTCTAAGTTAGTGGCAATAATCTAAGTATAATACTAGAGGTTATAATTATTGCTTATGGTTGGAGTGGTTATTATGAGAATACCAAATCATATAGGAATTATTCCTGATGGTAATAGAAGATGGGCAGTGGCTAGAGGTATGTCTAAGGATAAGGGTTACCTTCCAGGTCTAAAGCCAGCAGAGGAGGTTTTTAGGCTCTGCAAAGAAGTAGGAGTAAAGGAACTTACTTTCTACGGATTTACTACAGATAACACTAAGCGGTCAGCACAACAAAGAATAGCCTTCACTGAGGCCTGCATTGAGGCTGTAAGAAAGCTGTCTAAACTGGATGGATCCATACTAGTAGTAGGAAATACAGAGTCTCCCATGTTTCCCAAAGAACTTCTACCTTTCACCAGTAGAAAAGTTTTGGTAAAGGAGGCTTGAAAGTAAATCTGTTAGTAAACTACGGTTGGGGGTGGGACTTAAATCAACTAAAATTTGCAGATGCAAGAAAAAAGAATATTAGTAATAATATTAGGTCTTTTGATGTATCGAGAGTGGATCTAATTATCCGTTGGGGAGGGAGAAGAAGACTTAGCGGTTTTCTGCCGGTACAAACCATATATTCAGATTTTTATGTAGTGGAAGAACTTTGGCCTGATTTTAAAGCAGAACATTTTTACCAGGCCCTAAATTGGTACAATGAACAAGATATCACCTTAGGGGGCTGATAGTTAACATTCAAAAGCGACTTTTTTAGTCGCTTTTTCCATTAGCTAACTTATCAACTACTGATTAGCCTTTTTTACCCATTGAGCAACTGTAACTGTACGTTTTGCTTGGTGTTTTACTGCTCCCTGCACATCTTCAATCATTTTTCCATCTTGGTCTACTGATACACTTGTTCCATAAGGGTTTCCACCTGCACCAAATAAAACTGGATCCGTATAGCCAGGTGGTACAATAATTGCGCCCCAGTGCATCATAGAAGTGTATAAAGAAAGAAGAGTTGATTCCTGACCGCCATGGAGATTTTGTGCTGAAGTCATGGCACTTACAACCTTGTTAATTGTTTTACCGCTTGTCCAAAGTCCACCTTGAATATCAAGAAATTGTTTCATTTGGGATGGCATGTTACCAAATCTAGTGGGTACACTAAAGATGATTGCATCAGCCCACTCAAGATCTGCTGATTTTGCAACTGGGATATCTTTTGTTGCTTCTACAGTTTTTTTCCATACTTCATTTCCCTGAATAACTGACTCCGGTGCTAATTCTTCTACTTTTAATAGCTTAACTTCAGCACCAGCTTCTCTTGCTCCTTCCTCAGCCCATTTAGCTAATTGAAAGTTTGTACCACCCATACTGTAAAAAATAACAGCTAATTTAACATTTGACATTTTCTCAATCTCCTTTTTGATGAACTTCCAAAGAATTTGGATAAGAAACAAATTCTTTAACACATATCCTATTGTTTCTTTCTTTTCAATTTTTATTCGATATTTAGCAACTATCTTCAATATTTTTTTAGTATTGATGTATTGATTTCTGATATTAAGACAATATAAAAATAGTAAATAAATAATGTTTTTTAATTTTACTTAGGATAAAAATTTAACTAATATCCTTTAACAAACTTAAGAAGATAGAGGGGGAGTGGAAATGGATCTATTAGGTATATTGGGGATACTACTAGGGATATTAACAATCATTCTTTTTATTATTAAAAAGTTCAATGTCATCGTTGCTGCGCCAATAGCAACCATTGTCCTCTTGCTATTCAACAAGCTACCAATACTAGAAACTGTATTTGGCAAAGAAAATTCCTATATGACGTCACTTGCTGGCTTTATTGCATCAAATTTTCCTATTTTCTTACTAGGTTCTATACTAGCCAAGTACATGGATAAAAGTGGGGCAACCATTTCAATTGCAGATAAAATATTGTCCTTGGTAGGAAACAAAAATCCCTACAAGGCCTTAGTGGCGCTATTTATTATTTCTGCCATCCTTACCTACGGTGGCATTAATGTGTTCGTTGTTATATTTGCATTAATCCCAATGGCTAAACCCATATTCAAAAAACTTAGTCTTTCGTGGAAATTAGTGACTATTCCTGTCTTTGGAGGGACCTCAACCTTTACTATGAACATGTTGCCCGGTGCAACTTCTTTACACAATGTTGTCCCTTCAACTGCTTTGGGGACTACACTGACTGCTGCTCCAATTATCGGAATGGTCACTTCCGTGGCGGCAATTATTTTTATATTAATATTTATGAAATACTCATTGAAGCAAAGTATAAAAAAGAAAGAGACTTTTAATCTGGATGACAAGGTTGAAAGTAGTGATGATAGACCTAAAGGTGAACCGCCATCCTTCATTATCAGTTTACTTCCAATAGTGACCTTATTAGCTATTATATTGATTTTTAGTTCAGTGGAAAATATTATTATTGTGGCTCTCATTATTGCCATTTTAATCAGTGGAATTTTATTCCGTAACCAAATTGAAGAGCATAAAGAAGTATTGAATCAAGCAGCAAACGAATCCTTATCATCAACAATCACAACAGGTAGTACCATTGCATTTGGCACCATGGCAACAAGTGTAGCTGCCTTTAAAGCTGTATTTAATTTAATTCAATCTATTCCAGGCCCAGCAGTACTTTCATTAATGGTTGGTACTGGTCTTATAGGTGGTATTACCGCTTCTGCCGTTGGAGCAATAGGTATTTCAGTTGTAAACTTTGCCCCTATCTATTTACAGATAGGATTAGATCCTGAGACCATTCATCGTGCCATTGCCATTGGCTAAGGTGCATTATCAATTGTTCCCTACTCAGGATTCTTAATAATTTTCAACAGTTTAACAGGCTTAACCATGAAAGATACATTTAAAAACGGTTTTATTACTATTAGTGTTACTCACTGGATTGCAATGGCAGTTACGGTGATTATGTCTATTTTAGGTTTGGCTTAAATAAGTGTAGCAAGTTTTCATAGTCCTTATGAATAAATTAGCTATAAGGAGGAATATATAATGAGTAAAAAAATTGGATTTGTAGGATTAGGAACAATGGGTTTCCCAATGGCAGATACAGTGAAAGAAGTTGCGGAATTAGCTGATGAAGCAATCATCTCAATGGTTCGTGACTATTCACAAAACCTAGATGTTATCTTTGCTGATAAGGGTATCCTTACTACACAAAACACTGATGGTAAAACTATAATCGTTATGAGTACACTTTCTCCAGATGCAATGAACCAATTAGCTGCTAGAGTAGAATCTGAAAGTGGATTAAAATTAATCAGTGCTGCAGTAAGTGGTGGTCGAACTGGTGCTGAAGCTGGAACCTTATCAATAATAACTTCTGGCCATGAAGAAATAGTCAGGTCATTTGCTCCATACTTTGATGCGATGGGTTCAAATACATTCTACTATGGTCCTGCTGCTGGAAACAGCCAAGTAGCAAAATTGGTAAACAATATGATTCTTGCTGTGAATATGAATGCAGTTGCAGAAGGTTTAAAATTAGGTAACCATTATGGATTACCAGAAGAAGAAATTATTAAATTATTACAAGTAAGTACTGGTGATAGTTGGGTAGCACGTAACTGGCCTGAAGTATCTCAGTGGACTGCCGACATCGCTTTAGCAGTATTACAAAAAGACTTAATAGCTACCTATGAAGAAAGTATTAAACACAATTTAGAAATGCCCTTTAATGCTTTATCATCGATACAACTATTCCCCTCAAAATCTTCCGTTTTTCCCTATTTAAAGGTTACCATTTTGTGTGAAAACGATTATATTTAGAAAAAATGGCAAAAGCTAAGTTGGAAAATAGTTTAATAATTGGTTATAATATATAGGCATGCCTAAATAAAAATAACAATAATTAACAAAAAACTTGTTTAATATAACTAACAGGAGGGAAAATATGAAATCCGTAAGAAAAGTATTGGTTTTTCTGTCTATTGTCATTTTTCAATTGACACTTTTTTCAGCTTGTGATTTTTCAAAGGATGATGGCACAATTGAGATTGTTATATGGGAAGACGAATCTGAAGCAGTAAGGGCGGTACACGATGAGATTATAGAAGAATTCATCAGTGCTAACCCTGATATTAAAGTAAAAAGAACCCATTATGAGTTGCAGGATCTAAAATCTAACTTTATCAATGCTGCTATGGCTGGTCATGGGCCAGATTTAGTAATTGGACCTAATGATGTTGTAGGACTTTTTCAATCAGGAGACTTAATTATACCAACGGAAGACTTAATGGGTGAAGAGTTTTTTTCTAGATTTAATAAAACTGCCCTAAAGGCAGTGCAAATAAATGGAAAGCAATATGGAATACCAGATCGTAATGGTAATGAATTATTACTCTTTTATAATAAAAAAATAATAGACAAGCCTGCCAGTAGTATGGAGGAATTAATTATTCAGACTGAGGAGCTAAAGGAAGAAGGTAAAATTGATTACTCTATAGCTTGCAGAACAGATGAATCTTTCTTTTTCTTTCCCTTCCAAACTGCCTTTACAGGGGGAAAAATATTTAAAGAGCATACTATACCATTAGAGCCTGATTTAGATACTCCAGAAATGACTGAATATGCTAGATACATAAAGAAGCTACATGATGATAAGGTTATACCTAGGTCAGGGGATTATAATGTAGCAAAAACCTTATTTGAAGAAGGGAAGGCTCCCTACTATATCAATGGCCCTTGGGCTTTTGTAGAGTGTGATGATGCTAATATGGATTGGGATATAACAGTGCTGCCTACTATTAGAAATAAACCTATGAAACCATCATCTGCAGTAAAGGCAGTAATGGTATCTATAGTGGCAGAAAAGGCCAGTGGCCCTAAAAAGGAAGCTTTAATTAAGTACATTGATTTCTTAACATCTAAGGAATCTCAATTAAAACTGTCTAAAGTTCATGGCCAGTTACCAACAGATAAGGAAGCAGCAGAGGAAGTAATGATATTAGATCCTAAATATGCAATACAGGAAGAGCAGTTAGAAAAGTCTGTACCAACACCTCCTTATCAAGAGATGACTAAAACTTGGGATGCCATGAGAGATGCTCAAATGGAGCTACTAACAGGAAAGATTAAGGCTGAAGATTATGGTAGTAAGTGCCAAGAAAAGGCAGTACAGTATATTGAGGATCTACAAGGGTGATAGGAAGTTTTATATACTTTTAATAGAAGGAGATAATCATGAGGTTAGAAAGAGATTACTATAGAAATTTGCAAATAAAAACAAGTAAGGGAAGATTCCATAAGGAAAAAAGTAAAATACTATGGTTTTTGCTTCCAACTTTTCTTGTGATGACACTAGTAGTAGCCTATCCTTTAATATTCGAATTTGTATTAAGCTTTAAAAGGGTGGTTCTACAAAACCTAAGAAGTTGGGATTGGCCCAATGTAGGTTTTGACAATTACAAGAGAATATTTAGAGAACCTATATTTTATAAGGTTCTGGGCAATACGGTGTTATGGACAGTTATAAATGTATCCTGTCATGTATTTTTTGGCATGGGACTGGCGTTACTTCTAAATAGAAAGCTACCATTTAAGGCCTTGATTAGGTTAATATTAATTTTGCCTTGGGCTATGCCAGAATATATAGTTGCCCTAACTTGGAAAGGCTTATTTAATGAAGAATTCGGAACTATTAATGTTGTGTTGAAAACTCTTTTTGGCAGTGATGCTATGATTCCTTGGTTGTCAGACCCTAAATATGTATTTATAGCTTCAATTATAACTAACGTATGGTTAGGTATACCCTTTATTATGATGGTATGCCTGGGAGGCTTACAAAGCATAGATAAGGAATATTATGAGGCAGCAGAGGTTGATGGTGCAAGCAACTGGCAAAAGCTTAAAAACATAACCTTACCCCTGTTAAAGCCTGTAATGACACCAGCCATTATCTTAGGCACAGTATGGACCTTTAACAAAGTAAATATTATATATATAATGGCAGGGAATAATGTTTCCGACGATGCTCATATTTTAGTAACCTACGCTATGAAAAAGGCATTCAACAACTATAACTACAGTTATTCTGCAGCCTTTGCCGTTATCATATTCTTAATATTAGCCTTATTTAGTTCAACCTTTATAAAGGCTCAAAAAATGAATCAAGTGAGGTGATAGTATGAGAAACTCTTATTTTAATAAAAATTCTGAATTAACAAACAGTTACTACTATAGGAACTTAGATGTAAAAAATAGCTACTTTGACAAAGGTGATTCTAAGATAAAGATAATTATAATATATGCCATTCTAATTTTAGCTTGCTTTATTGCTTTATATCCTATATTAAATATTATTACAATATCTTTAAGACCAGCAGACAAGCTTCTATCCACTTCCTTGAAAATTATACCGGACAACGGAAGCTTTGATAATTTTATAAAGGCTATAAAAAAGCCGGAATTTTTAACTTGGATAAAAAACAGCCTTATAGTGTCTTTATTTTCAACAGTTTGTGCTTTAACTATATCTGTTATGGGAGCCTATGCTTTTTCAAGACATAAATTTAGGGGGAAGAAAATGGGCCTGAACTTACTTTTATTAAGCCAGATGTTCCCGGCTCCTATGATTATGTTGCCTCTATACATATTAATGACAAAGATGCAGCTGACAGATAAGTATGCTGGAATTATCATTGTTTATATAGCAAGCGCTATTCCTTTTAACGTATGGTTGATGAAAGGATATTTTGATACTATAGATAAGTCTTTAGAAGAGAGTGCTTATGTTGACGGAGCGAATTTATTAACAGCATTTTATAAAATTATATTACCTGTGGCCAAGCCTGGCATAGCTGTAGCAGCCTTGTTTGCCTTTATGGGAGCTTGGTCAGAATACATAATAGCAAGAGTGCTTTTAGCCACTGAGGACATGTATACCCTGCCTATGGGCCTAGTGAGTATGCAGGGGGACTTTACCACTCAATGGGGTGTATATTCAGCTATAGCCTTAATAACAGCTATACCAGCTATGCTAGTCTTTATACTTTGTTCTAAGTATTTAGTTGGTGGTATGACAGCTGGAAGTGTTAAAGGATAAGAAAAAGGATAGGTTTTTAAGTTATCTGTATTTAATAAAAATTCATAGAGTAAAATAAAAAAAGTGGCAAGCCACTTTTTTTATTTTATCAAATCAACATATTCTTGTAATGAACCATCTCTTAAGCAAGTTTCAATAATCTTTCTTCCTAATGGATCAAGATCAGGCACTAGGAATTTCTCTAGTTCTTCCTTAAAGAAATTAGATAGTATGCTTGCACCTGCATCGTAACCTTCTGCTCCAACTTCTGGTTGAAGGTCTACTTGTAGAAGATCCTTTGGTAAAGTCTGACCATCTATTCTTAAGGATTCTAAAGCATAGCCAAGTAGCGGACATCTTGAAGACACTAATGGCTCCTTCTTAAAGTTGAAGTTACCTCTTCTTGATAGGTACTCTCTTGCTATCCATTGTCCCATAAAACCTACCTTGTAGGCACCAATATTTTGGTTAGGGATTAATATATATTTAGTAGCAGGTGTAGATAAAATTTGCTTTAATAATATGTTAGCTTGGTCTACCATTCTTCCTGTAGCAAAAGGCCAGTAGGAGCCTACACCTTCACTGCTCATACCCTCAGTGCATGTAACACTTGGGTTTGCGTGTCCTCTAGGAGCTACCATTCTCCAAAGCCATGCTAAGGCTGGAGGAAGTATGTGGAATAAGCCTATTATACCGTAGTTAGGATTTTCCTTTGTGCTTGGTGGAGTTCTAACACCAAAACTTCTTATATCAACCTCTATAGCCTCGTCTACAATGCCATTAACAAATTTTCTTGGCAGTATAGTCCTAGGGTTTGGACAAGGTACTCCTGGCTCATCTTCTGTATGTTCCCAAATAAGACAGGTAGCTTCAGGCTTTCCGTCTATGTTAAAGAATATTAATGGCTCTGGTGGATATATAGTTAATTTTTCAATGTCTGGAGCCTTACCATATTCATCTATGTGGTCAATACGTAAGAACCATCCATTTTCTGCATCGGTAATAACTAATTTGTTACCATTTTGCATTGATGGGATAGCTAAAGCCATATCATCTGTTACCGGTTGAAGCTCACAAGCTTCCTTAATTTCAAGATATAATTTTTCATTAGTTACTAAATTGGTACCAACTAATAGGCTTCCATCTGGCTGCCTATGGAATTGTTCTGTCATTTCACTTTTACCGCCACCACTAGCACCTTCATGCATTATAGTGAAAGTATTTTCGTAGGGTGTAGTTATTTTAACTGCGGAAGCATGTAGTGTTGACCAACCTTCACGCTCACCGATATTTAGCAAGATACTGTAAACACCCTTCTTTGCACTAGGGCCTGGATATAGGTTGTAGCAAAATACTTCGTGATATCCATCAAGTCTGTTATGAACAACTACCTGTTTTCCATCGAAGTGAGTATGTCTAAATGGTGGTGCTAAGTATAGAACAGCTTTTGGTGTAAAGTTATTTGGTATCTTACTCTTTGGAATAAAGCCTTGAATATCAGCTAAACCGCCAACAAAAAAACCGGCATTGGCAGGAGCAAGTAATAAGGATTCATAGCCGTGTTCAGCTCCTCCAGACATAAAGGGAAGTAAAATAAGTTCATCCTGATCCTCTAACCATTGAAAGGTAGAGTTTCTAAGTTCGTTAAAATCATAGCCGAATCTTTCTTTAAAAGTAGGTTTGTCTGTAGGTTTATCATCAGAAATAACCATACAGTCAGGGTCCCTTCTTCTCATGTAAGGTTCAGTATAATTTATAGAAATACCATTTTTACATCTTACAACGGTAGCTTCCAATACATTACCTTTGCCAGGAGTTTCATACGAAACCTCAAAAGTATTTTGTTCCCTTCTTCCCATAGCAAGGTCAAGAATATCTTCTCTACTTTCTACAAGAATTATTTCTTTGTTCTCAAGAATTCTTTTCAAATCCTTTTCTAGTACTAGTTTGTTAAATATTGACTTTTCCATCGCAAAACTCCTTACCCTTTTTAAAATAAAATCATATACTACTATATTATTGTAAATATAAGAAAAATGCAAGATTTAATTTTTAAAGTTTCAAGAATTGTCAATAAATTACCATATTTTACAATAACATTCTTTGAAAAGCCACAAAATATTGAAAAAATACCTTCTTAAATAAAAGATTATGAATAGAATTTTTTATAGAAATTCAAGAGTCAAAAATTTAAATTTCATAAACAGAAGGAAGCGAGAAAGAGTATCTACTTACTTTTTTTATGCTACAATAGATTGTGACTATTGCATTTGGAGAAAAAATAAATTTAAATAGTTTTTTATGTTATATAAGTTGAAAATATGGAGATTAATTACTACATATAGTTTATACATATTATTTCAAATAATACAAGGAATTGAGGGATGAAGATGAACATCTCGGAAAAGTTAGTTAAGAAGCATACAAATAAAATTATTTACCAGCGGGGAGAAGAGGACTATAAGGCTGGAAAGGTTACAGAATTAGAAGTGAAGGACTACTACTATAAGGAAGAAGCCTTTTATGTTTATGAAATTTTTGCTGTAGTAGAGGCCGCCTATTACGATGAATACTATATTGAGATAATTGTCAGTGAAAAAACTGGCTTTATATCCGTTGACTGTGATTGCCCTTTTTTTAATGATAATCATAGAAAAATGGGTTTTTGCAAACATATTGTTGCAGTTATGCTAAAGTTCATAAAGGAATACTATTCTAAGTCCCACTTTAATGAAGAAGGAAACAAACTAAATAAGTTGCTAAGGGACATTAAGTATAATGCCTATAAACTATCAGATCAAAAGGAAAAACTAAAATTAGAAATCAATTATTTTTATGATATATATGACTATATTCCATCCTCTCTAGAGTTGAAAATAGGAATTGACAGGCTATATGTTGTAAGAAATATGAAACAGTTCTTGCAAGCTATAGAGAGAAATCAATCCTTAGAATTTGGTAAAGGCTTTACCTTAAGACCAATGGACCAGCAGTTCTGGCCAGAAGATAAAAGGTTAATAGAATTTCTCCTAGAAATAAGTGAAATAAATAGTATGTTAGATAACAATGATTGGAATCGAAATATCCTTATAAAAGCTAAGAAGGCCTACTTTACAGAGCGACAATTAAATAGATTCTTTAGTCTTCTTAAGGATAGGGAAATAAATGCTAATATTCAAGGAAGGCAGTACAAAAATATAAAGGTTCTATACAGGGACTTGCCTCTGGATTTTCAACTAAAGGGCAGTGACAAAGGGATCATCTTACAGCACGATAAAGAGCTGCCTAGGCCCTTAAGTTCCAATGGTAGGTTTTTCTTCTTTAAGGATAATATTTACGTACCCTCTAATGAACAGTTAAAAATATACGTACCCTTATATAATTTTATTATTAACGAAAAGAGCAGAGAGCTTTTTTTTGATAGGGAGGAAGGGGAAAAAATAGCTTCATATATTATACCTGCTATTAAGAAGATTAGTGGCTCCTTTAGACTGGATGAAAGTGTGAAAGAAAGCTTCTATGAGGAAAAGCTTATTACAAAGATATATTTAGACAAGGGAAAAGAAGGCCTTGAAGAGATTAAAGACTTCAGTGACCTATACTTCAGTGAGGATTTTAAGAAGATAAAAATTTATAACTACAGCCATGTTAAAAGCGGAGTTAGGGTAAGTGGGCAAGGACTCCTTGAATTTGATTTTAGGATAGAGGATATAGATCCCAAGGAGATTAGAAAAATTTTAAGCTCTATAAGGCAAAAAAAGAAATACTATAGATTGAAAGATGGAGATTTAATAGATCTTCAACATCAAGACTTTAGTAAAGTGGCTTCGGTGATAGATTATTTAAATATTAATGAAAAGGAGCTCTTTTCCAAAGGTAGGACCTTAATACCTAAGTATAATGCTTTTTATTTAGATGAAGCCTTAGGAGATGACCTGCAAGGTTTTAAAAAGGACCTTTCTTTCAAAAAGTTTATTAAGGACCTAGAAGAAGAAAAAAATATAGACTATTCTCTTCCACCTAACCTAGATAATATAATGAGAAATTATCAAAAGGAAGGCTTTAAATGGCTGAAAAATTTAAGCCATTATGGCTTTGGAGGTATTTTAGCTGATGAGATGGGCCTAGGAAAAACTCTTCAAACTATAGCCTTTATAGCAGCAGAAAAGGCTGACAAACCATCTTTAATAGTGGCACCTACCACCTTGATTTATAATTGGCTTAGGGAGGTAGAAAAGTTTGCTCCTCAGCTAAAGGCCCTTGTAATAGCAGGAAGTCCTCAGGAAAGGGAAGACCTTATAGCCAATGCAAAAGATTATGATATGGTAATTACCTCCTATCCATTAATAAGAAGGGATGTAGAGAGTTACAAGGATATAACTTTTAAATATTGTATATTAGACGAGGCGCAGCATATCAAAAACCCCCTTTCTCAGAACAGTTATGCAGTAAAGTCTATTAAGGCTAAAGGATATTTTGCCCTTACAGGTACCCCTCTAGAAAATTCCCTTACAGAGCTTTGGTCTATTTTTGACTTTATCATGCCAGGATATTTATTTAATCACCACAAATTTTTAGAACGGTATGAGATTCCTATAGTAAAGGAAGGGGACCAAGAGGTACTTGCTACTTTAAATAAACATATTAAGCCCTTTATATTAAGAAGATTAAAAAAGGATGTTGTAGCAGAATTGCCTCCTAAGATTGAACATAAGCTTGTGGTAGATATGACAGAGGAACAGAAAAAGCTCTATACAGCCTATATGCTTTCTGCCAGAAAAACTGTAGAAAGAGACTTTCTTTTACCAGGTCAAAAGGGAAATAAACTGGAGATCATGGCCCTACTTACTAGATTGAGGCAAATATGTTGTGATCCTGCTGTCTTTCTAGAGGATTATCAAGGGGATAGTGGCAAGATGCAGGCCTTGGAAGAGCTTTTAGAAGAGGTGCTAGCCCAGAAGCATAGGGTCTTACTATTTTCTCAATTTACAAGGGTATTAAAAAATATAGTAGGGAGATTAAAAAGTAAAGGAATTCCTTATTCTTACCTTGACGGTAATACTCCCGCCAAGGTAAGAAATGATTTGGTTAATGATTTTAACGCTGGCTCCAATGACATATTTCTAATTTCCCTCAAGGCTGGTGGTACTGGCCTAAATCTCACTGGTGCAGATATAGTTATTCACTTTGATCCTTGGTGGAATCCGGCAGTAGAACAACAAGCTACAGATAGGGCTCATAGAATTGGCCAAGAAAAAACTGTACAAGTAATCAAGCTTATAGCCAAGGATACTATAGAAGAAAAAATATATAATCTGCAAGAAAAGAAAAAGGAGATCTTTGACAAGGTTGTAGAAGTTAGCACTAGTGAAATGAGTCTCATATCCAAGTTAAGCGAAGCTGAAATCAGAGAACTTTTTATAAGTTAACCTCTCCTAAAGGGAGCCTAGATCTAATGAAAAATAATGTTGGATAATTGGCTCCGTGGTAATAAATGTTACCGAATAGTGGAAGAATACCTGTTATAATGTATATAAATTAATACAAGTGAAGGGAGAGGTTGAAATGGCCGATGCAATTGAATTAATGATGCATGAACATAAGGTTACCAAAAGAGCCTTGAGCGTTATAAGGAAGATGAGCATAGCTGTTATGAAAGGTGAAGAGGTTCCTTATGAGGATTTTAATAGAGTAATAGATTTTATTAGAAACTATACCGATAAGCATCATCATGGAAAGGAAGAAGACATTCTCTTTAAGAAGATGAGGGAAGACATAGGGGAGACTCTAGTGGGAGCCCCGATTTCTGGAATGTTGGTGGAACACGACTTTGGTAGATTCTATGTAAAGAGTCTAGAAGAAGCTTTAGAAAGAGTAAAAAATGGCGACGAAGATTCAAGGGTAGATATAATTGCAAATGCAGTGGGCTATGCAGATTTACTTAATAGGCATATTGACAAGGAAGATAAGGTAATCTATACCTTTGCTAAAAGATCTTTGAAAGAAGATGCAATGAATTATGTCAATGAAGCATGTGAAAAGCTAGAAGAAGAGGCCTTAAAGGAAAAAATACAAAATAAGTATGAAACTATGGTGGAAGAACTAGAAAAGGCTTGGCAATAATAGGCTGATTAAAATATAAATTAGAAAGGATGAAAAAGGATGAGTGAATTAATAAACAATCGAGAGTATAGGCAGAAAATCTTGAAGGAACTTATTTTGGAACTTCATGATGGCAAATCTGTGGAGGATGTTAGGGAAAGGTTCCAGGAGCTAATCAAGGGAGTATCAACTGCGGAAATTTCCCAGATGGAAGCTCAGTTAATAAAAGAGGGAATGAAGGTAGAAGAAATTCAAAGATTGTGCGATGTCCATGCAGCAGTTTTTAAAGGTTCTATAGAGGAAATCCATCACCCAGACCAATCACCAGGCCATCCAATTCATACCTTTAAGAGGGAGAACAAAGCTGTTCAAGATCTAATAGACAATCAGTTCCGGCCTAACATTGACAAGTACAAGAATAATGAAGATATTAAGTTTGACCTTTTAGATAATATTAACTTGTTAGGGGACTTAGACAAACACTATAGTAGAAAAGAGAACTTATTATTTCCCTACTTAGAAAAGTATGGTATCACAGCTCCGCCACAGGTAATGTGGGGAGTAGATGACGAAATTAGAGAAGAAATAAAGGCTTGCAAAAAAGCTGTTTCAGAAGAAAAAGAAGCTAGAAGTAAAATTGCAGAAATGCTGGAAAAGCTAATAGTTAGAATAGAAGAAATGATCTACAAAGAAGAGCATATTCTTTTCCCTATGTGCATGGATACTCTTACAGAAGATGAATGGTTAACTATAGAAGAGGAAAGTGCAGAAATAGGTTATTGCATAACTGAACCTGCTGGTAAGTGGAAACCTCTTAGAGTAAATGTTGAAGATAAGGAAGAGGAAAAGATAGGGGAAGAAGAAGATAAGGGATATATAAAGTTTGACACTGGAATTTTAAAAGTCAATGAAATAAGTGCTATCTTTAATAGTTTGCCCTTTGATATAACCTTTGTAGATAAGGATGGGATTGTTAAATATTTTTCTAATAGTTCTGAAAGAATTTTTGCAAGAACCAAGGCTGTTATCGGCAGAACTGTGGAAAATTGCCACCCTCCAGCCAGTGTTCACGTAGTGGAGCAAGTAGTGGAAAATTTACGTAGTGGTAAAAAGGACTATGAGGATTTCTGGATTAAGATGGGGCCTAAATATGTTTTAATCAGATATTTTGCAGTAAGGGACGAAAAAGGTGAGTTTTTAGGGACTTTGGAAGTAACTCAAAACATTCAACCTATACAAGAAATAAGGGGAGAAAAGAGACTACTTGATTAAGAAATAGTAAAAAGGATGTTCCGGTGTGAAGTATGCGTGGAACATCCTTTTTTTATATAAAGTCTGCAGAAAAGTTTACATATATTTCATTAGGAATGGGGTGAAACAATGAAACACTTTAACTGCATGACCTTATAGCGTAAAAATTAATAAATCGGTTACATTGTTAAAAAAAAAACTATCTTTAAAGATAGTTTAACATAATATAATAAAAAATGGAACATGATATTGTTAAAAAGTCTGCAAATTATTTTTTTAGGGCTGAAGAATTTAATATTGAAATGGTATCTTTATCATAATCTATAATGCCTTCTTCCTTCATTTTAATTAATTCTCTGGACAAGGAAGGCCTTTGTACACCAAGTTTATCAGCCCACTCTTTTTTTGACATATCTAATTTAATGATATTTTGGCCACTTTTCTTATATTGATTGTATAAAAATTCACAAATTTGCTGTCTAATAGTTTTTAAAGTTACCTGCTTTAGTTTGGAGCTTAAATTAACTGCTCTATTAGAAAGAGTTCTTAAGTATTGATTTAAAAAGGAAGAGCTTTTTTGACATAGCAGGGCTACAGAAGCTTTAGGGATATGCAAGACTACAGATTTGCTTTTTGAAATTACCGTCATTGGATATGTATTTTTATCTCCAAAGATAAGATTTTCTCCAAAGGTATCACCTTTTTTAAAACGAGCCACCGTAAGAACTTTTCCATTAGGATCTATTTTTTGAATTTCAACTTCACCTTTTAGTACAATACTTAGATTACTACAAACATCATCTTCTATAAAAATTATATCTTCTTTTCCGTATGATTTTATAGAATAGTCACTGGTGGAAAAAAAGTCCCTTAATTGATCTTTATTAAAGTCAACAAATAAATGATTGCTTACTAAGTAAGAAATGTATGGTTCAATAGTCATACTATATTCCCCCTATTTATTAGAATTAATTGATAATGATTATTATTTATAATACAGTATTTTTTAGTCCTTGGCAATAGAACCGTATAAATCAATGGTTTCCAATTGTTGATTTAATTTAATATTGATAATGTATATGTGTAAAACTATAATAGAATTAATTATAGAAAGTGAAGGGAAAAAAGTATGGAATATCTTATTTCAATTACCGTTGGAGCTATTATAGGTTATGTTACAAACTGGCTAGCTATCAAGATGTTGTTTAGGCCACAGAAGGAAATAAGGTTGCGGGGGAAAAGGCTACCCTTTACTCCTGGACTTATTCCTAAGGAAAAGGAGAGAATTGCCACTAGCGTGGGAAAAACAATAGGTGAACATTTATTAACAAAGGACACTCTGCTTGAAGCCTTAGATAATGATAGAATAAGAAAACATATAAGAAAGTGGATTGGAGATAAGGTAAGAGATTTTAAAAATAATAGCCACTCCTTAGAGGAACTATTAAAAAAGCTTTTAGGACAGAGATATACAAGGGTTAAGGAAAAAATAAAAAGCTTACTAATAGCTAAGACAATAAACTATATTCAAACTGAAGCAAGTAAAGATAAGTTTAAGGAACTTATACAAGAATTTATTAAGAAGGCCTTAAAGTCATCACCTGAAAACTTAATTGCCAATGAACACCTAATAAAAACAAAAGAATTTACTATGAATAAATTAAAAGATCTTAGGGATTCGGAAAATTTTAAGGATAAGTTACAGGTCTACATAGAAAAAAACATAGTATTACTAGAGCAGTCTGAAAAATCTTTACAGGATATATTGCCTGGGGGGCTTATAGTATCTGCTAAGGCCTACATATATAATTCTAGGGCGGACCTTTGCCAGGCTATAAACAAACTTTTAAAACAACCTAATGTTAGGGAAAGGTTAAAGCTTGCAATTGGGGCTATGATTAGCAACAATCTTAATTCCCTAGTAGCTGCATTTGTTAAAGCAGACACAGTTTACAATAAGCTTACTGCTGCCCTAGAGGATTACTTAAAAGAAGATGAAAATCAGAAAAATGTTGCTATGATGATAAATGATGGCCTGCAAAAGCTTTTAGAAGATAGGATAGGGGAACTTCTTAAAAAGATATCGGAAGAAGATAGGGCTAGCTTAACTACAGCACTAGTAGATATGCTGGCAGAAAATCTTCTGACAGATACAGTAATAGCTAATGTTTTTGGTGAATTGGAAAATGGTTTTCTTAAATATTCTTCCTTGGACCATATCCTTACTAGTATTAATGAGGACTATGACTCTAAGGTGGCAGATTTTATTACAGACAGATTTCGGGAATATGCCTCAGGAGAAAGTTTTCTCCTATTAGTAGATAAAATAATAGACTGGGGAATGGAGGAAGTAGGAAAGACTATACCATCGGCAATTATGGGAGATGACCTGGAAAAAATAATTAATGTAATAACAGAAGCTTGGAATGGCTTGTTTCAGAGATTCTTACACAATGATGGTGTGGCAGTTATCGAGGCCATGGATATACCTAAAGTAGTAGAAGCCCGAATCAATACCTTCGATGTTGCCTATACAGAAGAAATAATACTATCCTTAGCTAAGAAGGAACTAAGTGCAATTACTTGGTTAGGAGCCCTGCTAGGAGCAATTATGGGAATTTTATCACCACTATTATCTAATCTTTATTAAAGGAAGGCTTGTTCTTAATATTCTAAGAACAAGCCTCTTGAATTTCAATGGAAAATATTTATTACAGCCTCACTTTACCGTGCTTTTCATAGTGGCCAACTTCCTTGATAGAATTATCTTCATTTACAAAGACCACTGTAGGCTTATGGTCTTCTGTTTCTTTAGTTTCCATCTGGCAGTAAGCCATAATTATTATCTTATCTCCTTCTTGGGCACATCTAGCTGCTGCGCCATTAAGGCATATTATGCCACTAGCTGCTTCCCCTTCTAGGGCGTAGGTCTCAAACCTTTCACCGTTATTAATGTTAACTATAGCTACCTTTTCATATTCTAGAATTCCAGAAGCCTCCAATAAAAGCCTATCTATAGTTATACTGCCTACATAATTAAGTTCTGCCTGGGTCACTGTAGCCCTATGAATTTTAGATTTTAACATATTTAAAACCATATTCTTACACCTCTATAGTCTTATTTTAATATTATCTATTAGGCGAGTTTTTCCGAAGAAGGCTGCCATTGCCAGCAGGACAGTCCTGTCTATTTTTTCAAGGGGCCTTAGGCTAACACTATCTACAATTTCTACATAGTCAAGCTTGCACAAGGGCTCACTTTCTAAAATCCTTCTTATGTATGCTATTACAGTGGCACTGTCCCTATTGCCCTTAAGTATAAACTCTTCTGCTGCCTTTAGGCTTTTGTTAAGTACTAGAGCGGCTGTACGTTCTTCTTCATTAAGATGTACGTTTCTAGAGCTTTTAGCTAGTCCATCCTTTTCTCGGACTATGGGACAAGGAATGATTTCAATATCCATATTAAGGTCCCTTATCATTCTTTCTATAACAGCTAACTGCTGGGCGTCTTTTTCGCCGAAATAGGCCCTTTGGGGAGATACAATATTAAAGAGCTTAGTAACCACAGTACATACTCCTCTGAAATGTCCAGGTCTAGCACTACCACAGAGTACTTCTGTCAAGCCTTCTACATCTATATAGGTAGAAAAATTCTCTGGATACATTTCTTCTACACTAGGATTGAAAATCACATGACCACCATATTCTTTAACTAATTCTCTGTCCCTTTCTAAATCTCTTGGATAGGTATCAAGATCATCCTTTACATTGAACTGAATAGGATTTACAAAAATACTTACCACTACCTTATCATTTTCCATGCTGGCCTTTTTTATAAGGGAGCAATGACCTTGGTGTAGGTAACCCATAGTTGGCACAAGGCCTATGGATAGACCTGCCTTTTTCCAAACTTCTATTTGAGCTTTAATTTCTTCTATTTTATGAAAAATCATTACCTACCCCTCCTAGTAGAGTTTTTCTATAATGGAATCATCTATAGTAAATTGGTGTTCCTGGCCTGGGAAAATTCCCTCTTTAACTTCTGATATATAGGTCTTGATGGAACTTTTCATAAGATCCCCTATCTGATTATACTGCTTGACAAATCTTGGCTTAAAGTCATCAAAGATTCCCATCATATCTTGATAAACCAAGATCTGGCCGTCACAACCCTTGCCAGCTCCAATACCTATAGTCGGAATAGTAAGCTTGGAAGATATCAACTGAGCTAGTTTAGCAGGGACACATTCCAAAGTTATAGCAAAGGCACCAGCAGCTTCAATAGCTAGGGCATCCTCTATAAGTTTTTTTGCAGCAGCTTCTGTTTTTCCTTGTACCTTAAAACCACCAAAGGCATTTATAGATTGAGGGGTAAGGCCTATATGACCCATCACTGGAATAGAAGCGTTTACAATAGCCTTAACTTGTTCTACTATTTCAAGTCCACCCTCAATCTTAACAGCTTGAGCATTAGCTTCTTTAACTAATCTACCAGCATTATAGACTGCATCGTAGACTGAAGTTTGATAAGACATAAAGGGTAGGTCACTTACTACCAAAGCCTTCTTTGCAGCTCTAGTCACAGCACTTGTATGATGGATCATATCTTCCATAGTTACACTAAGGGTATTCTCATACCCTAGGCATACCATGCCTAAGGAATCTCCAACTAAAATACCATCTATTTCACATTCATCCATTAGTTTAGCCATTGAATAATCGTAAGCTGTCAACATGGTTATTTTATCACCTGCATCCTTAGCATTTTGAAAACTAATTGTAGTATTTTTCATTTATCTCACTCCTACCGAATACTGTACATAAATATCATATAATACTAAATCACCTATAAAGAAAATTTAACATAAAATATTTGCTAAATCAAGGAGTTTTTTAAGTATCCTGGGACGTTATCTTTTTTTAGTAATTGAAAATAAATATAATATATGCTAAAATATAACAAAGGTTTTGACAAAGTAATAAATTATAGATGTAAATATAAATTTTTAACTTTTAGGGAGGAAAAATGAGTAGTTCTACCGTTAGGATGTTTAGTTTATTTATGGCCATAATTCTTATTATTATGGCTGTTGTGGATAATAATAGGCGTAATGCTCATAAGATTTTAGCTGTGACAAATACAGTAACAGTACATTTTTACAAGCCTGAAGATTGGCAGACTGCTTATATATATTACTATAATGGAGCGGTGACAGGTCCTGTTAGACCAGGTGTGGAAATGTCTCAGGAAAATGGAAACTGGTACAGCTTTACAATTTTAGATTGGACAACTGCAGATGTTTTTCTAAACGATGGAGCAGGAAAACAGATACCAGAAGAGGGAGAAGTAGCACTAAGAGTTAGCGGAGAAGTTTGGTTTAAAGATGGAGTGATCTATTCAGAAAAGCCAGAAGATTAGTGAGAACAGGGGGCGAGAAATAGTTTCTTGCCTCCTTTAAGTTGCCTATAATTTTATATTTTTCTTACATTTGTGGCTTGCTCGCCTTTGTCACCTTCAGTGATATCAAAGCTTACTTTCTGACCCTCCTCAAGGGATTTAAATCCATCACTTTCTATACTAGAATAGTGAACGAAAACATCCTTTCCATCGTCTGTGGTAATAAATCCGAATCCTTTTTGTGCATTAAACCATTTAACTGTACCTTCCATTTAAAAAACCTCCTAAAAATAAGAAAATGCATGGGGTAATATATTCCCCAGTTATATTTTAACTAAAAATATGATAATTATACTCCTTAAAAATAATAAAAAGAAGGAATCCAAAGAGGCAATTAGGGGCTTAAAAAGTATTTGTAAAAAATTGCCTTGTATTTTTTGAAGATTAAAGGTATTATATCATAGGTATAAAGTTCATGGTCTAATTCTTATATAAAATAGGGGTGTTTAGAGGTGGAACTTAAAATTTTTGATTCCCATGCTCATTATGACGATGGCCAATTTGATGAGGATAGGGAAGAAGTAATAGAAGAAATTCGTAAAGCAGGTGTAGTTGGCGTTCTAAATTGTGGTTCAAGCTTAGAAGGGGCCAGAGCTTCTTTCCAGCTAGCAAAGAAATATGATTTCTTTTATGCAGCAGTAGGCATACATCCAGGAAATGCATATGAGCTAGATGAAAGGGCCTTACAGGAAATAGAGGACATGGCTACTAGCAGTGACAAGGTTAGAGCTATAGGAGAGATTGGCCTAGACTATTACTGGGATGATAATCCACCGAAGGATCTGCAAAAAGAAGTTTTTAGAAAGCAGATGGCCTTGGCAGAAAAACTTGACTTACCAGTAGTCATACACGACAGAAATGCCCATGAAGACACTTTAAATATTATAAAGGAATACCCAAAGGTTAAGGGGGTAGTCCATTGCTTTTCTGGCAGCCCTGAATTTGCAAGACAATGTTTGAAGGAAGGTTACTATATTGGTATTACTGGAGTAGTAACTTTCAAAAATGCTAAAAAGATAGTAGAGGTAGTAAAAGACCTGACAATAGATAGATTACTAGTAGAAACTGACTGCCCCTATATGGCTCCCACACCCTATAGAGGGAAAAGAAATAGATCAGATTATATTTCTTACATATTAGAAGAAATAGCTAAAATAAAGGGTTTGCCAATAATAGACCTATGTGAAAAAACAAGACAAAACACAAAAGACTTGCTAAAGTTATGAGGATGGTGTAAAATGTAAAAGAAATAATTTCATGGAATTATTGCACAATAAATGTATAATTTTTAAAAACAGGTGTATAATTAATTGTGTTCACTTTAACCGGGTGGATATTTCCCACTGTATCAGAGACTGTAGATTAATAAATAGGAATCATATATATTATTTTAAATCATATGCACAGGGTTGCATTAGAACAGTCGAAATACAGGCAGAAGCTATAAATGTTTTAGATTTTGAATTTGCTTCTGCAAAATAGGGAGGAAAAAATAATGGAAACAATACAAAACAGAATAAAGAAGTTTTTTTCCGTTGGTCCAAAGTCAACATTTTTGTTGGTTCTATTGATAATTGGATGTTTCACAATAATCTATAACCTAAGAAAAGAAGTTACAGTTATTGTTGATGGTAAAGAACAAACTATAGTAACCTATTCATCAAGTTTAAGGAATAGTCTTGAAAGGAATGGCATAACTGTAGGACCAAAGGACAAAATAATACCCGGTTTAGACAGCATTGTAGAAGATGGAGATAAAGTTGTAATAACTAGAGCTGTGAATATCAATGTTTTGGTTGATGGAAAAACCCTGCAGCTAAAAACTGCAGAAAAAAACATTGAAGAAATGCTTATAGCAGAAGGAATCACAGTAGATGAGTCTGACAAGGTTAATCCTCCAAGGACTCAGGACATCACCAAAGGTATGGATGTTAAAATCACCAGGGTAACTGCTGAGCTAGTGAAGGAGTCGCAAAATATTGAGTACTCCACAGAAATTAGGAAAGATAATAATTTAGCTAGCAATGTAACCAAGACAATTCAAGAGGGACAAACTGGTGAAAGAGAGATTACTACCAGAGTAGTTTATGAAGACGGGAAAGAGGTTTCCCGTGAGGTTGTAAGTAACGTAGTTACTAAACAACCAGTTAAGAAGGTCTTGTTACAAGGAACTCTAGGAATATTAACCTTTAACCGTGGTGGTGACCAAATTGCTTATGAAAAAGTTATAAGAGTAAAGGCAACTGCCTATTGCCCGTGTAAGTCCTGTACAGGAAAAGATACTTCTAGTCCTGGATATAACAGAACTGCATCGGGAACTCAAGCAAAAAGAAATCCTAACGGATACAGCACCATCGCTGTAGACCCAAGGATTATTCCCCTAGGTACAAAGGTATATGTAGAAGGCTATGGATTTGCTGTAGCTGAAGATACCGGTGGAGCTATTAAGGGTAACAAAATTGATTGTTATTTCCCTACCCATAGCGAAGCTTTACAATGGGGGGTAAAGTATAAGAATGTTTATATCTTGAAATAGAAGCCATTTGGCTTCTATTTTACTTTTCTATAGGAAAGAATATAATATATAATAAAGAAATTTTCAGTGTTAAAGGACCAATTGGAGGAAAAGATGATTAAGGAAGTAATAGTAGTAGAAGGAAGAGATGATGTAACGGCTGTTAAGAGGGCAGTAGATGCGGAAGTTATAGCTGTAGGTGGTTTTGGTATAAACAGTAAGGTTATAGCTAAAATTAAAGAGGCGCAAAAAAGACAAGGAGTAATAGTTCTGACAGATCCAGATTTTGCAGGTGAAAAAATTAGAAAGATTATATCTAAGAGAGTTGAAGGAATAAAACACGGATATATATCCCGTGAGGAAGGCACTAAGGAAGGGGACATAGGTGTAGAGAATGCTTCCCCCCAGGCTATAATTGAGGCTTTAAATAAGGCCCGATGTGAAACTAAAGAAAAGAGAGAGGAATTTAAAATGGAGCATATGTTCTTCTACAAACTCACTGGCAATGAAGTAGCTAGCCAAAGAAGGGCAAAACTTGGAAAGCTTTTAGGTATAGGCTATGGCAATACTGCAGCTTTTTTATCAAGGTTGAACAATTTTGGAATAAGTAAGGAAGAGTTTGTTCAAGCTATTAAAAAGATAGATAATATAGAAAGTGGAGAAAGATAAGAATGGATAATTACAATACCAAGGAAATAGTTAAAAAGTATGGTTTTAAATTTACTAAAAGTCTAGGACAGAATTTTTTAATAGATGATTCAGTGGTTACAGATATAGTAGAAGGGGCCCAGGTAGGCAAAGAGGACTTTGTAATAGAAATAGGTCCTGGGGTAGGAACCCTAACTAGGGAGTTGTTAAAGAAGGCAAAAGCAGTATGTGCCATAGAATTAGATAAAAGTTTAATATCAATTTTGCAGCAGGAGCTAAAGGACTTTGATAATTTTCAGCTTATCAATGAAGATGCCCTGAAAGTAAACTTTAATGAAATTATAGGAGAAGAAAAAAGTGTGAAGCTAGTAGCCAACCTTCCCTATTATGTAACTACCCCTATTATTATTATTTTGCTAACTGGCAGATATCCCTTTAATTCCTTAACCATTATGATTCAAAAAGAAGTGGCAGAGAGAATGAATGCCAGTCCAGGAGGTAAGGATTATGGTTCCCTTTCCTTATTGGTCCAGTATTACTGCCGCACAGAAATTATAAGAAAGGTATCTCCAGTTTCCTTTATTCCACGACCTAAGGTGGATTCTATAGTTATTAAATTAGAGAAGCTAGATTCACCTAGGGTGGAAGTAGAGGACGAAAAATTATTTTTTAGTATTATAAGAGATGCTTTTAATATGCGAAGAAAGACCCTTTCCAATGCCTTAAAAAATGTAGGCTTAAGTAAGGAAAATCTTAATAAGGCCTTTGAAGAAGCAGGAATTGATCCTAGAAGGAGAGGTGAAACTCTATCTATTGAAGAGTTTGCCAAACTATCAGATAAAATCAAGGCCTATCAATAAAATTTTACATATATGTTCACTTTTATGATTGTCTCTCATATATTATATTGAATAATATTGTGGAGGGATAATACGGTGGCGCAAAAAAAGGGATATAGTAGATATTTTATAATATTACAGCAGGACGAGAACGGTTATTCAGTATCATCTGACAAACTACCTTCCGGCTATACTAAATTAGAAACCAAAAGTGATAAGTGCAAAATAACCTATTATGTACAGAACATAAAGAAGGAGCTAGAGCCTTATTACATGGTTCTTATCTGTAGCAAGAAGGACACTAAAAAGATTATCAATCTTGGAGAAATGAACATAGATGAGTATGGTAGAGCGGAGATAACATACGAATATAGCACAGCAAACATCGCAGGTAGTACTCTCCCTATAGATCTAGTGACAGGAGCAGCAATTATTAAGCAGGATGGTAGTAAGATTATATCTGTAATGAGTGGTTTTGCTTCAGCAGATCCACCATCAGATTGGAAAGGCTTCCACTTGCTAAATGAAAATAGAAAGGAAAGTGTAGCTGAAGAAAAAGTAGAGAAGGCTGAAAAGAAACCTGAAAAAGCTAAGAAAAAAGTTAAGGAAACCGAAAAGGAAGAAACTATAATAGAGGAAAGTTCTGAACAGACCAAGGTTTTTGAGGAATATGAAAGAAAAATTGAAGAATTGAAGCAATTGAAAGATAAGCTAGCAGAAGAAGAGAAAAAGGAAGAAAAGATAGATATAAAAGAAGAGTTAAAGGTTGAAGAAAAGGAAGATATCAAGGCTGAAGAAAAAACCGAAAAAGCAGAGGAAGTAAAGGAAAAGGTAAAAACAGAAGAAAAGTCAAAGGATCAAGTGAAAGAAGAAATAAAAGAAGAAGTAAAAGTGTCATTGGAAGAAAAAGTAAGAAAAGAAATACAGGAAAAACTGGAACAGGAAATTGAAGAAAAGGTAAGGCGAGAAATCGAAGAAAAAGTAAAGAAGGAAATTGAGGAAAAGGTAAAAGCAGAAATAAAGGAAGAAATAAAAGAGGAAATAAAAGAAGAAGTTATACAGAAGGAAAAGGTTGAAGAAAAGGCAGAAGAGGATAGCAAGAAAGAAATAGTAGATGAGCACAGGACTGTGAAAGATGGGTCTAGCAAAGAGCAGGAATATCCTTTAGGTACTGTAGGAGAGTTTTTCAAAAGCCTAGCTAAGGACTTTGAAGAAGTTCAAGGTGCATGTACAGAGATAAAGAGATGTAAATGGTATAAGGTCAATGTAGAAAGTATGCAGGATATGAATAGTGAGTCAGACTATAATAAATACACTATAATCTACTATCCTATGATGAGCTATTATCCATATATAAACAAGCATAAACACTTCTTGTTAGGTTACAAGTATGATAAGGAAGGAAAAATGAAATACATTGTTTATGGTATAGCAGGAAGTAAGAATATCTATGACCAGCCTTATGGTGGAAAGTCTGGATTTGTTACCTGGGTTTCTGAAGATGAGGCTGATACTAGAGGAGAACAGTTAGGCTACTGGCTTATGTTTTATGATTTCAAAACTTCAACTATAGTAGTTCCAGCTAGAAAATAATAAAATATCACTAACCTAGGTTATATTTTTCTCCAGCTTCTAATATAATTTACCAATACTACTGAGAAGGGGAAAGTTTAGTATGAGTATAATTATATTGAATAGAAAGAGGCTGGGAGTAACTATAATAATTTTAGGCCTAATGCTGGTGCTAGTAGGAGTAGAAATAAGTTTTAGCCACAGATTGAAAACCACAGTGCTAATTCAAAATGGTTTTACAAATTTAAAGAAATACTCAATTGAAAATAGTGGTATAACATATAAACTTCCCGATAGTTGGGAAAAAACAAAGCAAGATCTAGGTGGAGCAGATATACCCTACCATAATAATTTTATCTATACTGATGGAAATATTCATGGTTATGTCCAACTTTGGAATTCAAAAGATGGGGATTTGAAGAAATTTATAGATAGTGGCAAATCCAGCGCTTATAAGCAGGAAAATGTATCTAATTATGAATATAAGCCTATTGACATTAAGGGTAAGAAGGCCTATTTGCTAACATATAATGCAATAACACCTTCAGGAAAAGATATGAAGGCTTTTGAATATTTTATAGATAGCCAGGGAAGCTTTTTTAGAATGGTTTTCTTTGTACCTAAGGATAAGTTTAAGGAAAATATGCCAGCTATCTTTGATGCTTTAGTCAACACTTATGAAAAAAGTTAATAATGTTGATAAAAAATCCCCTAAGTATTATAATTTTAATGTAAGAGTAGAGAAGCATTATGCTTCTCTTTTAGTTTTATAAGATTAAATGAAAGGAGGGGGGTTGTAGATAAACAACCGTAATTTATGAAAAAAGTATTAAAAAATATATCTGTACTTTTATTATTGATAATTATGATTTTTTCAAGCAGTGGATGTCAAAAAATTAATGAATTAAAACTGGAATTGGGCTTAATTAATAATGACTTTGAATATATTAAGGAAGGCAAAGCTGATAAAATTATTATTCAAAGCACCAGAGATCAAGGTTTTAGATTTATAGTAACAGATAAGAGCACCATAGGCGATATGTATGACATACTTTCTTCTGCTAAAAAAGTTGATGAAAAGTCTGAACTGCAACCAGACTATATATTTGAAATACATGAAAATGGAACAGTCCATAAATTTAATTATATAACAGGATTAGATAAAAACGATTATGGTAACCTATATAGTGATGATGCTGTTTATATAGTTTCCAAAAGAATAGACCATGATATTATTAGGAATCTATGGAACTATAGGGCTCCTAGAGAGTTCAAGGTAACCTACTATGGTTCTATCTTGCAATTTTTAAATGCCTTTGGGAAAGATATAACTGCCAATAGTAAAAAGGTTGGCATAGATCTATCTCAAGATGTAGAGGGAGCTAAGTATCAATTGTCCTTGGAAATAGAAGAGTTTGAGGAAGAACTAGCAAAAACTATGTCTACTGCTAAAATTGTTGATAATAACAGTGAAGAATTTGACGTCTTAGTTAGTATAAAAACTCAAGGTTACAAGACTAAGGTATACAAGGCTGTAATTACCGTATTTGATAAGGTGGATAAGAGTGAAACCAAGTACTATATTAATAACATCCATGAAAATGGAGAATGGGAAATCAATGTTACCAATACAAGACCTAATAGATTTTAGAAAGGACGTGAATTTATGGGAGCTTGCGATACTTGTAGCAGTAAGGAAACTTGTAATAGCAAGAAGGAAGGCTCCTGCACAAGGCTTCTTCCAGCACAGGGGAAAATTAAAAATATCATAGGAATAATTAGCGGTAAAGGCGGTGTAGGTAAATCTACTGTAACAGGCCTTACAGCTATAGAGTTAACTAAACAAGGCTATAAGGTAGGGGTGCTAGATGCAGACATTACCGGCCCTTCAATGCCAAGATTTTTTGGTTTGCAGGAAAAAAGAGCTACAGGCATAGCTGGAGAAAAGGAAAAGCAGCTTATATTTCAGCCTGTTATAAGCACTAGCGGCATAAAAATAATGTCTTTAAACTTTTTAACGGAAGTAGAGGATGAACCAGTTATTTGGAGGGGACCTGTAATAACTGGAGTACTAAATCAGATGTTTTCCGATACTGCTTGGGGTGAATTAGATTATTTACTAATAGATATGCCACCAGGTACTGGAGATATAGCTCTTACAGTTATGCAAACTTTTCCTTTAACTTCAATAATGATAGTTTCTACACCACAGGATATGGTGTCTATGATAGTTAAAAAAGTAGTAATAATGGCTGAAAAGCTAAATGTTCCTATACTAGGAGTAGTAGAGAATATGTCCTACATTCAATGTGGTAACTGCCAGGAAAAAACAAGAATTTTCAGCAAGAAAACCGCTAAAGAACAGGCCCAGTATCTAGGCTTACCATTAATAGCAGAACTACCTATAGATATGGATCTAACAGAAAGTATGGAAAATGGAGAAGTTGAAAGATACATATTCAATACTTCAAAATATAAGAATATAATTAGTAAAATTGTATAGAATATAGTTGTAAGTATAGAAAAGGGAAAATTTTTGGAGGTGTTACAATGATTCCTAAGGTAGATAAGGAAACCTGTATAGGCTGTGGCCTATGCCCATCTATTTGTCCAGAGGTTTTTGAAATGGAAGACGATGGCAAAGCAGGCACTATAGTTGATGAAGTTCCTTCAGAAGCAGAAGATAGTGCAAAAGAAGCAGAAAGTAGCTGCCCAGTAGACGCTATCGAAGTAGAGTAAAAGAAAAAAGATAACCCAGTTTCACAGGGCTATCTTTTTTATTTTCTATCAATAATTATCATATCCGCACCAGCACCCAGCCACCCAATCTCTGATACCTGACACCCGATATCTGCTAGCTGATATCTGTTATCCCATACCTGTTTTCTGACATCTGATACCTGTTTTCCGATACCTGTTATCTGCTTCAGCCTTCCACAGCTTTAGCCAGTCTTTCAAAGGGAACAAGAAGAAGGAATATTACGCAGATAACTGTTTCTATCACTAAGAAAGAACCGTTATATACTGTGGAATACAATAGGGCAGAGGAGTAACCAAGTTCCGCAGCGTATTCAGAGAAAAATACCACACCAGATATTAGATGGCATAAAAATCTCAAGGATATACCTAGAGAAACTCCTAAGAATTTATTCTTTCTAAAGAAACCAGCAGTACCTAAGACCAAATAAGGTAGTGGGTAATCTAGTAGTAATTGCACAGGGTGAACTAGATAAGGACCTAAAACAAGGGAAATAACACCAAAAAGTAGGCCTGTTAACATACCTACTTCTGGCCCATACCAAAAGGCCAAAAGAAATATAGGTACCATACTTCCTAAGGTGACACTGCCTCCTTGAGGCAATCTGTAGATCTTAAAGGTATCTAAAATGATAGTAAGAGCCAACATTAGACTAATTTGTGCTAGTAGCTTTGGTGTGAATTTGATTTTTTTAGCTCTGATAAGTACAAGGATTATTATCAATAATGCTACTATAGTCAAAATTCCTAAAGGTTGGGAAAAGATATCCTTAATGTTTTCTAGTAGGTTAATCTCCTTTAACCCCTCCCAGCTGTCTTTAAGAGTATCTGTGATTTTGTTGAAAATCTTTGACATTGTAAACCCCCTTTTATTAAAATGAAAAAAACCGCAAACCATAGGTTGCGGTAATATACTTATAGAAAAGTTTATAAAATCGCTTCCCTACGCTGGTACTAACCAGATCAGGTATGAGGGTTAATGGTTAAACAACCATTTCTCAGCCTAAGGCACCCCTAGCATGAACGGATATTTAATTATTAATGTAATTGTAGACTAACTTTTAAAAAAAGTCAATGATTCTATCATTAGTTATAGTAGGATTATTCATAGGTAGATCCACTGTATCTCCCAGCTTTACATCCTTAGGAAGGCGAGTAATGGAAACATCCATAGTTTCGCCATTTTCTAGTGCAATAAAAGCTTCTGTTAAGTTCTTATCTATTACTTTCCCTCTCATTTGAAATCACCTCGGAATTAGTGTGGATTTATTACAGCATAATTATTCCTAAGGTAATTTCATAAGTTACTTATTGAAATTCAATTTGTAGCTTATCGTCAGTTATGTGCCACCAAGTATTTCCCGGAGAAAGACTTACTAGTTCCCCTGTAGAATCCTTTAAAATTGTAGGAGAGACCTCTGAAGACTTTAACCAAGTAATTTCCATGTACTTACCGGCGCTTATTACATAGCCTTTACCTTGTCCTATAAGTTTCATCTCAAGACGGCCATCACTGAGGGTTTTTATATCAGTGATTTGCACCACTATATTTGAAACAGTTATATTGCCATTAGTAGATCTATCTACTGCCGCTTTGCCATCCATGGCCTTATAATAAAGATTATCTTTGAATTCATAAGAGGTATTATAATATGTACTAAGTTTTAAATTTACTTTTTCCGCTGTCTTAAAATCCTTATCCCAATAGCTCTGATTAAATTTAAAGGAAGCAGTAGCTGGCTTTATAAAATCTCTGTTGCTTATGAGCCTTCTTAGCTTGTCCGCAGAGCTATATAGGTTATGAGGGATTTTTCTTGAATTATCTCTCCAATAGTAGCCACCATAGGTAAATTCATTCATGCTCAAAAGATTTTCTTTTTTGATGGTTTCTAAAGCTACGGGACTGGCACCACAATGAGCAAAAGGAAGGTCGTATTCTTTTGCTATGGATAAAAAATAAGGACGGGCACTTCTAACAGGTCCAATTTCCTTGGGGTTTTTTGAATGAAATAAGGCCATAAATCTAGGAATGCCACCTTCAGCCATAGTTTCATAAACAATATCTGCTTCTGATAGGCCAGATTGAGGTCTGGCAGCTTTAGAATTTTCTACTATAACCAAGAAGGGAATATTATCAAAACTTTCCTTGCTAAGTTCAAGACCAGTATAAGCAGAAATGTATTGGTCAGTAGGAGTTACATCTACAGGTTCTGCATTTTCTTCTTCCTTAGTAATTGTATTCTCTTTTTCTTGCTCCTGCCCTGTAGGGACCTTTTCCTTCATACTGAACTTATCTTTATTAAAAGTAGCATAGCCAATCAGGGAGCCTACAACAAGTAAAGAAATTGTAGTTAAAAGTCTTTTGCCCATATTTCTTTTTTGGGGATGTTTATAATACATTTTTACTTTTTCACCTCACTTTATATTATATAATGTAATTAACTATAATAATATACGATTTACCTATTACTTGTATACCTATATAATGAATAATTTAAATTATGTCAAGAAGAGAAAAAGAATAAGAAAGGGTAAAAATTAGAGGAAAATTGTAGTAATATCTAATACTAATATTTAAAGGACTATTTCGGAATTGCTAATATTTTTTAATAGGAGTATAATAACATAGTACTATATATTGTGTAATGGGGGTTAGAAAAATGCTACATGTTGTGAAAAGGGACGGTAGGAAGGCTGATTTCAATTCCGTCAAAATCACAGAAGCAATTAAAGGTGCGGCACAAGAGATTACCTTTAATTTGAAAGAAAGTGAAGCTGTAGAATTAACGCAAAAGGTTATCAAAAAAATTGAAGCTTTAGGGTTTGACTATATAAGTGTAGAAGATATTCAGAACATAGTTGAAAAGACTTTGATTGAAAACGGTTACTATGAAATCGGAAATTCCTACTCAAACTATAGAAGAGAGAGGACAAAGATCAGAGAAATTAAATCTGATTTAATGAAAGCTATTGGACAAATTGGTGTTGAAACGGACAGAGATAATGCCAATGTAGGAAATAATTTTAGTTCAAAGCTCCTGAGAATTGCTAGTGAGTCCAACAAGTGGCACAACCTTGCAACTATGCCTAAACACTTAGCAAAGGCTCATGAAAATGGTGATGTATATTATCATGATTTGGATTCATACAATCTTACTATAAATTGTTTGCATATTCCTACAAAAGAAGTATTAGAAAGAGGATTTAATACAGGCTATGGTACTATAAACAAGCCTAAAAGAATAGAGTCTGCCGCAGAATTATCCTGCATACTATTGCAATCTACCCAGAACGATATGTTTGGAGGACAAGCACATCCGGATTTTGACAATGATTTAGCTGCCTTTGTAGAACCAACTAGGGCGGAGATAAGAAGTGAACTAGAGGAACTAGGTCTTAGTGAGGACCAAATTGAATCAGTCCTAGATAAAAGACTGAAAAAGAATATTTCCCAGGCTATGCAGGGTATTGTTTACAATTTGAACACTATGCACTCAAGAGCAGGATCTCAAGTTCCCTTTAGCTCCATAAATCTTGGAATACCAAATTCTGAGGATGCTGCCTTGGTTTGCGAAATATTTCTTTTAGAATATGAAAAAGGGCTAGGAAAAGGGGAGCAACCAATATTCCCTAACATAATTTTTAGAGTAAAAACTGGAGTTAATAGAGATCCAGAGGACCCATATTATTACTTATTTAAACTTGCCTGCAGAGTGGCAGCAAAACGTATGAATCCAACCTTTATGAATATGGATGCAGATTTTAATAAGGACTACTATGATAAAGGGGTAATACCTGCTACCATGGGTTGCAGAACCTATATTATGTCAAACGTTAACGGTGAGCCTGGAACAAAAGGTAGAGGAAATATAGCTCCAGCTACAATTAATCTGCCTAGATTAGGAATTTTAGCTAAAGGTGATATAGACAAATTCTTTGACCTATTAGATAATAGATTAGAACTGGCTAGGGAAGCCTTGCTACATAGATACAAGATCTTAAAGCAACTAAGAGTAAAGGATCTACCCTTCGTTGCAGGCCAAGGTTTATTAAAAGGATCAGAAGATCTTCAAGCAGAAGATTCTATTGAACCAATTTTAAGACAAGGAAGCTGGGGAATAGGCTTTATTGGTTTGGCAGAAACCCTAACGGCATTGATAGGCAAACATCATGGACAGGATGAAGCTTCAAGAGAGTTAGGTTTAAAAATAATTGGCCATATAAGAAACTTTACAAATGAAATGACCAAGGAAGACAGATTAAACTGGAGTACCTATGCAACACCAGCTGAAGGATTAAGTGGAAAGTTTATCTTACAGGATAAAAAAGTTTTTGGAGTAATTGAAGGAGTTACAGATAAAGAATATTATTCTAACAGCTATCATGTCCCTGTAGGTTTCCCAATATCCATAAAGGATAAAATCGATATAGAAGCACCATACCATAAGCTATGTAATGGAGGTCATATTTCCTATATTGAATTGGACGATGTTCCATCAGAAGAAGTTATTATAGATATATTGAATTATGCCTATAAGTACACTAATATCAGCTACTTAGGAATCAACTTCCACATAAGATACTGTAAGGATTGTGGAACTCACTTACACGTAGGACAGAGCAAGTGTCCAAAGTGTGGTGGCCAAAGATTGCAAGGTGTATCTAGAGTAACTGGTTACTTAAGCTTAGACGAGAGATTCGGAGCAGGTAAAACTGCAGAGAAAGCTGACAGAATATCACATATTACTAAGGAACATAATTACGCATAAAATTATTTCCTTAAAAATAACAATCTATGAGAAATAAGAGGGGAGTATTATGGAAGAAAAGGTATGTATTAAGCTTGCTGGAATAGCCTATGAAAGTTTAGTAAATGGACCAGGTGTAAGAAGGGTGCTTTTTTCACAAGGTTGTAAACATAACTGCAAGGGCTGTTTTAATCCAGATACCCATTGCCTTAACGGAGGCAGGGAATTTATCGCTGATGATTTGGTGAAGGATATTTTAAAAAATCCCATGCTAAAAGGGGTAACCTTTAGCGGTGGAGACCCACTGGAACAGGCGGATAAATTTGCTTATATAGCATCAAAATTAAAAAATAAGGGCCTAAATATTTGGTGTTATACAGGATATACCTTTGAATACATAATGGAAAATTCTCATAAGCACAAGGGTTGGAAGGAGCTTTTAAACAGCATCAACGTCCTTGTAGATGGAAAGTTCCAGCTAGAGAAGAAGGTAGATGGATTAAGATTTAGAGGTTCCTCTAACCAAAGAATAGTAGATGTAAGAAAGAGCATGGCTTCTGGCGACGTAGTAACCTTGGACTACTAAGGCTCAGAGGACTGCCGCTTATGTTGGATTTTCGCCTAAAAAGGCTGCAGAGCTGTAAGATTTAAGGGATAAATTGAAGAAAACTGTAAAGATATAATGATGAAGGAGCTTAGGCTTCTTCATCATTATTTTTTGTGAAAGTATAACTTGCCGTAATAATTTCCATCGAAATTTTGTAGCATTATGGTATAATTACTTATAAGGAAAATGCGGACAAGCATTTAAATTGGATAACAAAATGAGGTGAGAAAACCTTGAAAAAGAGGAGAAGGAAGAAAAAGTTAATTAAAAAATCTAGGATGTTAACTGTTGCCTTAGGTTTTTCCACGGTATTTATTATACTCATAGGTAGGTTGATATATTTAATAGGTTTCGAAGGAGGAGTAGACTATAAGCTGATGGCTTTAAAAAGGCAGACAAAGACCATTGAAATAGCTCCCCAAAGAGGTACTATTGTAGATAGAAATGGTTCTGAGCTGGCTATTAGTCTTAAGGTTTTTCGAATAGATGCTGACTTAAAAATCCTAAAAGAACATATTAAAAAGAAAAATTTATCGGAAGCTACTGTAACCAGTGACTTAGCCAATGCATTGGAAATGGAACTTTCTGAAATGGAAAAGATAATGAATAGTACAGACGCAGAAGGCAATCCTTTGCAATTTGTATCCTTAAAAAGAAAGGTTGAGAAAAAGGTTGTAGATGCAGTAAAGGCTTTAGAACTGAAAGGTATAATAGTATCTGATGATGTAAAGAGATATTATACTAATGGACCTTTCCTTTCTCATGTTTTGGGACACATAAATATGAATGGAGATCCAGTAACAGGAGTAGAACTTAGTTACAATGATGTCCTTACCGGTATTCCTGGAGTAAAAGTGGTTGAAACAGATGCTATAAATAATAGCCTGCCTTTTACTGAATCTATAGTTATAGAACCCATAGACGGAAAAAACGTCAAACTTACTATAGATGAGAGAATTCAGGAGCTATCCGATAGAATTGCAAAAGAGACCCTAGAAGAGAATAGTGCTAAGTCTGTTAGCATTACAATTATGGAACCTAAGACTGGGGAAGTGCTAGCCTTGACTAATTACCCAAGCTATGATCCTAACCATCCTACTGAAGGTGGAGAAAGCCAAGAAGAGATTCAGGAGATGTGGAAAAATAGAGCTGTAAGTAATGTTTTTGAACCAGGTTCTATTTTCAAGGTTATAACTGCTGCAGCCTCCTTATACAATGATGCTCTTGAAGGAGGAAAAGAATTTTATTGTGAAGGTTCAATAAAGGTGGCAGGAGTAACCATAAGGTGTGATAATGGTAGGGCCCACGGCCATCAGGATATTTCAGATATAATTAAAAATTCCTGTAATGTTGGCTTTGTTCAGTTAGGTGAAAAGATTGGTAAAGGAGATTTATATAATTATATTAAGCTTATGGGATTTGGACAAAAAAGCGGTATAGATCTACCTGGAGAAACTGATGGTTTAGTAATAAACCTGCCAAACATGGGACCAGTAGAAGCTGCAACTACAGCATATGGACAAGGTGTTGCAGTAAATCAAGTTCAATTTATGGCAGCATTTAACGCTATTGCTAATGGTGGAACTTGGATAAGACCCCATGTTATGAAGGAAGTTTATCATTATAGGGATGGTAAAAAAATAGTAGACAAGGAATTTGATAAATTAGGCATGAGGACAGTACTTTCCAAGGAAAAGGCTGCTGCCCAAAGAGAGTACATGGAGCGAGTTGTATCAGAAGGAACCTCAAAAGCTACAATTGTACCAGGCTACAGCATTGGGGGTAAGACTGGAACTGCTAGTAAGGTGGAAGACGGCAGGTATGTACAAGGTGCCTATGTATCATCCTTTGCCGGCATGGCTCCTGTTGATGATCCTAAAGTTACCTTAATAGTAACAGTGGTAGAACCTGACCCAACTAAATACTATGCCTCCTTAACTGCAGTGCCTGCTGCAAAGAAGCTGTTTGAAGAGCTTTTTATAATCATGAATATACCTCCTGATAAGCCTGAAGAATTAATTGAGGCAGAAGAAGAGGAAAAGGGAAAGAGCCAGCAAGAAGTGAAAAAGGAAGAACAAGAGTCAAAAGCTACAGAAAATAAGGTAGAAACAAACAATGAAGGGAATTCAGAAACTAATAACAATTCCCAAGAATAAGGGACAGATATCTTCCTATATTAAGGCAAGGAAATTTAACTATAAGTCAATGTTTAAAAGAAGTGTTGATAACCCTAGGGTGCTATCAACACTTTTTTAAAACAAAGCATCATGGGACCGGAAACAGGGGTCAGATATCAGGTATCAGGTGTCAGGTAACAGGTAGCAGATGTCAGGTAACAG
>JAAYTB010000127.1 GCA_012523855.1 Clostridia bacterium
CCTTCTATCTCTCCCATTTCCATAGCCTTTGTAGTCCCTAATGCGTGGGCTGATGTTCCTATGGCAATACCTATAGCCAACTTGTCTGTCAGTTTAAATAGCTTACATAAGCTTGGTATTAATACGGCCCCAAAAATTCCTGTAATTATTATAGCCGCTATAGTTATAGAAGGTATAGCTCCAAACTGTTTAGAAAGCTCGATACCTACTGGAGTAGTTATAGATTTAGGCACCAAGGAAAGAAGGACCTTCTCATCTACATTAAGGAGCTTTGATAAAAAAACAACACTTATAACGGAAGATGTTGCTCCAAGAGCTACTCCTATGAGAATTTCTTTATAACTTTTTTTCAAGATCTCTAGTTTATTATATAGGGGAACAGCTAATATTACCGTTGCTGGACCTAAAAATACTAATATAAATCCTCCACCTAAATTATAAGTTTCTAAGTCTATATCAAAGGTCATTAAAAATCCTATGACAAGGATAATTGCAATAAGAAGAGGATTAAAAATTGTTAATTTGGTCTTTCTATATATTAGTAATCCTATTTCATATGCAAGAATAGAAATTATGATTCCAAATACAGGACTTTCAAGTAGTTCCATCAATTACCCCTCCTCTTTCTTAAAAACTGTATGCTAGTTCCTGTGATGAAAAAAACTAAAATAGTAGTAATCAAAGATATAATACATATAGCTAGCCAGTTATCCTTTAGAACTCCCATATATGCCATTAAGCCTACACCTCCAGGTACAAAGAAGAAGGCCAGATGGTCCAGTAAAAAGCTGCTTATCTCCTTTAAACTTTCCACTTTAACAACTTTAAAAGATAGTAATAAAAATAATATTAACATGCCAATAACACTGCCAGGTAAAGGAAGGTTAAAAAACTTCTTAATTAAGTCCCCTAATAAAGTTAAAGCCAATATAAAAGCAAATTGCCTTAGAATTTTCATTCTCTATTCTCCTCTATTTGTTTTTAATTTAATATTCTAGCATTTATCCAAGTGTAATACAACTAAGTAAATTATGCTAAAGTTTTTTTGAAAACAAAAAAAAAGTAAAGATAAACAGAGAAATACTTAGCATTTTCAATGTAAATCGACTTTCTAAATAATACACGAGTTAATTTAATACTTGTAATAAGTTATTAATTACTGTATAATATATTTATCAGCTACTTGTTATCTAGTAAAACATTTGCTGTAACAGACTAAGAAGGTTGACTTGACAAATATAAATTATTTTAAAGGAGGAAGTAGAGATGATTAGAGACAAGCCAAAGAAAATATATACATAGTCTTAAAAGGCAACTTACCTTAGTCAAAAATATGGGTATGATGACTAAGCTAAAAAAGGGTTTATTGGGTATTAATTTAAGAAGAGGGTTTCGGATATATAAAAAGGGAATTCAGCTGATGAATTCCCTTTTTAATTTGCCATAATAAGTATTTTATGTGTACAGGATTCTTATATTTTATAGGCATTTAAAAGTAAATTATTATCTTTGGAGGGACTTGCTATGAAAAAACATTATAAAAGTGTTATCTCTATTTTAATTTTAACAGCTATCACAATATGTCTCATGGGCTTCATTGTTATAGAGGTGTCACAGAAAGCATATGTAAAAGCTGCAAATTCAGATTTGGAATTGACTAATGCTCCATCTAGCAAGGAAAATAAGATTGAATTTCAGTCTAGTGAGCTAAGTATAATTGTTGCAGGTGATATACTCTTTCATATGCCACAAGTTAGAGCAGCTGAAGAAAATGGTAGCTACAACTTTAAGCCAATGTTTTCAGAAGTTAAACCTTACATCCAATCTAAGGACATAGCAGTAGCAAACTTTGAAACTACAGTATATCCTGAAAGGCAATATTCAGGTTATCCTTGCTTTAACACTCCTGAACAATCCTTGGAAGCCTTAAAAGATGCAGGCTTTGATGTTCTAATCAACAATCATAATCATTCCCTAGATACAGGTTTAGAAGGATTAAAAAGCACTAACAACTATATAAGAAAATATGGTTTTGAACTTTTAGGCACTGGTGAACCTAATGAGGACAAATTTCTTATTCTTAAGAAAAATGGAATAAAAGTGGCCATGCTTTCCTATACCTATGGTACTAATCTAGGTATTCAATACGAAGATAGAATAAACTACATAGATGAAGATAAGATTAAAAGAGACATGGAATACATAAGGCCAAAATCTGATTTTCTAATTGTTTTTCTTCACTTAGGCACAGAATATGTACGACAGGTAGAGGACTTTCAACAGGAGCTGGTAAATAAGGTGGCAAGCCTAGGGGCTGATGCCATACTGTGCGGCCATCCCCATGTTGCAAGAAAAACAGAAATGTTGAAAGTTGAAGAAAGAGAAGTTTTAGTTAATTACTCCCTTGGTAATTTCATTTCCAATCAAAATGACAAATATACAGACATTGAATCTATGCAGTGTATAAACTTAGAAAAAACTGAGACTAGCACTAGGATAAAATTTACGGAAACCATACCTGTATATAGATTAAGGTATAAAAATAATGGCAAGACTATATATAAGGTTGTTCCTGCTAAGGATATGGAAAAATTCTCAAATATTGTAGGCAATAATAATATGACCTACATAAATGAAGTTTCTTCGGAACTATCCTTTAGCTATAAAGCTCCTAATTATAATCCAAAAAAAGAAGAATACTATATAAAAAAACTACATTAGTTTATATGAAATGTGAAATCATATAATCTATGTATTTATACTATTTTAATTGTAAATAATAGAGAAGGAAAATATTTTATTTTTTAAGGAGGATATAATCTATGACTAAGGTAATGAAAACCATGGACGGTAATATGGCCGCTGCAGATGCATCCTATGCATACACTGAAGTGGCAGCTATTTACCCCATAACACCATCTACTCCTATGGCTGAAACAGTAGATGAATGGGCAGCCCATGGAAGGAAAAATATATTTGGTCAGACTGTGAAGGTTGTGGAAATGCAGTCAGAAGCCGGTGCTGCAGGCTCTATGCATGGTTCTCTAGCTGCCGGTGCCTTAACAACAACTTACACTGCATCCCAAGGTTTGTTGTTAATGATTCCAAACCTATATAAAATGGCTGGTGAGTTGTTGCCTGGCGTTTTACATGTTAGTGCAAGAGCTATAGCCACTCATGCTCTTTCAATATTTGGAGACCATCAAGACGTTATGGCAGCAAGGCAAACTGGTGTTGTGATGCTAGCTTCTTCCAATGTACAAGAGGCTATGGATCTGGCTCACGTTACCCACCTATCTGCCATTAAAGCTAGTCTACCCTTTATTCATTTTTTTGATGGCTTTAGAACCTCCCATGAAGCCCAAAAAATTGAAGTTGTCAACTATGAAGATGTGGCAAAACTTGTAGATTACGAAGCTATCAAAGCTTTTAGAAATAGATCCTTAAATCCTGAGCACCCAACAGTAAAAGGTACAGCTCAGAATCCTGATATATATTTCCAGATGAGAGAAGCTGCAAATCCATATTACAATGCAGTGCCCGACATTGTAGAACATTACATGAGGGAAATTGAAAAAATAACTGGAAGAGTATATCATCCTTTTGATTACTATGGAGATCCTAATGCAGAAAATGTTATTGTTGCCATGGGTTCCGTTTGTGATACTGCTCATGAAGTTGTAGATTATTTAATGGCTAAAGGTGAAAAAGTAGGTATTTTAAAAGTACATCTTTATAGACCTTTCTGTGCTGAATACTTCTTTAAGGCTTTACCAAAGTCTGTTAAGAAAATTGCAGTTTTAGACAGAACAAAAGAGCCAGGTTCCCTTGGTGAACCCCTATATCTAGATATATTAAATTTATTCTACAAGGCAGAAAACAAGCCTGAAATAGTAGGTGGTAGATATGGATTAGCTTCTAAAGATACTACCCCTTCACAAATTATCGCTGTATTTGACAATTTAAAGGCAGATAAGCCTAAGAACAGATTTACAATTGGAATAGTAGATGATGTTACAAACACATCACTGCCAGAAGGTGAAGTGGTAGA
>JAAYTB010000128.1 GCA_012523855.1 Clostridia bacterium
AGTACAAGGTGCCTTTAAATTTTAGACAGGCATCTAAATAAGCTTTGTCCTTAATATTCCCAATAAGCACCAAAGGTATATTAAGCTCATTACAAATCTTAGCTAAGACCAGTTGATTCTTCATTACACATATTCTTCCGACACAAAGAACATAACTATCTAAATGATATCGGTCCTTTAAATTATACAGAGGGGTTTCATCGCTTATTACCTCTACACCATTGTAGATTACCACATAGTTACCTCTATGATAAATTTGCTTTCTTAGTAGTTCCGCCTCCATATAGCTGTTAGGGAAGATTAGTTTGCAACCTTTAACAATCTCTTTCCTATAAGCACTGCAACGTTCCCAAAGCTTTAAATTTTCAATATTATTAATATATTTATAGTATAATGTCCTATCCCAATACAAAGGTGATAGAACTATGTTTTTTTTATAACTTTTAGCTATCTTATAATATTTATATGTCTCTCCCATACTAGCCAGGTTGAATAAATGCACAATATCGTATGATGAAAAATCAGTGATATCTCCCGCATTTATATGGGCCTCTACCCCTAATTTTCTTAAATACTCAACACTTTTTAACATTTGCCTCGAGTCTCCTCCAAAGTTTCTAAAATAATCACTTCTTATGCACATTAGAACTTTCATACTAATCCCCCTGATTCTTTTTAGCTTGTAATATACCTATGCGGGCATAGTATGACTTATTCTCTTTAGCCTATTTTAAGGGTTTCATTATAAAAACTTAACTGATAGATTACTGAAATTATCCATGGCAGACCCTTCTTAGTTTCAATAATCTATTAAAAGCTACATTTCTGAAGGAAAAAAATCTTCTGGAAAAGGAGTTTGATTAAAATCTAAAAAAATTTCACATATATCTTCTTCTTTTGGTTCTTGATAAACTTCACATTCTGGAGGTTCAATGATATATTTATAAGTTGGTATTACTAGCTCTACTTCTCCAATTATTTTTATTACCAAAAACACACCTATAGCTACTTTAATAGAATCTTCAGTAATATTAGGTGTGCTTAAGACATCTGATCTTGTCTCTATTATTGTGTGAAATTTGAACTCATCTCTTGTTTGAGGCTTATACATAACGATGTCCTTTTCTATGTTAGGTAAAACCCCGTTAATAACTGCTGTTTCTCCACTGTCTGATTTTAGATAGGCTTTAAAAGGCACAGTTATCACTAACTGAATTCTGGAGTAACTAAGTCTATCAACCAAAGGGGTGATCTTTAAAGTTCCAGGAACAATAGTTCCATTTTCAAAGGTAACCTTCTCCAACACTGCTTTACCAAAATCCTTTTCTAAGGATATATCTACCATTGGAAAACATATTCTCTGCTGACAGCTAGAAAAAACCTTCTTTGCCATAATACTTACAGATTCCAAAGGTTTCTCCACATCATCTCTTACCTGGGCTGCTTCCTTTACTGCCACAACCTTTTCCCCGTAGCTACAAGCTATATCCACAGGCTGATTTGCCTCTCCCAGACTAATAGAATTAACTTGGTTGGTTAATAAATCAATTATATTTATATTTCCGCTGTAGGAGTTTACCACATATAATTTTTCATTGTCAGGTGACAAGGTTAAACTGGTAGGATTATGGCCTACTGGTATAACCTTTGTAAGGATATTGAAGGTAGTAGAATCTACAGCTACCACAGTCCCTTGCTCTTTTTTATTAGCTACATAAAGAATATTATTCTTTTGAGCAATTGCCACTGGAGCTGTTATTTCACTTCCAGTAATATTTGTTAAGGGCTTATTATTTACCAGGTCGTAAATACTTATACCAGCTACATTGCCAATTTTACCATAGGCTATAAAAGCTCTAGTATCATCATTAGAAATAGCTATATAATTTATCTTTTCTGGCACACTAATAGTGTTTATATATTCTAAAGTAATTGTATTATATACTCTTACAATATTATCATCAGCTATAAATAGTTTGTTTCCGCCATTATTTAAAGTAATATGTCCAGGTTTTATCAGGCCATCTATAGATATTATTAAACTTCCACTTTTTACATCATAAACCTGAAGCATACCTTCCTTTGAAGTATATAACCTTCCCATCACCGAGTCCACTGCAATATATCCTTCGTTAGGAATATTTAACGTCCTTTTGTCTCCCTCTTTATATATAATAGTTACTGTATCGCTACCTGGGCTAGCTACATAAACAAGCTCTTCCTCTGTTGCTAAAACATCTTTTGGCCCTGCGCCTACATCGTAAGTTTTAATAACACTGTTGCTACTGCCATCAATTACAGATACAGTATTACTATTTTTGTTGGTAACATAATATCGTATAGTTTTAGTTAAATCCATTACCGCCATCCTTATCCCTCCGATTTATAAATTAGCTTCTAAATTTCGAACCCTACACTTGTGGGAGTTAAAATTCTAGCAGAAACACCTCCATTTATAATTAATTAATCATATAAAACTATCCATAATTAATATACTGATATTAGATGAGGTATTAACATATGTCCACACTATATATTCATATGCACTAATACCTGGATAATATTAAAGTTTTGGGGGGATAATATGATTTTTAACAATAATTATAGCTTTCTATTGAGAGACTCCACTAATTATTACCACAAGTTTTACTTATCAGAAAGCAATACTCTAATGTTGCAGACCTTCAGTGACAAAGGTTTAAGTAGCATACTACCTGTGGAAAAGAATATTTCAGATTACAGCGTAGATCTAGATAAGGAGGATAAAATCCATTTAATTTTGCTTAAAGATAGCGGTGAGCTATACTACAGAATTCATCCTTCAAATAAATTTCAAAAAAAATTAGCTCATGTTAATCTTAAATCCAATAAGGTTAAGTTTCTTACCATAAAAACCATTAGAGAAGACGTACATATTTTTTATATGCTAAATAATAAAAGTACCCTCTGTCGTTCAATTTATCATAGTTATTACCATAATAACTGTTGGACAACTAAAAAAGTGGTAGATGTAAAAGCTGATAAGTTCTTCTATCCCTATATGATTGACTGTACAAAAAATTATATTTACTTGTTCTACTCTAAGGACAGTAAACAAAGCTATGGCATTAAAAAATTTAATTTAGATTTTTATATGTGGGGAGACTTAGATGACAATATTAAACTACCTATTTCTCATAATGCCTCTTTTTTAATTAGTGATAAAAATGTGGCTTTTATTTGTTATAATGCTTCTTTAAATAGGAATATTTATACATTAGTTAGATATAGAGATCTAAATAATAATTCATCTAAGTGGTCAAAGGATATCCCTTTATCGGAAGCAACTATTAATGCATTGCATCCAGCTATAGTAGTAAAAAATAATTATACTTATATACTTTGGACAGAAGGGGAAAATATAGTTTACAGAAAAACTGATTCCGGTTCAATCAACTGGAATTCAAAGAATCTACTAATGAAGAAAAACCCCTATTTATGCAATAGCGTATATATAAGTAATCATAGTTCTGAGCCTAATTTTAAAAACACCTATTGTCCTATAATAGTTGATAGTCCTCCCTATCCTGTAATTAATCTAGAAAAACCTTCAAATAAGGATGAAATTAGAGAGAAGGAAAACACTATAATTCCTTTTTTAAATAATAAGCAAAGTAACGAAGGAGATTCTTATAAGGAAGAGTACATTCGTCAACTCCAACTTATAATAATGGAAAAGGATAAAAAGCTTATGGAGA
>JAAYTB010000129.1 GCA_012523855.1 Clostridia bacterium
CCTTTGCTTAACACCGTGGTGCCAAACAAAGGGTCCCAATTCTTCTCTTCTATTCTCCTAGAATATCCATAAACTCTTCTCCTGTTATGGTTTCCTTTTCTATAAGATATTTAGCTAATTCATGTAACTTTTCCTTGTTATCTTCTAGTATTTCCCTAGCTTTATTATGGCAGTTCTTAATAATTTTAAGCACTTCTTCATCGATCTTAGAAGCTGTTTCAGCAGATACTAGCAGGGAAGCATCTCCGCCTAAGTATTGATTGGTTACAGTCTCTAGAGCCATCATATCAAATACTTCACTCATACCAAATCTAGTAACCATGGATCTAGCAATTTTTGTAGCTTGTTCAATATCATTGGAGGCTCCAGAAGTAATACTATTAAATATAAGCTCCTCAGCAGCTCTTCCTCCCATATAGGTTGTTATTTTATCCAAAGCCTGCTCCTTGCTCATAAGAACCTGCTCTCCTTCTTCAACCTGCATTGTATAGCCTAAGGCTCCTGAAGTTCTAGGTATGATTGTTATCTTATGGACTGGCGCTGAATGACTCTGTTTTGCTGCCACTAATGCATGTCCTATTTCATGGTAGGCTATAATTTCTTTATCTTCCTTAGAAATCACAGCATTTTTTCTTTGATATCCTGCTATTACAACCTCTACAGATTCTTCTAAATCTGTTTGAGTTACATGTTTACGGCCAAGCTTTACTGCCCTAAGGGCTGCCTCATTAACAATGTTGGCCAGATCCGCTCCAGATGCTCCTGGGGTAGCCCTAGCGATAACATTGAAGTCTATATCTTCGCCTAAGACAACCTTCTTAGCATGTACCTGTAAAACTGCTTGTCGACCAGCTAAGTCTGGTAATTCTACAGGGATTCTCCTGTCAAATCTTCCCGGTCTTAGTAATGCCTTATCTAAAGTTTCTGGTCTGTTGGTAGCTGCCAAAATTACTACACCCTTATCTGCATCAAAACCATCCATCTCAGTTAATAGCTGATTTAAGGTCTGCTCTCTTTCGTCATTACCTCCTACACCGCCAGAATTTCTACTTTTACCTATAGTATCAATTTCATCAATAAAGACGATACAAGGAGCTTTAGCCTGAGCTTGCTTAAATAAATCCCTTACTCTTGCCGCTCCCATACCTACAAACATTTCTACAAATTCAGAACCTGAAATTGAGAAGAAAGGTACTTTGGATTCACCAGCTACAGCCTTAGCCAAAAGAGTTTTCCCTGTTCCTGGAGGTCCTACCAAAAGGGCTCCCTTTGGAACCTTAGCACCAATTTCCTTATACTTTTGAGGATTGTGAAGAAAGTCTACAATTTCTTGTAAAGCCTCCTTAGCCTCTTCCTGTCCTGCTACGTCAGCAAAGGTTTTCCCCGTTTGAGCCTCAACATAGACCTTAGCGTTGCTTTTCCCAAAGGACATAGTGTTTCCACCAATTTTACTCTGTATTCTCTTCATAAGAAATTGACCTAGTGCAAAAAAGATTGCCATTGGAATAATCCAAGATATTAGAGCATTGGTTAAAGGAGAACTTTCCTTTGGAATAACCTTAGAAAATTTGACATCAGCCTTGTATAAACGATCTACTAATTGAGGATCATCCATACGTCCAGTTACATAAATGCCATTCTTACCATCTTCCTCTTCCACAGTAAAACCTATCTCTTTATCTTCTATTTCTACCTCTTTAACTTGTCCACTTTCA
>JAAYTB010000130.1 GCA_012523855.1 Clostridia bacterium
ATGAAATTTTCTAAGTATAAGGTTAAAAGACTTCTACTTTCCCTTATGGTATTGGCTTTAATATGTACTTCTTCAGGAATTGCTGTCTATGGTCGTTCAATAGGTGGAAAGCTTGACAATTTAGCTTACAATGACAAGTGGGACAAGTTTAATGAAACTAAAAATTATCTGGACAAGTATTTTAGCAATTTTAAAGTAGATATAATTAAATTTGATAATATATTTGTTTTTTATGATAAAGATGGAGATGGGATTTATAACAAGCAAGGTAAAAATGGGGATTTGCCTATGAAAGGTGTTAAAGTTTCAATTAATCACTGGTTAAATTCTACTAACATATATCCCTTTACCTGGTCACAAAACAATGGGAAGGCAAGTCTTTACTTTCCTGTATTTGAGAATATAAAGGATGGCTACTATTTAAATGTTGAAATTCCAGAAGGTTATGAAATCAATGTAACTGACAACTGCCTTTTTGGTAAGGATGGAAATACTGCTTATAATAAGATTAGCTATAAGAAAGGTAATGGACAAGGTAACGGCCAAGGACATGGTAATCTACTTACCTTTGCAGGAAAATCAGAGATAATGATACCTATTATAAAGAAAAAGGAAGTAGCTAAAGCTGATTTAACTATTAGTAGCAATGATTTTGATATGGAAGCTATTGAAGGTGTAAATTATGATTTGTACACTTATACTAATGGAGGCTTTGCAAAGACAGCTAGTGCAAGGTCAGATAAAAATGGTAAGGCGGTATTTAGGGATCTTCCTGTAGGGTCTTCTGTCTATGTAAAAGCTACAAACCTTGAAGAGTTAAAACTTAAAGCTTTTGAAGGACTTGGTTCAGATGGTTTTTCCGCTTTTATATTAATCAATGAGGGACAAAATGATTTGCCTGTTAAGCTTCTAAAAAGCTCTTCCTTAGTGATTAAGAGTAAGTTAAACAATAATGAACCCTTAACTGCAAGCCTTACTTATGACCTATATGAAATTAATGAAGATGGCAGTTCAGAGCTAATATCTAAACAGCTATCTCAGCAGGGGGCTGATGTGGTTTTTGATGGAGTTTTAGTAGGAAAACAGGTTTATGTTGAAGCGATGGATTATTCTCAAATGCCCTATAAGTCAATGGCTGGATTAGGTAATGGGGATGGTAGATCTGCACCAATTCTTATAAAAGAGCCTGAAAATATACTTGAAGTAATTTACTATTAAAGATTTAAAGATCAAGAAGACTTATTGACTATAAGCCTAATAAAATATATACTCATAATATAAAATATATTTAGTTCTTATCAAGAGAGGTGGAGGGAAAGGCCCAATGAAACCCAGCAACACTAGTTTTAAGCTAGAATGTGCTAAATCCTACAGCCTATGGCTGAAAGATAAGAAGCTGTTAAGTTTATTAGAACTACACTGCTTCCTATTTTGGAAGCTTTTTTATTATAATTATAAGATTTAGGGGGCTAAAGTATGCGGTTAGAGTTGGAAGGTTATTTAAAGGAAAGAATACTTATTTTAGACGGGGCTATGGGGACTAGTATACAAAAGAGAGCTTTAAGTGAAGAGGACTTTCGAGGGTCATATCCTTGCAATAAAAATCAAAAGGGCAATAATGATATTTTAAATATTAGCAAGCCAGCTGTTATTGGGGAAATCCATAGGGAATATCTTGAAGCAGGTGCCGATATTATTGAGACTAATACCTTTAACAGCAATAGAATATCCCAGGCAGATTATGGCCTAGAAGATAAGGTTTATGATTTAAATTATTATGGTGCCAAGCTAGCTAGGGAGGCTGCCGATGAATATACGGAAAAGGACCCCAGCAAGCCTAGGTTCGTGGCAGGTTCTATAGGACCTACTAATAGAACTGCTTCCTTATCTCCAGACGTAGAAAATCCAGGAATGAGGAATATAAGTTTCGATGAACTGCTAGCTGCCTATGAGGAACAGATTGAGGGCCTGGTAGATGGTGGAGTAGATCTACTACTTATAGAGACTATATTTGATAGCTTAAATGCTAGGGCAGCCATTATGGGGGCAGATAATGTGTTAGAGAAAAAAGCTTTAGACCGCCCTATTATGCTTTCAGGAACTATTACAGATATGAGTGGTAGAATCTTATCGGGACAGACCTTAGAAGCCTTTGCAGAGAGTTTGAAAAATCATAGGCTTATTAGCATAGGTTTGAATTGTGCCTTTGGAGCTAGAGATATGATTCCTTTTATAAGGGAGCTTTCAAAATCCCAAAGCTTGTATATAAGTTTTTATCCTAATGCAGGCTTGCCTAATACTTTAGGGGAGTATGATGAGCTACCTGAGGAAACTTCTGCTCTAGTAAAGGAACTGGCAGAGGAAGGACATTTGAACATAGTGGGAGGCTGTTGCGGTACTACTCCTGAACATATAAGGGCAATTGCTAACTGCCTTATTAATGTAAAACCTAGACTTCTTCCTAAGCTAGAAAAGGAAACAATATATTGCGGTCTAGAGGCTGTGAAAGTAAATAAGGAAAGCAACTTTGTAAATATAGGAGAAAGAACCAATGTAGCTGGTTCTGCTAAATTTGCTAGATTAATTAGGGAGAAAAAATATGAAGAGGCTCTCTCTGTAGCTAAGGAGCAAGTAGAGAACGGGGCTCAAATTATAGATATAAATTTTGATGATGCCTTATTAGATGGGGAAGAAGAAATGGATAAGTTCTTAAAGCTCTTAGCCAGCGAACCAGACATAGCTAAGGTGCCGGTAATGATTGACTCCTCAGACTTTAAGGTTCTTGAAAGGGGACTGAAGGCTATCCAGGGTAAGCCTATAGTAAATTCTATATCCTTAAAGGTAGGAGAGGAAGAATTTATAAGGCAGGCAAAGCTTATAAACAAATTCGGCGCTGCTGTAGTGGTTATGGCCTTTGATGAAAAGGGGCAGGCAGATAGCTATGAAAGAAAAATAGAGATATGTCAGAGAGCTTACGAGATACTTGTAAATAAAGTAAATTTCCCAGCAGAGAATATTATTTTTGACCCTAATATTTTAGCCATAGCAACAGGGATAGCGGAACATAATAATTATGCTGTAGACTTTATTAAGGCAACAGCTTGGATAAAAGAAAATCTACCTTATGCAAAGGTTAGTGGAGGAGTGAGTAACCTTTCCTTTGCCTTCAGGGGTAACAATGCCATCAGAGAGGCTATCCATTCAGTCTTCCTCTACCATGCCATTAAGGCTGGCATGGATATGGCTATACTTAATCCTGGTATGATACAGATCTACGATGAAATCCCTAAGGACCTTTTGGAAGTTGTAGAGGCTGTGGTATTAAATAAAAGTCCGGAAGCTGCAGAAAGGCTAATTGAATTTGCAGAGGGCTATAAAAACAGGGAAGGCTCTCAGCTAGAAAATAAACTACAATGGAGAGAAAGAACTGCAGAAGAAAGGCTTAAATATGCTTTAGTTAAGGGTATAACAGATTTTATAGAGGAAGATGTGGAAGAGGCAAGAAGTCATTACAAGAAGGCCCTGCAGGTTATTGAAGGACCTTTGATGGATGGCATGAATGTAGTTGGAGAACTATTTGGGGCAGGCAAGATGTTTCTTCCTCAGGTAGTTAAGAGTGCTAGAGTTATGAAGAAGGCAGTTAGTGTACTTATGCCCTATGTAGAAGCAGAGAAGGGCAGTGGAGAGAAAAGTACTGCTGGTAAGATAGTATTTGCAACTGTAAAAGGGGATGTTCACGACATTGGAAAGAATATCGTTTCTGTTGTCATGGCCTGCAATAATTTTCAGGTTATTGACTTAGGAGTAATGGTAGCCTGCGAGAAAATACTAGAAACAGCTAAAAAGGAAAAGGCAGATATTATAGCCTTAAGTGGTTTGATTACCCCATCCCTAGAAGAAATGTGCCATGTGGCAGAAGAGATGGAAAGGCAGGGCCTTGATATTCCTCTTATGGTTGGAGGAGCCACTACTTCACCAACCCATACAGCCCTAAAGATAGCAACAAAATATCCAAGGGTTGTTCACTCCACTGACGCATCAAAGGCTGTAGAAGTAGCTAAGAAGCTGGCAAATAAGGAAACTAGGGAAGCTTATTTAGCAGAGGTCAACGATGAATACAAGGAGCGCCGTGAAAACTACTATAAGATTAACCGAAAGTTTGAAAAACTAGAAGTGGCCAGAGAAAAGAAATATAAAATTCAGTGGGATAAGGCTAGAATAGATAAGCCCAACTTTCTTGGGATAAAGACCTTTAGTAATTTCTCCATCAGTGAAGTAAGAAAATATATTGACTGGACTTTCTTCTTTGTAGCATGGGGCTTGAAGGAAATGTATCCTGAAATCCTAAAGGATTCTAAATATGCTGAGGAAGCTAAGAAACTTATGAAAGATGCAGAGGAAATGCTGGATTTTCTTGAAAAGGAAAATATCCTAACTATTAAAGGAGTCTTTGGAATATTCCCAGCTAATTCTGTTGAGGATGATATAGAAATCTACAGTGACGAAAATAGAAATAAACTTCTTACCACTTTTAATATGCAAAGACAGCAGAAGGTAAATGAGAAAGAAGAATATAGATGCCTAGCAGACTACATTGCTCCAAAGGACAGTGGCAAGGCTGATTATCTTGGAGGTTTCATTGTTACTGCAGGTATTGGTGTAGAAGAATATGCCCAAAAGCTTAAGGCTGAAGGTGACGATTATAAGGCTATAATGGTAAAGGTGCTGGCGGACAGATTAGCAGAAGCCTTTGCAGAACAGCTTCATATGCAGATAAGAAGAGACTATTGGGGATATGGAGCAGATGAGGACCTTTCTATTCAAGATATGCTAAGAGAAAAGTACAGAGGTATAAGACCAGCTTTTGGCTATCCATCCTTAAAGGATCACAGGGAAAAGACAAAGTTATTTGACCTCCTTAAAGGAGAGGAAAATACAGGAGTATCCCTTACAGAAACTTATATGATGAAACCAGCTGCCAGTGTGTGCGGTTTAATCTTCGCAGCTGAAGAAGCAAAGTACTTTGAGCTATAAAATACCCCAGGGGCAGTCGACTTATGTCGAGGAAAGCCCCTGGGGTCCTCGTTTTATGCGATTTTTTTTACTTGCCTAGATTTATCCACATATTGACTAGATACAACCTATATGATACAATTAAGTTGTTGGTTGTGACCTTGATTTATATGGAGATATTCAATTTCACAACTAATTTTTTTTCGATAATAAGGAAAACTCTAAATTTCTATATTATAAAAGGGGGTTGTTATATGATCAAAGTGTGTCAAATTGGTTTAGGACGAACGGGCCAATACATAGCTAAAGGCATATTGAAGCAGAAAAACATGGAGCTAGTGGCAGCGGTATGTAGTCCTTCAAGTGAAAAAGCTGGTAAGACTTTAGGAGATATAATAGCAGACGTAGAATCTGACATAATAGTATCCTCTTCTGAAGATCTGGAGGAAGTGATCTTAAGAACTAAGCCAGATGTAGTTGTGGATTTTTCTAATGCCAAAGCAGCTATGAAAACGGCTAAATTGCTAGCTAAGCTGAAAATTAATATGGTTATAGGAACCACAGGATTTACAGAAGCAGAAATTAAAGAATTAAGTAATCTAGCATATAAATATCATAATGGTATTGTTTATGCTCCAAATATAACATTAGGAGTAAATACTCTAATGCTATTAAGTAACATAGCAGCTAATATATTAAACAACTATGATTTCCAGATCATTGAAACCCACCATAAGCATAAACAAGATGCTCCTTCTGGTACTGCAAGTAAGATTGCCCTGGAGATGGAAAGAGGTTTAAAATCTTCAGGAGTATATAAGAAGGATATTCCAATAACAGCTATCCGTGCAGGTGGAGTTGTTGGAAGACACGAAGTGCAAATTATCGGTGAATGTGATAAGATAGAAATCATCCATGAATCTTTCTCAAGAAGGATATTTGCTGAAGGAGCAATTCAAGCTGCAAATTTTATATATAAGAAGATAGGTTACTTTGAAATGAAAGAGGTACTAGATCTGAAGAGAGTATTATACGATTGTATGAATTTACAGAGCGAAGAAGTATGTTTATAGAAAAACCTTTATATATAAAGCACTGGCCAAAAGAGGTCGGTGTCTTTTTTATTAATATTCCATGATATGGTCTTTTAAATTTCGATTTTCAGTGTTATATTAGCAGTATAATTATTCTAAAATAACTCAAGGAGGAAGACTATGAGTTCAGTGTCAAATACTAGAAGAGTTAAATCCATTAAGGTAAATGATTTGGGGACTGTATTAGACAAGGTAAATTTGATAGATATAAGGGAAGCTTTTGAATATAGAACTGGTCATTTGCCAGGAGCTAAAAACATACCTATGGAAGACCTTTTGTATGAGCCAGAAGAGTTTATGAATAAGGATAAGGAATATCATTTAATATGTCGATCTGGAAGAAGAAGCTTGATGGCCTGCAATGAATTAGTGAAAAAAGGTTATAAGGTGACAAATGTAGCTGAGGGAACTATGGCTTATAAGGGAGAACTGGAGAGATAGAAGATAGAGGATAGAGGATAGAGGATAGAAGATAGAGGTTAGAGGTTAGAAGATAGAAGTTAGAAAAGTACCTAGGAGTTTTAGACTCCGGGGTACTTTTTGTTTTTCCATAGTTTTTTTAATCTTTCGGAGATCTTGCCTTCAATGCCATTGCGGCTAGGTTTATAATATACCTTGTCCTTATGGGAATCCGGCAGATATTGTTCTTCTACAAAGCCACCATAAGAGTGGGGATACTTATAATTCACTCCATGGCCTAATTGGGAAGCACCTTGATAGTGGGCGTCTCTAAGGTGTGGGGGAATACCTGAATCCCTATTATTTCTTACGTCTTCCAAAGCTGCATCTATAGCGGCTATGGTAGCGTCAGATTTTGGCGCGCAGGCTATGTAAAGGGCGGCCTGTGCTAGGTTAATTCTGCATTCTGGCATGCCTATAGTTCGAGCAGCAGTCATGGCGCTGCTAGCTATAACCAAGGCCATAGGGTCTGCATTGCCTACGTCTTCGGAGGCGTGTATTAGGATTCGCCTTGCTATAAAAACTGGATCCTCCCCAGCGTCCAACATTTTTGCTAAATAATAAACTGTGGCGTCTGGATCGCTACCTCTCATAGACTTAATAAAGGCGCTTATGGTGTCATAATGATTATCACCATTCTTATCATAGAGGCTCATCTTTCTTTGAATACATTCTTTAGCATCCTCAACGGTTATAATAATTTTATCTGTAACTCTTTTGGAGGTTCTTACTGCTATATCCAGAGCATTCAAGGCCTTTCTAATATCTCCATTGCTGTGTACAGCAAAATACTTAAATACTTCTTGGTCAATTTCTATATTCAAATCAGCAAAACCTTTTGGGCTTTTTAAGGCATTTTTTAAAGCAGTTATCACATCTTCTTCCGATAAGGCTTTTAATTCTAGGATCATAGACCTTGATAGTAAAGCCTTATTTACTTCGAAATAAGGATTTTCTGTTGTAGCTCCTATCAAGATTATTAAGCCTTTTTCCACAGAGGGCAGTAAAGAATCCTGCTGTGACTTATTAAAACGATGAACTTCATCAAGAAAAAGAATAGTCTTTTTACCGTAGAGTTTCAAATTAGTTTCTGCTTCAGCAACTATCTTTTTAACGTCTGAGGTGCCGGCAGTTACGGCGCTGAGTTCTATAAAATTAGCCTTGGTGTGATTGGCGATTATTCTTGCCAGAGTTGTTTTTCCTACCCCTGGAGGCCCGTAAAAAATAGCGGAGCTTATGTTATCTGTCATTATGGCCCTGTAAAGCATCTTATCCTTAGAAAGTATGTGCTTTTGGCCAATGTATTCATCTAAGGTTTCGGGACGAACTCTCTCTGCCAGAGGTTTGAAGTTTATATTATTTTTACTATTAGCTAAATCAAATAAATCCATGGTTATCACTTCCTTAAATCCTTGAAGATTGGATGTTTTCTATATAAATACTAACAAAAAAACTATTAAAATACCACTGTTTATACATATTCAAAGTCTAAATGGCAAAAATAATGACACTAGTATAAGTAACTGTGAAATTTTATGAATACAGGATTAGCTTATTTGTAAATAGGAGAAAGAAGAATGAAAAGTAAGATTAACGGCTTGGTTTATGCCGCCTTGTTAACAGCCATGGCTATAGTTATACCTATAAGTTTCGGCTTTTTAAGAATTCAGATTCCACCCTTTACCGCCACCATAGGGTCCCATGTGCCAATGTTTATTGCTATGATCATAAGTCCTGCCACTGCTGCCTTTGTTGGAGTTGGATCCGCTATTGGCTTTCTTATAACATCACCTTTAGTTGTAGCTGCTAGAGCTTTTACTCATGTCTTTGTAGGAGTATTGGGAGCTGCCTTTATAGAAAGAGATCTATCCTTATTTAAAACTATAATTATCACAGCACCGCTACATGGTGCTTTAGAAGCTGTAATTGTAATGCCTTTTGGTTTCACTTGGTATAATATGTTGGTGGTAGTAGGTGTAGGAACTATAATTCATCATCTTATAGATGGACTTGTTGCATATGCCATAATAAAGGCTCTTGATAGAGCGAAGGTTGGTAAGTAAGAGTTAAGTTAATAAAATTGCCATCTAAAGAGCAGTTTAATAGCTTTTAGATGGCAATTTTATTAGTAATTTTTTAAAACTAATCAAGAGCTTCTACGTGAGCCTTCATTTCATCGTAAGTCATATAACCAATTTCACTGGAGCTGATATAACCCCCTTTGTCAATAAAATAGGAGGAGGGAATGGAAGGAATAACATAGCCTCTAGAAACTTGTTCGTGTGAATCCATCAATACAGTAAAGTTAAAATTATTGTCTTTTAAGAAGGAGCTTACAGTGTTTTTATCTTCACCTAAATTTACAGCTAAGATTATCAAGTCAGAATCCTTAGTTTCCTGGTATAGTTTTTCAATATCCGGCATTTCTTCTCTGCAAGGAGGACACCAGCTAGCCCAAAAATTTAGGAAGACTTTCTTTCCCCTTAACTGGCTTAAGGTTACTTTATTGCCTTCTAAATCTGTAAGGCCGAAGTCTGGAGCTAGAATTTTAGAACTATCACTTTTATTATCATTATTAGACTTTTCCTCTTTATTAGAACCATCCCCCTGGGAAGACTGATTGTTACTTGTCTTGTTATTTGTGTTGGTGTTATTAGGAAGGAGATCAAAGTCCTTATTAGAAACTACAAAATATGCAGCAGCAAAGAGTAGTATTAAGACAGAACTTGCAATTATAATTTTTTTCATAAACAAACCCTCCGTACTATATATTAATAAAATTTAAGTAATTTGCTATTTTCCCAAGCTTATTAGTAGCTATTAGTATGCCCATAATTATCATGAGCAAACCGCTGATAATTGAGATGTAGGATAGGTGTTTTCTAAATTTAGTTAGTAGTTTAGAAAAATAACCTATACTATAAGCGGTAAATATAAAAGGTAGTGCCAAGCCCAAGGAATAAATGGCCAGAAGGAAAGTACCTTGGGAAAGGGTATCCTGATTTGATGATAAGAGGAGTATACTGCCTAAAATTGGTCCGGCGCAGGGAGTCCAGCCTGCTGCAAAGGTTATGCCCATAATTATAGAACTGAAACTTTTATCGGCTTTGCCCAAATTAAAGAACCTTTTTTCACGATAAAGGGCCTTTATTTTAATTAAGCCTGTAGTGTGAAGTCCGAAAAGGATAATAACAATTCCGCTAAAGATCCTAAAGGCCTTTTGATATTTGAGGAGCAGACGTCCTAAGGAAGTAGCAGAGGCACCCATAATAATGAAGACTATGGAAAACCCTAGAACAAAGCCTAAGGATTTATAGATAATCCTTAGTTTCATCTTTGGATTGTGTAATTCTTCAATAGATGTTCCTGTCAAATAGCTAATGTATGCAGGAATTAAAGGTAATATGCAGGGGGATAGAAAGGATAGTAGCCCTGCTGCAAAGGCTAAAACAATATTTACACTGCTCATGTAAAACCTCCTTGATTTAATAGCATATTGTAATACTTGAATATATGGATATATGGATATAATTATACTACATAAAGGAGTCCTTGCCTAGTTAAAAGTATGTAAAAAATGTAAATTTAAAAATGATAAAAATATAGCGCCAATAGATACAAATCATATTGGCGCTATAATAAATTAATTTAATTTATATATTCTAGCTTCGTAAGGTCTAAGAAGCAAGTTTTTTAAATCTTTTTCTTCTGTTAAGTAGTTAGCTAGTAACAGTTGGCTTTCATTGTAGTTGATATCTTCTGGTAGGCTAAATTTAGCTTCCTTATCAAAGAAGTTAGTAATTACTAAAATTCTCTCTCCATCTAATTCTCTAATGTAAGAGTATATTGAAGGGTGTTCATGGTAGAGTTCAGTAAAGTTTCCGTAAATAAGGGAAAGATGATTCTTTCTAAGCTTAATTGCCGCCTTGTAAAAGTTTAATATTGAATTTTCATCAGCCAGCTGCTTTTCAACATTTATTTCCTTATAGTTATAGTTGACTTTAATCCATGGAGTAGCAGTACTAAAGCCTGCATTTTCTTGGTCGTTCCACTGCATTGGAGTTCTGGAGTTATCTCTGCTACCATTACGTAGTTCTGCAAGGAATTGCTCTTCTGTCTTTAAACCAGATTCTACATAGTCCTTATAGGTATTTTGAACAGAAACATCTCTGTAGTCCTCTATTTCATAGTGGTGAGCGTTAGTCATTCCAATTTCATCACCATAATATACGAAAGGAGTTCCTCTTTGAGTAAACTGTAAAGTAGCTAAAAGGGTAGCGGATTCTCTCCAGTATTTTTCGTCGTCACCCATTCTAGAAACAGTTCTGGTACTGTCGTGATTGGAGTAGAACAAGGGAACCCAGCCTGCATCTTCCTTAATAAGTTGCCAGCCTGTCATTTTATCCTTTAATTCTTTTAAGTCTACAGTACCCTTTTCTGGTGGGTTGTGAGATTTACCCATACCGTTCATATCAAAGTGGAAGGTCATATGAAGTTCGTTTCTGTCATCACCAGTATAAATATGTGCATTATGATAGCTTATGCCACCAGTTTCTCCGATTAACACAAGATCCTCATTTTTGTTAAAGACTTCTTCCCTTAACTCCCTTATGTATTCATGTCCCTTTGGAAGGTTTTGAACATATTTTATAAAATCACCGTATAGGTCACCTTCTCTTACTGGGCCGTCAGGAAAGTTATGATCCTTTGCCAAGTGGTTTATGGCATCTAATCTAACACCGTCTACTCCCTTATCTATCCAGAAGTTAAGCATTTCTTTAATATCTTCTCTTAGATTTTTGTTAGTCCAATTTAAATCTGGCTGCTCCTTTGAAAAGATGTGAAGATAATATTCGCCAGTGGCCTCATCGTACTCCCAAGCACTTCCGCCAAAGAAGGAACCCCAATTGTTAGGAGGACCACCATTTTTACCAGGATGCCATATGTAATAATCTCTATAAGGATTATCTTTTGATTTTCTGCTTTCAACAAACCAAGGATGAAGATGTGAAGTATGGTTAATAACCATATCAATAATAAAACGCATATCTCTCTTATGAAGTTCCTTGATTAGTTGATCAAAATCTTCCATTGTACCAAACTCATCCATAATATCTCTGAAGTCGCTTATATCGTATCCGTTATCATAGTTTGGAGATTTATTTATAGGATTTAGATAGATAACATCTATTCCTAGATCCTTTAAGTAGTCTAATTTTTCAATGAGTCCTTGTAGATCTCCAATACCATCTCCGTTAGAATCCTTAAAGCTTCTAACGTATACTTGATAGGCAACTGATTCTTTCCACCATTTTCTATTCAAATGTATCACCTGCTAATTTAAATTTTAAACGTGCACACGGTCGCACGCCTATGATAAATATAATTGTAGTTAATAGATTTGTCAAACAAAAGATTCTTCTTAATTATAAAAACTAGCCTGTGATATAATACAGTTGTAAGTCAGCTTTAGGTAATGGAATCTTAGGAAAGGGAGCATAAAAATGATTAAGTTAACGAAACAATTGGCCCAAAATATTGTAGATAAGATGATGGGGGTTGTACCCTATAATATAAATATAATGGATGAAAAGGGAACTATAATTGGTAGTGGTGATAGAAGTAGAATAGGACATCTACACCATGGAGCTGTAGCTGCTATCAAGGAAGAAAGGTTAATAATTATTCATAAAAGTCAGGGTGGAGCAAAG
>JAAYTB010000018.1 GCA_012523855.1 Clostridia bacterium
ATACTGCCATGACTTCAAAGGGCAATAACATATGGGAAGTTACCTTGACAGTACCATCAGCTGCCAGCAGTAAATTAGATCTTGTCTTTACTAACGGCAGCCAATGGGATAACAACAATAATCAAGATTGGAGCATAAGCTTCTAAGATATTTTTATAAAGAAAAAGGACGCCGTATGAAAAATATACGGCGTCTTCTTAATCAAGGTCATAAGGAGTTTCCTGATAAACATAATAGTTTAGCCAGTTAGTAAATAGTAAATTCCCGTGACCTCTCCAACGGACTACAGGAGACTTGCTAGGATCATCATCTGGAAAGTAGTTCTTAGGCACAGAGATCTTTAGCCCCTTAGCTATGTCCCTCTGGTATTCTAATTTTAATGAATCGGCATCGTACTCAGAATGGCCCATAACAAAAACTTGCCTTCCATCCTCTGTAATAACAATGTGTACCCCACATTCATCTGATTCTGCTAATATCCGTAAACCCTCTACCTTTTCAATATCTTCCTTTCTCACTTCTGAATGTCTAGAGTGAGGAACAAAGAAAGTATCATCAAAGCCCCTTAGAATCTTTTCCTTTTTATAGTTTAGCTTATGGGTAAATACACCAAACATTTTTTCAGCTAGGGGATACTTTGGTATTTGGTAATGATAATATAAGCCTGCCTGAGCAGCCCAGCATATATGAAGAGTGGAAGTTACGTTAGTTTTACTCCACTCCATAATTTCAGTCAACTCTTCCCAGTAATCTACATTTTCAAAGGGCATATGCTCCACTGGAGCTCCAGTAATGATAAGTCCATCAAATTTCTTGTGTTTTATATGGCTAAAGGAACTGTAAAAGTTTTTTAGATGTTCCTTAGGTGTATGTTTAGATTCATAAGATTCCTGGTAAAGTAAGGTTATTTCTATTTGCAGGGGACTGTTACTCAAAAGCCTTAGCAGTTGATTTTCCGCAGTAACCTTTATAGGCATAAGATTTAAAATAGCTATACGTAAAGGCCTTATATCTTGATGAAAGGCTCTATCTTCATCCATAACAAATATATTTTCATTATTTAATACCTCTCTTGCAGGTAAACCATTCGGTATTCTTATAGGCATATGTAAGCACCTCCTACCCTTTAGGGATTCTTCTAATAATAAATTTAGTATCCTACTAATATTAGTGCAAAAAAATAAAAAACCTCCTTTCGATAGAAGAGGCTTTTAAATTCACTTCTATCTTTCAGCTAATCGCTGCTGGATTTAGCACCTTGAAATACAGGTTGCCGGGTTTCACAGGGCCATTCCCTCCACCACTCTTGATAGATAAATTATTCAGTTTAATATGTATAATACATTAATAAGAAGAACTTGTCAATAATAAATCAACTCCTAAGATTCTAGCTCAGTCTTATAAAGAGAAATAAGGTCGAAAAAAGCTAGTTAAAAATACTAGGAAAATATTGTAAAATATTCTGTTTGATGGTAAAATTATCATATACCAAACTTAAGTTTTGTAAATAGATATATTAAAGTTCACATATAACGCTATTTTTTTCAAAGCAGGGGGGATACATATGACAAGACGGTATTACATTATATTTTTTGTGATATCTCTTATTATAGCCATAGCCACTACTTCTATGAAGTTGTCAAAAAATAAAATTGCCACTGCAGCAGGTGGAACTTATAATGCGAAAAATTTAGACCAATTAATAAGTGATTCACCTTTGATTATTATAGGCAATGTAGTGGAAGAAAAAGAGACAATAAAAGAGGATAGTGTCCGCTATAAAGTTTCTAATGTTAAAGTTGTAGAAATTTTGAAGGGTAATATCCTGTTAAGTAGCGACTATATAAGTCTTATGCAGATGGGTATAGCCCAGGATCCCGCTGTTGAAAAAGGGGAAAAAGTACTACTTTTTTTACAAAAGTATCAAGGAAAAAGTTATTACGATGGCTATGTATGTGTAGGTCTAGGACAAGGTTATTATACTATAAAAAATAAGAAAGTAGTACCTTCCTCGTCCTTATCTTATTCCTTAAAGAAAAGTATAGAAGAACAAGATGATATCTTTGAATATATAAAGTTGCAGGCGGCAATATCATTAGAGTAAGGGAAAAATACAGTAGATCTGATATTATGTCAGTATTTTATTTAGGTTATCACAAAGAGGGGTAAATAATCTTTTGTGATAACCTTTACTTTTTTGCCTTAAATTTAAAATATTATTGACAAATTTTATAAAGGTGTATATAATAATAGTATAGAAAACATAGTAAACCAATAGGAATTCTACATAAATTAATATTATTAATAGGAGGAAGACAATGACTAAGATAGCAAGAAATCTAACTGAATTAATAGGAAATACACCTTTACTAGAATTACAATCATATAGCCAGAAGAACAATTTGCAGGCATCTATTGTAGCAAAATTAGAATATTTCAACCCTATGGGTTCTGTTAAAGACAGAATAGCCCATGCAATGATTACTGATGCTGAGGAAAAGGGAATTTTAAAAGAAGGTTCAGTAATAATTGAACCAACAAGCGGAAATACCGGAATAGGATTAGCCTTTGTATCTGCTGTAAAAGGATACAGACTAATATTAACTATGCCTGAAACAATGAGCATAGAAAGAAGAAAACTATTAAAGGCTTTAGGAGCAGAATTAGTTTTAACTCCTGGTACAGAAGGTATGGTAGGAGCTATCAACAAGGCAAAGGAACTTTCAGAGTCTATTCCTAACTCCTATATACCACAACAATTTGCTAATGCTGCCAATCCAGCTGTTCACAAAAAGACTACTGCCCAGGAAATATTGAGAGACACTGACGGAAAGGTTGATATTTTTGTAGCTGGAGTAGGTACAGGTGGTACTGTTACTGGTGTTGGAGAAGTATTAAAGAATGCAAATCCAAATGTTAAAATCGTAGCAGTAGAACCTTATGATTCCCCAGTTCTTTCTGGAGGAAAAGCAGGTCCTCATAAAATACAAGGAATTGGTGCAGGTTTTGTGCCAGATATATATAATTCTAAAGTAATAGATGAAGTAATAAAGGTTAAAAACGAAGAAGCCTTCGAAGCTTCAAGAGCTGTTGCCAAAGCTGAAGGTCTTCTAGTAGGTATATCCTCTGGAGCAGCACTACAAGCAGCAACTGAATTAGCTAAGAGAGAAGAAAACAAGGGCAAAACTATAGTAGTCCTATTACCGGACACTGGTGAAAGATATCTGTCCACTGTTTTATTTGATGAATAATAAGATTTATATAGCTTTGTTTTAAAAAAGTGTTTATGGATAAGAAACTTTATCCGTAAACACTTTTTTTAAAAGCCTGTTGCTGAAAAGGCATTATTTGATATAATAAGTTAGATAATATAATAGGAAGTGGTTTTATGCAGGTGTATTTTGATAACGGCGCTACCACACAGCCCTTTGATAAGGTAGTGGATATTGTGGCCCAAACAATGAAGAATAATTTTGGTAATCCTTCTTCCGCTCATGGTTTAGGTCTTCAGGCAGAAAAAGCACTTAATGAAGCCAGGGAAAAGGCGGCAAAAACTATTAACTGTAGCCGAGAGGAAATAATATTTACTTCCGGCGGCAGTGAAAGTAATAACTTTTTAGTAAAAGGCTTTACTGGACCAGGAGCTCACATTATAACTAGCCAAATCGAACATCCAAGTATCCTAAATACCTTTAAGGATTTAGAGGCTATGGGAGCCAAGGCTAGCTACTTAAAGGTGGATCAATATGGACGTATATCCCTGAAAGAGCTAGAAGATAGTATAAACAGTCACACTAGACTAGTGAGCATTATGCATGTTAACAATGAAATAGGAGTTATTCAGGATATAGAAGCTATAGGAGCCTTAATAAAAGAAAAAAGCCCCAGGGTCAAGTTTCATGTAGATGCTGTTCAAAGTTATGGAAAGCTTAAAATAGATGTGAAAAAGGCAAAAATAGATTTGCTATCTGTCAGTGGACATAAAATCCACGGTCCTAGGGGAGTGGGCTTTTCCTATGTAAAAAAAGGTTTTTATCCTAAGGCTTTAATTAGTGGTGGTGGGCAGGAGAGAAACTTTAGATCTGGTACGGAAAACCTGCCTGGTCTTGTAGGCCTAGTAACTGCCGCGGAAATCATGTACACTAAGGCTGAAGATAATTACTCAAAGGTAAAAGAGCTAAAAGAATATTTTATAGAAGAACTTACAAAACTAAAAGACATAAGGATAAACAGTCCCAGTGAGGGTTATTTCAGCCCTTATATCTTGAGTGTTTCCTTCCTAGGTGTAAGAGGTGAGGTCCTTCTCCACCTTTTAGAGGAAAAAGGAATCTATGTATCCACTGGCTCTGCTTGTTCTGCCAATAATAATGCTGACAGCCATGTCCTAAAAGCTATAGGCTTGAGCACTGCAGAAACAAAGGGAACTATAAGATTTAGCTTTAGTGAATTTAACACTAAGGAAGAAGTGGATTACACCATGGAAGTACTAGAAAAAAGTTTGAAATTTTTAAGGAGAAAATAATATGAGAAAACTTTTACTTATAAAATATGCATCGGAAATATTTTTAAAAGGATTAAATAGAGGCAGCTTTGAAAATAAACTAAGAAGCAATATAGCAGCGGTACTAAAAGGCTGCAAATTTGAATTTACAACTGACCAAGGCAGATGGTTTATTTACAGCGAAGATTTAGATGAGGTAATGTCAAAGGTTAGAAAGGTCTTTGGTGTTGCTGAAGTTTGCATAGTTACAGAAGTAGAACCTAGCTTAGAGGCTATTGGTGCTCAAGCTGTTAAGGAAGCTGAAGAATTTGGAGAATGCACCTTTAAGGTTGTAAGCAATCGAGCTAACAAAAGCTTTCCTTTAAATTCTATGGAGCTTAGCCGAGAAGTTGGCGCTGAAGTTTTAAGGAATGTTAAGGGATTAAAGGTAGATGTACATAAACCTGAAAGAGTAATAAATGTAGAAGTAAGGGAAAGAGCCTATGTATACTCTAAGAGGATGAAAGCTGTAGGGGGACTACCTTACGGAACTAACGGCAGTACTGTGCTTATGCTATCTGGTGGTATAGATTCCCCAGTAGCTGGCTACTTGATGGCGAGAAGAGGGGTAGCCTTAAGTGCCCTATACTTCCACAGCCATCCTTATACTAGCGAAAGAGCTAAGGAGAAGGTTAAGGACCTGGCTAGAATACTAAAGGCCTACACTGGTAAGCTTACCCTTTACGTGGCACCTTTCACCGATATCCAAATGGCCATACTAGACAAATGTCCAGAAAATGAGCTAACTATAATAATGAGAAGATTTATGATGAGGCTAGCCTGCAGAGTGGCAGAAAAGTATAATGTAAACTCTGTAACAACCGGTGAAAGCATAGGCCAAGTAGCTAGTCAAACCATGGAAGGACTAGTAGTTAGCACCGACGTAGCAGATAGACCAGTATTCAGACCTCTAGTAGCCATGGACAAAACAGATATTATGGATATAGCCAGGGAAATAGGCAGCTACGAAACCTCAATACTACCTTACGAGGACTGTTGCACTATATTCGTACCAAAACATCCAAAAACAAAACCAAGAGTAGACATAATAAGAAAATCAGAAAGTGTACTAGACATAGATAGACTAGTTGATGAAGCAATGGATAAGCTAGAAATCTACGAAGATCTCTAAAGACTTGACCCTATTGCCATTATAAAAGGCTGAGCCATTAGCAATTTATTGCTAATAACTCAGCCTTAATCTCTAACCTCTAATCTCTAACTTCCAACTTCTATCCTCTATCTTCTGTCCTTCGCTATTTTAACAGCCGCCTGATGCTGGGGATCTGTCTTTCCATCTTTATGGCGAGTGCTATTAAGGAAATGTATATCAAAGTGACCATCCATACCATTGTTCTTTACCACATCTAAGTTGGAACCAGCTCCATAGTTTTCAGACCTATTCTTAACATAGGCATAGGCTGCTGCTGAGTCAATGCCTGCATGAGGCATAGCGCTCATAGAGGCTGCTAATATTCTGCCATTGATATATATATGTATTGGCCTTCTTTCCCAACTAAAACCGCCCCATATACTTTTAATGATTTTTGTATCTTCTAAAGTAAGAGCCTCAGTATCTGCATGGTTATCCCCCATGGTTCTTTTTACTTTAAAGGTTTTACCAGTATAAAGGTCCTTAACGGTAGCAGTTGCCCCTTTAGGAAAGGCAGTTCGCCCTGATTTCCACCAATCTAAAAGTTCAACTTCTTTCTTAGAACTAGCTTTTATATTGTCATCTGACACTGGCTTTTCAGCTTTCTCAGTACTACTAGAATTTTCTTTATAAGTGTTAGGATTTATACCACCTCTAGAAAAAGTAGTAGGCCTTTCTTCAGGAGCTTCATCTTTATCTGCTGCAGCAAAAGTTTTAAGATTTTCCTGGCCTAAAGCATCGGTAACAGTAGAATTTGCTAAAGCTTCATTGCTAGATTTAGCAGCAAATAGGGAATTGTCAGAACTAAGATCCTCTTGCTTTTCTAAAGGCTCTTCAAGAGAATTCAGGGGAGCTTGTACAATGTTTCTGGAATCAGCTCCTATCATTCCAACAGCAACAGTGGAAGATAAGATAAATAATGAACTGATGGTAACTGATACAAGTTTACTTATATTTTTTTTCACTTTTACACCTCTTTTTTATGCCGACGAAGTTAGTTGACGGGTTCAGGAAAGAGAACCTTACCTTAATGGATTCACCCCAAAATAATATTCCTCCGCTGTCTAAGTATGACATTAGGCAATTTATAGCTTGTACACCCTATCAAATCCATAAGGCTTTCCAAGACACCTGTACATTATAACAAATTTTTTCTCATAACCAAGAGGTAATTTGTGCCGGTGGATAATTTTGCAAAATAAAAGCCTTGCGCCAGAACATTTGTTTGAGTATAATTGGAATGTATAGACAGAGAAAAAGTGTAGGAGGAGTTTTGGTGAAGACTAATAATGAGAGGATTATATTTCATGTAGATGTCAATTCTGCTTTTTTATCCTGGAGCGCTGTAGATGCAATCCAGCGCGGCAGTTCCTTGGATATTAGGGAAATACCTTCTGCAGTAGGGGGGGATGTAGAAAGTCGCCATGGTATAATTTTAGCAAAGTCCATTCCTGCAAAAAAATATAAGATACAAACGGGAGAACCAATATTTAGCGCTAAAGAAAAATGTCCACAGCTATTTTTAGTGCCACCTAACTATGACCTATATGTCCGATGCAATGATGCTATGGTAAATATATTAAGGGAGTATACTCCTTTAGTAGAAAGATACTCTATAGATGAATGTTTCCTAGATATGACTACAGTAAAGGGCATATATAAGGATCCAGTGGAAACAGCTTTTAAATTAAAGGAAAGAATTAAAAGGGAACTAGGTTTTACAGTAAACATAGGTGTATCAAACAATAAGCTCTTAGCAAAAATGGGGTCAGAGCTTAAAAAGCCAGACCGATTACATACCTTATTTCCTAATGAAATAAAGGATAAACTTTGGCCCCTGCCAGTAAGTGAACTCTTTATGGTAGGAAGGGCTACAAGCCCCAAGCTTAATGCCATGAATATATACACCATAGGAGATTTAGCTAATTATAATCTAGATATAATTAGAAGGAAATTTAAAAGCTATGGTGTAATGATATGGAACTATGCTAATGGCATAGACTCTTCTCCAGTTATAGACAATAAGTCTATAGAAGTAAAAAGTATAGGCAACTCTACTACCATTCCCTTTGATGTAGAGGATAGGACCACTGCCCATATGGTTCTCTTATCCTTAGCAGAAACTGTAGGAATGAGATTAAGACATTCAGAAAACCTCTGCCAGCTTGTATATGTACGCTATAGAAACAACCTCTTTATGGGTAGCGCTAAGCAGAGAAAACTAAAATATAAAACTGATTGCACAGACCATATAAACAAAGAAGCTTGTGCTCTTTTTGATGAAATATGGGATGGAAGCCCCATAAGACAATTAGGGATTTCAGTATCCCAGTTATCTACAGCCTACATAAATCAAGTGTCATTTTTCGATGAAAGGAATATGGAAAAAAAGCAGAGATTAGATAAGACTATAGACAAGATAAGAATGAAGTATGGACTAAATTCCTTAGTTAGATCTGTCTTTCTAACTTCTGGTTTGAAACCCTTAAATGGAGGGTCCCCCTTAGAAAAGGGAGAGGAAAGGACTACTATATTCTAGGAGATCTAGTCTTGGTGATGTATTTTTATGGATAAATTTCTGCCCGTTATAATTTACCTCTATTGATATTCTGCCTTGATATGATATTATAAAGTAAAAAGATTATGAAATAATAATTATACTCTATAAGCCAATTAGGGAGGAAAAAATGACGGATTTTAAAGGAATAGAGCTGGGAGATCAAGAACTTTTTAATAAATTTCTTGATAAATATACTTTCAAAACCTATGAATATGCTTTTTCTACGCTATATTTATGGAGAGAAATGTGTAAAACTAGCTTGGCAGTAATAAGCGATGCCCTTATAATAAGAAAGGAAGAGAAAAATAAGGGACAATATTTTATGGCACCAATAAAGGCGGAAAATCATAGACTAAAGGATATTGTGCAGCAGCTGCTAGAAATTAAAAATAAAAGCACTAATATGCCTTTTCTTTTTAGGGATGTAGAAGAAGACTTCTTATCTGAGCTGCAAAGTTTATTTGGAGATAAGCTAGAATTTGAAGAAGACCTTAATAATTTTGATTATATATATAGCACAAAGGAGCTCATAGAGCTTTCAGGAAGAAGGTTTCACGGTAAAAAGAATCACTTCAATAGCTTTATAAGAAACTACCATTATGAAATAAAAGATATAAAAGAAGGAAATATAGGACAGGAATGTATTTTCTTCGCAGAACAGTGGCTGAAAAACAGGTCCAAGGTTAGTAGTCAATTAAAATATGAACTTAAAGTTATAGAAGATATGATTACTAATATTAACAAGTTAAACCTTGAAGGGATGGCAGTAAAGGTTAATAATGAAATAGCAGCCTTCACCCTAGGAGAAAAGCTTAATGATCATATGGCGGTAATACATATTGAAAAGGGTAATAGTGCCTATAAAGGTGTTTATGCCTTTATAAATAAGATCTTTTTAACTAATTACTTCTATGATGTCACCACTGTAAATCGACAGGAGGACTTAGGCTTAAAAGGATTGAGAAAGGCTAAAAAGTCTTACAATCCTATAAGGTTAGAGAAAAAATTTAATGTTAATATAAATATATAAAATGAGGGAGAAGAAATGAGAAAGTTACTACAAGGAAATAAGGTTAAAATAACAGCCTTAAGAGAAGGAGAAGAAAAACTTTTACAGCAGTGGTTTGATGACATTAAATTTATGAGAAACTATGAAGTGGAGGCTGCTATTCCACGGGGGGCAAGAGGTGTTAAAGACACCATGGACTACTATAACAACAGCAATGAAAGGCTTATTATGGGTCTTAGGCTTGTGGAAGATGATAGGCTAATAGGCATCTGTGGTTTCGATAATATTATTTGGACAAATGCCACTACATTTCTCTTCATAGGCATAGGAGACGAAGAATGCAGAAATAAGGGACTTGGTAAAGAAGCATTAAATCTTCTTATAGACTATGGTTTTAATGAAATGAATTTTTATAAGTTACAGCTTCATGTCATCGAATATAACAAGGCTGCCATTAAGCTCTATGAAAGCTTAGGCTTTGTTAGAGAAGGTTTGTATAGAGGGTACATTTACAGAGATGGTAGAAGATATCATATGTATTTGTATGGATTATTTAAAAATGAATGGAATAGAAACAAGTAATTATACAGCTTATTGTATAATTTTTAATTCCATAAGCCATTTCTTTATGTTAAAATAATAGTATATATTTTTTTGGGGTACTAAAAAAATGGGGGGGAACAACAATTGGACTTTAATTCTTATCTTGACAAAATAACAAACCTTGCAAATACAGCAAAAGAAAGTAGCATAATAGACCAGGAATATTACAATATATACGATGTAAAAAGAGGCCTAAGAAACAACAATGGTACCGGAGTCCTAGTAGGACTAACAAAAATCGGTGAAGTATGGGGTTACCATGTTGAAAATGGTAAGAAGATTCCTGTAGATGGAAAGCTTTATTACAGAGGTATAGACGTAGAGGAGATTGTAGATGGTTTCCAAGAAGACCATCGTTTTGGTTTTGAAGAGGTATGTTTCTTACTTCTGTTTGGGGTACTTCCTAGCAGTGAAGACTTAAAAAACTTTAAAGAACTTATAGCGGAAGTAAGAGAATTGCCCTATGGCTTTGTTGAGGACATGATTTTAAAAGCTCCTAGCAAAGATATTATGAATAAATTAATGAGAAGTATTCTTGTAGCTTACTCTTATGATAAAGATCCAGACGATACTTCTGTAAAAAATGTTTTGAGACAAAGCATTGAACTTACAGCAAGGGTGCCTAGTATGGTAGCCTACGGTTACCAATCCAAATCTCATTATTATGATCATAACAGCCTATATATACATGCTCCACAACCAGAATTAAGCATTGCAGAAAATATTCTATATATGATAAGACCAGACAATGTATACACTGCAAAGGAAGCAGAGCTCTTAGACCTGGCTATGGTACTCCATGCAGAACACGGTGGAGGTAACAATTCCGCCTTTGCAACTCACGTAGTTACTTCTACTGGCACAGACACCTATTCTGCCATAGCAGCAGCAGTAGGTTCCTTAAAGGGTCCAAAACACGGTGGAGCCAACATTAAGGTAATGCAAATGATGGACTATATAAAAGGTAACTTAAAGAATTGGGAAGATACCAATGGCATAAAAGATATACTAGAAAAAATACTAAAAAAAGAAGCCTTTGACGGCAGTGGCCTCATATATGGAATGGGACACGCCATTTACACCAAATCAGACCCAAGGGCTCAAATGCTAAGAGAAAAAGCAAAAGAACTTGCTATAGAAAAGCAACGAATAGAGGAATACAATTTATATAGAAATATAGAAAAAATATCTGTACAAATCTTCCAAGAACAAAGAAATCGGGTTATTACAGCTAATGTAGACTTTTACTCTGGCTTTGTCTATGATATGCTAAACATCCCAAGTGAGCTCTACACTCCAATCTTTGCAGTAGCTAGAATTCCAGGCTGGTGTGCTCACAGAATTGAGCAACTGGTAAGCGAACCTAAAATTATTCGACCTGCCTATAAAAGTGTTAGTACTAAAGCTCAATATGTACCTATAGAAAAGAGAGAAAGAGTTTTTTAGTAAAATAAAAAATCAAAATAAGTTTAAAGAAGTGCTAATGGATTAAGACAATAACTTATCTATTAGCATTTTTTTATTATCAAAAAAGATTTTTCAAAAACCGTAACATATATCACAGATTTAATTAGTCTTATAAATTAGAATAAATACTGTAGTTAAGGACATAGAGTCTATTTAAAAGGACAAAGAACAAAGGAAAGCAAATAATTAATTAATATATAAGGAGAGATAGAAATATGTGTGGAACAACAAATAAAAATGCAAACCCAATGTTCTGCTATCAGTGCGAACAGACACCAGCAGCAGGATGTACTAAATTTGGTGTATGTGGAAAGAACCCTGACATAGCAAGCTTACAGGATATAATGATATTTGGACTTAAAGGGGTAGCTGCTTATGCTACTCATGCTAGAGAACTTGGACTTCACAGCGAAGAAGTAGATGCTATAACTCATGAAGCTTTATATACTACATTAACAAACTCAAACTTTAGCCTTGAAGAAAATATCAATATGGCTTTAAAAGTAGGTACTGCTACAGTTAAAATCATGGAAGTACTTGATGGAGCTCACACTTTAAGATATGGTACACCAACACCAATAAAAGTTTCCCAAGACAAAATTGAAGGACACAGCATTCTAGTAACTGGACATAACCTATTAGCTCTTTATGAATTATTAAAGCAAACTGAAGGTAAGGGAATCAATATTTACACCCACTCAGAAATGCTTCCAGCTCATGGATACCCAGAGCTTAAGAAATTCTCTCACTTAAAGGGTAACGTAGGTAAGGCTTGGTACGATCAGAGAAAGCTTTTTGAAGAGTTCCCAGGTGCTATTTTAGGAACAACTAACTGCCTAATGCCAATAACTACAGGAAACTATGGAGATAGATTCTGGACTTATGGTACTGCTGGACTTGACGGAGTTCCAAAGATTAAGAACGATGACTTCTCACCAATAATAAACAGAGCTTTAGAATTACCTGCTGTAAATATCGAATCAGACAAGACTGTAATAACAGGCTACCATCACAGCACAGTTTTAAACATTGCTCCTGAAATTATAGAGGCTGTTAAAGAAGGAAAGATAAAGAGATTTTTCGTTATAGCTGGTTGTGACGCTCCTACTAAGGGAAGAGATTACTATAGAGAATTAGCTACAACTTTACCAAAGGACTGTGTACTATTAACAACTTCTTGCGGTAAGTTTAGATTTAATGACGTAGACTATGGAACAGTACCAGGAACTGATATTCCAAGATACATTGACCTTGGACAATGTAACAACTCTGGTTCCGCAGTTAAGATAGCTCTAGCCTTAGCTGAAGCTTTCCAATGTTCAGTAAATGAATTACCATTAAGCATAGTATTATCATGGTTTGAACAGAAGGCTGTTGCAATCCTTCTAGGATTATTAAGCCTTGGAGTTACAAACATTCATATAGGACCAAGCGCTCCAAAGTTCATCAGCCCAGGAGTATTAAATGTACTTCAAAATACCTTCAACTTACAGTTAATTAGCGGAGATCCAAAAGCTGACTTAGCTAAGTTCTTAGGTGAATAATTAATAAAAAAACATCCATCATAA
>JAAYTB010000019.1 GCA_012523855.1 Clostridia bacterium
GAGTAAATCTATAAGCCGAGTTCTGTATTTGACAGTCATCTATCTAGGCCTGCTGTTACCAGACAGGCTCCAGCGACACACCCGGAGACGGGACGGGCAGCCCCATATGTCTCCCTATTCGGTCTTGCTTCAGGTGGGGTTTACATAGCCGCAAAGTCGCCATTGCGCTGGTGAGCTCTTACCTCGCCTTTCCACCCTTACCAAAGCAGATATCAGAGGTCAGAATTCAGATATGAGAAAAACTTAAGGCTTTTGCCTAGTTTATTCAACACCTGACATCTCATATCTGACATCTGCTTGGCGGTATCTTTCTGTTGCACTATCCTTGGAGTCGCCTCCACTGGGAGTTACCCAGCACCCTGCCCTATGAAGCTCGGACTTTCCTCTTCCCGGTATTACCGGGCAGCGACTGTCTGACTTACTCACAAAAGTATCTTAGCACATAAATTAAAGCTATGCAAATGGTAATTTAGACTAATATTTTATAAGGGTCAAAATTTTTCTCAGATACCTTCACTGTTATATCTATTTTCTCATCCTGAAGAAGCTGTTTGAAATTTTCTGCGAAGAGCTTAAGAGCTGGCCACTCTGTAGCAAAATGTCCTGCATCTATAACAGCCACAGCTTCTTCATACAAATCACTAACATAGTGGTAGCTAGTATCTCCACTTATTATACAGTCTGCCCCTAACTTTTTAGCTAGAGAAAAATAATCTTGACCACTACCATTGATTATGGCTATCTTAGTTACAGGCCAGTTACCTTCACCTGAATATCTAAGATAAGATAATGCCAAATCATTTTTTATTTTTTTACACAAATCATCTAATGAAATAGGTTTTTCCAACTCTATTAACCTTCCTATGCCTTCTTTTCCTTTATCAGAAGCCATAGGACTCTCTTCCATAACAAGTCCTCTATCAAAGCCTAAAAGCCTTACTAGCAGATCATTAATTCCTCCCTCTACCACGTCTAGATTGGTATGGCTGGCATAAATATTAATATTATTTTTCACTGCCATTCTTATTTTTCTACCCAATAAAGTTTCCTCTGTTATTGAGTTAGGTTTCCTAAAGAGCAAGGGATGGTGACTTAGAATAAGTTCACAGTTTTTTTCCTTAGCTTCCTCAATGACCTGCAAGGTACTATCTAGAGTAACTAAAACAGAAGTTATTTCTGCATTTATATCTCCTACCATTAGTCCAACATTATCATAGTCTTCTTTATATTTGCTTGGTGCAAATTTTTCCATTACCTTTATTATTTCTGATAACTTTACAGACATGTTAGTAGCTCCTTTAACTTCTTATTTCTATTAATCAGTTCCCTTTTTCTATCACTTGCAAGCTCTGTCCCTTCATCAATATGAACTAGTATCTTGTCATTTTGCTGTATTTTCTTAATTATGTACTCCTTCAAGAGCAAGTGTTTCTTTTCTATAAGAAAAGGACTGATTTCGTAATATATATCTTCTAATACTCTTTTTACTCCATCGTATCTTACCTTTATTATTTCATAGTATTTGCCTTCGTCAACACATAAATCTTCATCTATTATCTTGTATCCATTCTCATAAAGATACTTTCTTAAAATCATACTGTGTTGTACTGGTTGCAGAATTATAGACTCTAAGTTATGAGCTATCTTTTCTTCCTCTTCAAGGATGGATATTATTAAATGTCCACCCATACCTGCGATTACTACTATTTGTGCCTCATGTGGCTTTAAAGTAGAAAGGCCTGGCCCCTGCCTGCATTGAATCTTCTTTTCTAAACCATATTCTTTTATATTTTTTATGGCTCTTTCCACCGGTCCTTTATTAATATCTGAAGCTATAGCCTTTTCACAAATACTGTTCTTTAGAAGAAAAATAGGTATATAACCATGGTCGGTACCTATATCCGCCATAGTCTTACACCTATCCACCATGTTAGCAACACTAAATAATCTAGTACTTATATTCATCTTATCACCTGCTATAAAAGCCTTTTTAAATTTATACACTACCAAATTTACTTAATATTCTTATTTGGAAGATAAAAAACACCATAACTATAATTAAACTTATATATAGATATCTATAGGATGTCTTTCTATCATATTTTGCACAAAAGTATGCGGCATAATACATACAGAACAATATTACCATATTCATTACCCCATATATCATCTGCTTAAAGACAAATTCCTTGGCGGTTCCATATTCTATAGGGTTAAAGGCCCCATCAAAGGATAGAGGCATATCTACTGGCAAACTTCCCTTAAGATATAGAATGAAAGGAAGAATGGTCATAAATACAATAATAAAAGCTACTGCAGACAGTAGTATAAGGAACTTTTTATCCTTATGTAGTTCCACACGTGCATCTTCGTTATGTTCATCTATTTGATCCGGAACGTTACAACTTATTAAAGCTTCTTCAATAGGTTCTATTTGCTCTGGCGAAATAGCATAAGAGATTTTTTTAGTCTTAAGAAACAGGGTACTTTTTTCCGATGACACAAACATTTTTACAGTACCAATCTTGTCTATAATATCCCTACCATAAGAAAATCTACTATTTCCCACACCAGCTAGCTTTACTCCATGTATTGGTTCTTTAGATATCATATAACCTTCTACTTCTTTAAAATCCACATCAACTTTTTTCAGGTTCCAAAAGGAAGTAATGATTATATGGTTATCAATTAAAGTATATTTCATAGTTAAATCCAAGAAAAAATAATATAAAAAATATAAATCTACTATTATTAAAGTTACCATTAAAATAGTAGTTAACAAATATGTATTCACAAGTATAAATAGTACACCTATAAACAGATTTGTAAAAAGTGCAATGGAGAACATATATATTGTAGCTCTGCCTCTTATGGGCTTAATGTCCATATTTTTATCACCCCTGTGTTTTAATTATAACATAGGTTTGCTACTTTATAAACTCTAAAATGCTAACCCTTTTGAGTTAGCATTTCATATTAAATGATACTTAATAAATTTTCTTTGAGTATTAATCAAGATAGTCTTTTAATTTTTTACTTCTACTTGGATGTCTAAGTTTTCTCAATGCCTTAGCTTCTATCTGTCTTATTCTTTCTCTTGTTACATTAAACTCTTTGCCTACTTCTTCAAGAGTTCTTGCTCTTCCATCATCTAAACCAAATCTTAATCTAAGTACTTTTTCTTCTCTAGGAGTCAGCGTATCCAACACATTAATCAACTGTTCTTTTAACATGGTAAAAGCTGCAGCTTCTGCAGGAGCTGGCGCCTCATCATCAGGAATAAAGTCTCCTAAATGACTATCTTCTTCTTCCCCTATTGGAGTTTCTAAGGAAACTGGCTCTTGAGCGATTTTCATAATTTCTCTCACTTTGTCCACAGGCATTTCCATAACCTTAGCTATTTCTTCTGGCAAAGGTTCTCTACCTAGTTCCTGTAACAGTTGTCTTGAAACTCTAATGAGCTTATTTATAGTTTCAACCATATGGACTGGTATTCTAATAGTTCTAGCCTGATCCGCTATAGCTCTAGTTATTGCCTGCCTTATCCACCATGTTGCATATGTGCTAAACTTAAACCCTTTTCTAAAATCAAACTTCTCAACTGCTTTTATTAATCCTAGGTTTCCTTCTTGAATTAAATCCAAAAACAACATACCTCTGCCTACATATCGCTTAGCTATACTTACAACCAATCTAAGATTTGCCTCTGCTAGCTTCTTCTTAGCTGATATATCTCCCTGTTCAATTCTAGTGGCTAAATCTATTTCCTCTTCCGATGTTAACAAAGGTACTTTACCAATCTCCTTTAGATACATTCTAACAGGATCATCTATAGCTATACCTTCAGGCACTGATAGGTCAAGCTCTTCCTCGGTTACCTCAGTATCACCCATATCCCCTATAACATCTATACCCATAGATTCTAAAACTTCATATATTTTTTCTATTTGTTCAGGGCTTAATTCAATTTCCTCTAACTCATCCATGATTTCTTTATAAGTTAGTGAGCCACTCTTTTTTCCTTTATCAATAAGTCTTTTAACGATAGCCATTTTAGCATCTTTGTCTTTCATATTGTAACCTCCTTCCGCAGAACTACGACTTTTCCATTTTTCTTTTGATTTCCATTAGTTCCTGTGCCAGTTTTAAAGATTCTTCTATCATTCCTTTAGCTTCGCACTGTCTAATTTTTTGAATTATTTGCTTTTTTGAGTTCTCAAGTTGATATTTTTTGATTTCACTGATGTAATCTATAATAAGTTGTTTATTTTCAAAATCATCTTCTATCAGTTCTAAATTACTTATTTCTACCCACTCCTTAGAACTTTCAACATCATCACATCTATCCTCTACATATCTATTAAGATCTGCTACTTCTTTGTTTTTACCTTCTACTATTAGATCAAATACTTTTTTATGACCCTCCATTATAAACATATCTTGACTTAAATTCTCAATTATATACTTATAACATTCATCATCAATGGTCATTAATTTTAATAAATTTCTTTCTGCCTTAACATGAGCTGGTTCCACATATAATTTTTGTCCAAAAGTTGGCATAGTATTCATATTACTAGCTTCCTTTGAACTATTATTTAATTGCCCCTTAAGTAGATCGTAAATAGCCTGTTCTTTAACACCTGTTTCCTGAGACATTCTCTTAATATAAACATCCTTTTCCACAGGATTTAATTCTGCTAATACTTCCGTTGCCTTTTTAATATACTTAATTACTTCCTGGCTGTCATTAAAGTTAACTCCCTCTGCTGCTTTTTTGATTTTGTAGTCGATCAAGGACATAGCCTTGTCAGCAATCCTTAAGAATGCTTCTTTTCCATTGGCACGTATAAATTCATCAGGGTCTTTTCCAGAAGGCATTGACATGATCCTAACATCAAGCCCTTCCTTTCTTAAAATTTCCATTCCTCTAATAGTGGCAGCCTGACCAGCACCGTCTGCATCATAAGCCATAATGATCTTATCTGCATATCTTCGTAAAAGCTTTGCCTGCCTTTCAGTTAGAGCTGTTCCTAATGATGCTACCACATTGGTTATGCCATATTGGTGCAGGGAAATACAGTCCATATATCCCTCTACAATGATAAAAGTCCTATTGCTCTTGTTCTTTAAAGCAAAATTAAGTCCATATAAATTTATACCTTTTTGAAATATTAAACTTTCTGGAGAATTAAGATATTTGGGCTTTGAATCGTCTAATACTCTACCGCCAAAACCTATAACCCTACCGCTATAATCAAAGACAGGAAACATTATCCTATTTCTGAACCTATCATACATATTTCCCTTTTCGCTTTTAATTATAAGTCCTAAGTTTAACATATCTAATTCGGTATAGCCTTTCCGCTTAAGTCCATCAAGTAAGCTATGCCATGAATCAGGAGCAAAGCCTAATCCAAATCTCTTCATTGTACTTACAGAAATACCTCTAGCAGTGAAATACTCCTGGGCCTTTTTCTTCTTTACCAAATTGCTATAGAAGAATCTTGCAGCTTCAACATTTAGCTTATAAAGTCTCTTTTTTTGTTCTTCATAGGCTCTAGTCTTGTCATCATTGTACTCAATAGTTATATTTGCCCTATCTGCTAAATATTTTACTGCCTCTATGAAGTCCATATTTCTATATTTCATTAAGAAGGTAAAGACATTGCCCGCTTCACCGCAGCCAAAGCATTTATAAATTTGCTTATCTGATGAAACACTAAAGGAAGGTGATTTCTCTTTATGAAAAGGACATAGGCCCATATAGTTTCTGCCACTTCTCTTTAGTCTTACAACTTCTGAAACTATATCAACTACATCATTTTCATTTTTAATTTTTTGGATTATTTCATCAGGTATCCTCAATGAAACACTTCCCACCCATCTATTAGAAATTAGGAATTTCACCACAAGTTTTTATATATTCGACATAAAAACCTAAATCCCTTCTTTGTTCATTATTTTTTTATTTTATAATTAAAATTCATTAAATATTACTAAATAAAAGCTCATTTTATTATATTACTAGGTTAAAATAATATCACACAGATTATATCTTTCCCTCTAAATACTATAAAATATTCCTAATTTTTAGTATATAACTAATTTAGGTACATAAAGTTCATTGAACAAGTGTAAACAATAGTCATCACTCATTCCTGAAATATAATCTGTCACACCTTGATACAAACCTTCCTCCTTTGCAATATTCTTATAAAAGTCCGGTAATTTATCTGGATTTCTATAAAAATAGTCAAATACTTGAGATAAAACAAATTTAGCCTTATCTCTCTCCACCTTTAATATTGATCCCTTATATATGTTTTCAAACATAAAGTTCCTCAATGCTATCAACTCTTTTTCAACTTGGCTGCTGAGGCCTACTTCTAAGGTGCCTTTCTCTATATTATCTAGGGTGGTATAAATACAATCTTTTACTAAGGTATCAATTCTTTTGCTGTGACTTTCCCCAAGTGTATTGGTAATACTGATTGGCAAGTCTTCAATTCTTAATAGTCCTGCTCTGATAGAATCATCAATATCGTGATTTACATAGGCAATTTTATCGCTATACTTAACCACTTGACCTTCTAAAGTATAGGCCTTCTTCCCTTTCCCCGAAAATCCACTATGATATAAAATTCCATCTAAAACCTCAGGAGTTAAATTTAATCCCCTACCACTACCTTCCAACTTTTTTAATACCCTTACACTATTTACATTGTGTTTAAATCCATTAGGCAATAAGTCATTCAGTACCTCTTCACCATTATGGGCAAAGGCAACATGTCCGATATCATGACCTAGTGCTATGGCTTCTATGAGATCTTCATTTAATCCAATAGCTCTACCAATAGTTTTAGCAATTTGAGCCACTTCCAAAGTATGGGTAAGTCTAGTTCGATAATGGTCTCCCCAAGTTTTTATATAAACTTGAGTTTTATGCTTCAATCTCCTAAAGGATTTGCTATGAATTATTCTATCTCTATCCACCATATAGTCAGTTCTAACTTGGTCTTTTTCTTCTTGACGTTCTCTTGGCCCTGCTTTACTAGAAAGCTGAGCAACCTTGCTGCAAGAAAACTTTTCAACTTCCTCTATTCTCACCCTTATGTTCATTAAACCACCTCAATTCCTTATTCGCTATAAAGGTTAAAAGTCCTCCTTTTTGTATCAAAAGTATTAACAACTTTATTAGCAAAATCCATTAATAGTAGCTTTATTAACTTACTTTTTTAATATATAAGTTTTCTACAAATAGGATTTATAATATTTTTTCCATAAGATATGTATATTACAACAGACCAAATAATATCTTAATAATATAATCCTTTATAGGAGGTTTTGCTATGCCTAATAAAGCTAACTTAAAGTCTTATAGCTATTTTTCTGATGATACTTTAAAAAGTCAAGTTCTTATTCATTATGGACTTGAAGATGCTGAAATAGAACAAATTAAATTTAAAGATACGGATAAACAAAGAGCTGTTTTTAAAATTATGTATTTAGATCAAGTCTTCTGTTTAAAAAAAGTATATTTCGGAAAAGAAGAATTACTTTTTGTATATTCAGCCATAGAATGGCTTTATAGAAATGGAATTAATGCCCCAAGATTGCTTCCCACTAAGTCTAATAATAGATTTGTTGAGTTCATGGGAATGCTTTTTATTCTTACACCCTGGATAGAAGGTACAAAATGTAGCTACGACATTCCAGATAATATACTAGACTCTATTTCACTATTAGCAGATATCCACAACTGTACAAAAAATTTTGCCCCTATTGAAGGCAGTGCATCTAGGCGGGGCTGTGTAGATTTAAGTATATCTTTACAAAAACATTTTAACCAATTACTAAACTGTTCCAACTTAGCTTTTAAATACAAGGATCGTTTTTCAAAAACTTTTTTAAACTACTTTGATAGTAACCTATTACTGTCTAAACTGGCTGTAAGCCTTTCCGCTAGTTTAAATGAAAACAACCTATCTGTTTGTTTATGTCATCTGGATTATGTTAACAAGAATATTATCTTTGACTTAGAAAATAGGATTTGGGTTATTGACTTTGATAAATGCAAGGTTGATTATTCTGTTCATGACATATCCTATTTTTTAAGAAGAATACTTAAAAGGGATAAAACCAAATGGAACTTAGATCTTGCTATTAATAGCTTAGAGATTTACGAAAGTAAAAGAGCTCTAAACATAGATGAGTACAAGTATATTCTTGCCTATCTTTCCTTCCCCCAAAAATATTGGAAAATCTCCAGGGACTATTATAACAACATAAAAAAATGTAATAAAAGATCCTTCCAAACCTTAATAAACAAAACCGTTGAGAAAACTGAATATCAAGTGCAATTTATTAAAGACTTCCAAGAATACATAGAAAATAAATTTCAATGTAAACTTCTGTAATAGAAAAAAGGTAACAGATATCCAATATGAGATTTTTGGAGTTAGTTTTTCAATTTTGCACAAAAGTAAACAGTAACCAAGATCCTATGTTTTGGTCACTGTTTTTTTATATTGTCCATTAGAAAGAGACTAAAGCTATTGCTCTAGTCTCTATACTTTTCAAATTACTTTCTTGGGTTGTTAACCTGTGCTTGTGCAGCAGCAAGTCTTGCAACTGGTACTCTAAATGGTGAGCAGGATACATAGTCAAGTCCTACGTTGTGGCAGAACTCAACAGAAGCTGGATCTCCACCGTGCTCTCCGCAGATACCAAGTTTGATGTCTGGTCTTGTAGACTTTCCAAGCTTAGTAGCCATTTCAACTAGCTTACCAACACCAGTCTGGTCAAGCTTAGCAAATGGGTCTTGCTCGTAAATGTTGTTATCATAGTAGTATTCTAAGAAGTTACCAGCATCGTCTCTTGAGAATCCGAATGTCATCTGAGTTAAGTCGTTAGTACCGAAGGAGAAGAATTCTGCTTCCTTAGCGATTTCATCAGCAGTTACAGCAGCTCTTGGTATTTCGATCATTGTACCAACCATGTACTCAATCTTCTTACCTCTTTCAGCCATAACAGCTTCAGCAGTCTTAACAACTACATCCTTAACAAACTTAAGCTCTTTCACTTCTCCTACAAGAGGAATCATGATTTCAGGCTTTACATTGTATTCTGGATGCTTTTCATTCACATCTAGCGCAGCTTCAATTACAGCTCTTGTCTGCATTTCAGCTATTTCTGGATATGATACAGCTAGACGACATCCTCTGTGACCCATCATTGGGTTGAATTCATGTAATGATTCAACAGTAGCCTTTAACTCTTCGAAAGTTAAGCCCATATCTTTAGCTAATGCTTCTATTTCATTATCAGTATGTGGTAAGAACTCATGTAGTGGTGGATCTAAGAATCTGATAGTAACAGCTCTTCCTTCCATTGCCTCATAAAGGCCAGCAAAGTCTGCTCTCTGCATTGGAAGTATCTTAGCAAGCGCCTTTCTTCTTTGCTCTTCGCTCTTAGCAACTATCATTTCTCTAACAGCTGGTATTCTATCTTCTGCAAAGAACATATGCTCAGTTCTGCAAAGTCCGATACCTTCTGCTCCAAACTTAATAGCTGTCTTAGCATCTTGTGGTGAATCAGCATTAGTTCTAACCTTTAATGCTCTGATTTCATCAGCCCATTCCATGAAAGTTCCGAAGTATCCGGATATTTCTGGCTCAACTGTATCTATAGCTTCACCATAAATATTACCTGTAGTTCCATCTAAGGAAATCCAGTCATTTGCAGTGTATCTCTTTCCACCAACTTCAAAGTACTTTTCTTCTTCGTTTATTTTTAAGTCAGCACAACCAGCTACGCAGCAAGTTCCCATACCTCTAGCAACAACTGCAGCGTGAGAAGTCATACCACCTCTTACAGTTAGTATACCTTCAGCAGCAATCATACCTTCGATATCTTCTGGTGAAGTTTCTAATCTAACAAGAACAACCTTCTCGCCAGCTTCATGTCTTTCCTTAGCTTCTTGAGCTGAGAATGCAACCTTACCGGAAGCTGCTCCTGGTGAAGCTGGAAGTCCCTTAGCTATAACGTCAGCCTTCTTTAAAGCATCAGTATCGAAAGCTGGGTGAAGTAATGTATCAAGCTGTTTTGGGTCAACCTTTAAAATAGCTTCTTCTTTAGTTAATAATCCTTCTTCAACTAAATCAACAGCTATCTTTAATGCAGCTTGTGCAGTTCTCTTACCGTTTCTTGTTTGTAGGAAGTAAAGTTTACCATCTTCAATTGTAAACTCCATATCCTGCATATCTCTATAGTGCTTTTCTAGCTTATCTACTATAGCCATAAATTCGTCATAAACTGCCTTGTTTCTTTGCTCAAGAGTTGAGATATCTTCTGGAGTTCTGATACCAGCAACAACGTCTTCTCCCTGAGCGTTCATTAAGTATTCAGCATAGATTTTCTTTTCTCCAGTAGATGGGTTTCTTGAGAAAGCAACACCTGTTCCGGAAGTTTCTCCCTTATTACCAAATACCATTTGTTGAACGTTAACAGCAGTTCCCCACTCTGAAGGAATGTCGTTTAATCTTCTGTAAACATGAGCTCTTGGGTTATCCCAGGATCTGAATACAGCAGTTACAGCTTCTATTAACTGTGTCTTAGAATCTGATGGGAAATCTTCTCCTTTTTCTTTCTTGTATACTTCCTTAAACTGACCTACTAATACCTTTAAGTCTTCAGCAGTTAAGTCTGAATCCAATTCGTATCCCTTGGATTCCTTCATTTGCTCAAGAAGCTCTTCAAATAATCTCTTCTCAACTCCCATAACAACATCCGCAAACATTTGGATGAATCTTCTGTAGGAGTCGTAAGCAAATCTTGGATTGTTAGTTGCCTTAGCCAAAACTTCAACAGTTTCGTCATTTAATCCAAGGTTAAGGATTGTGTCCATCATACCTGGCATTGAAACTCTAGCCCCAGATCTAACAGATACTAGTAGTGGATCGTTCTTACCACCAAATTCCTTACCAGCGATTTTTTCTAATTCTGCCATTGAAGCATGTATCTGATTTATAATTTCATCAGATAACTTCTTTCCATCTTCATAATATTTGTTACAAGCTTCTGTTGTAACAATGAATCCCTGTGGAACTGGTATCCCTAACTTTGTCATACCAGCAAGATTAGCACCTTTTCCACCAAGAAGGTTTCTTTGATCTTCTGAACCTTCGCTAAAAAGGTAAACATACTTCTTGTTTTCCATTATAACACTCCTCCGATATGTATTAATCTATATACTAACGGGGCAGGTTTTGTCCCGGTTAGTTCAAATTTAACCTACTTATTTTGTCCCAGCTGCACAAATAGCTTTGTTGCATTGGTTTTTGATACTTTTCCAATGACCTTGTAGCTTTCTTTTGTACCATCAAGGGACTTTTCCACTACTGGTAGACTATCTACTTCGTGGTCAATTATTCGCTGTGCAGCTAAATAAGCGGTATCTTCTTTTTCAACAAAGACTATATTGGGCATTCTTGTCATTATTATACCTACAGGAACTTTATGAATATCTGTATTTCCTATTGCTATTTTAAGAAAATCTTTTCTTGATACTGCTCCTATAAGTAAATTATTGTTTACTACGAATAAGGTACCTACATCATTTAAGAATAAATGAACTATAGCGTCGTATACGGTACTCTCTTCCTTTACAGTAACAGCATTTGACATAATGTCCTTTACTTTTATGTTCATTATACAATCCAGCAATGGGTTTCTTGCTTGTTTTTTAGAATATATGTATCCAACCTTAGGTCTGGCCTCTAATACACCACTCATAGTTAATACTGAAAGGTCGGTCCGAAGAGCTGATCTTGTTAATCCCAACATAGATGCTATGGATTTGCTAGTAATAGGCTCATTATTTTTAACAATAGTAATGATTTGTTCCTGCCTTGGTGTATAATTAATAACTTGCACCTTCCTTTCAAATGCCTAAGCTTTCTAACTTCAAGAGAAAGTATTTTTAAAATACTTTCTCTTAAAGATTGTAATTGATAGTTATCCAATTACTATTCTATTATATCACGTAATTGTTTTTAATCTAGTGTAATTAATGAATTTTACGGTAATTTAAATTTTATTTCTTTAATTATATACAAATTAACTTTCTTTGTCACTTTCTTCTTCATTTTTCTCGTCAACTTCCTCAAAATCTACAGTATATTTGTATACATTCTCTTCTGAACTGTTGTCCTGTTTCATATTGTTTTCTTTGCTTTTCATTTTTCCTTTTATGTCCTCAGCCATATCGCTAATAACACCTTTAACTTCTTCTGCTACTCCACCTAGTTTTTCTGAGAGATTTCCAAACTTGTCTTTAACATCTCCCATAGTATTCTTTATATATTTGTTCACTACTTCTACTGACCCATCTTCTTTAGTTATTTCTACTGTCACTTTTGTAACAACAGCACTAACAACACCTATAGCCAATAGTGGTGCAGATAGCAAAGCTGTCAATCCTGTAACTGCTATACCTGCATTAACAGGTAGATCAACTAGAACATTGTCTTCTTTCTTAATTTTAATTCTAGTAACATTTCCCTTGTTAATTATGTCCTTAATCCAATTAATAAATTCTTCTTTAGTTTGGTAAAATACACCTTTGTTTTTTTTCTTGTTTTCAATAAAAACTAATGCATCAACTACATTTCCTTCACTGGCCTCTAGAGCTTCCTTTGCTTCTGTATAAGAAACTCCTGTTCTGTCTTTTACTAAGTCTACCTTCTCAAGAGTAATTTCACTCATTTTTTTCACTCTCCTTTATAAAATTAAGAATTTCTAAACTTTTAGGTGTTCTAGAATAGTTATTGACAATAAATAGTTTAAGCAAGTTCTCTAGTTCTTTTTTTATATCTTTAGGTATAGTCAATCTATATATTTTTTCTATTGAAATATTATTTAGCACTTTTAAAACCTTATAGGCAGCTTTACTTATTTTAAAACTCATGGCTTTAGGACATTCACTACAAACACCTCCATGATACTGCAAGCTAATATATTCACTCTTATCTATCTTTTTTCTGCACATACTGCAATAATCAAAGTTTATTCCATAACCAGTGCACTTTAACAAATTCAATTCATAGACTCTAAGTAATGTATCTATATCCACCGCATTGCTATTAAGTAGATAAAAGGTACTAACAAAAACTTTATACAAATTTATATTACTTTCCTCATCTACAGTGGAAATATCAATGAGCTCACACAAATATGAAGCGTAAGTCAAAGTATCTAAGTCCTTCAAAAAGCCTTGAAAGGATTCAATAATCTTTCCTTCTGTTAATACATACATACTCTTAGATTTGAATACGGTATATTCACCAAAACAAAATGGTAGGGTAATAGAAAACAATTTACTTTTACTTTTTTTTGCCCCTTTTGCAATAGCAGATATCTTTCCTAGCTTATCGGTGTAAAGCCACACTATTTTGTCATTATCTCTATAATCATATACTTTTAGCACAACAGCTTTGCAATTAATTACCGCCAGAAAATCATCCCCTAGTTAAATCATAAAATTTAAGTTTCTATTTCTTTAGATTGTATCCTAAACTCTTTAAATATGCAGGGTTATCTCTCCATTCTTTTCTAACCTTTACCCAGATATTTAAACTTACCTTTGATCCTAAAAGCTTCTCTATGTCAGCCTTTGCAGCCTTCTTTATTCTTGAAAGCATCTTTCCTTCTTTTCCAATGATAATTCCCTTATGAGAATCTTTTTCACAGAGCATATTTACTTCTATATTTATTCTATTATTTTCATCTTTTTTAAATGAAATTATATCCACTGCAATGCCATGAGGTACTTCTTCTGACAGAGACCTTAAAGCCTTTTCTCTTATGATCTCAGATATAATGAATCTTTCCTGCACATCTGCTACCATGTCTTCAGGATAATACATAGGACCTTGAGGAAGATTATCTACTATAAGCTCAAGTAGGGTATCAATATTTTTTCCCTTTAAGGCTGATATAGGAATAAGCTCTTTAAAATCAAAATACTCACCATAAGTATATAAAGTTTTAGCCACTCTTTCCTGGGTGTTTTCATCTATTTTATTTAGTACTAGGAAAACTGGCTTGTTGATCCCCCTTAATTCTTCAAGAATCATGGAATCCCCTTTTCCAATTTCATCGTCAGGGTTTGTTAAAAACAATATGAGATCAACATTTTTCAAAGACTCCTTAGCGCTTTTAACCATAACCTCTCCAAGCTTATGTCGTGGTTTGTGCAAGCCAGGAGTATCTACAAATATAATTTGGTAATCTTCTTTAGTTAAAATAGTATGTATATTATTTCTGGTTGTCTGTGGCTTGTTTGACACAATAACCAGTTTTTCTCCCATTAACTTGTTTAGCAATGTAGACTTACCAACGTTTGGCCTACCTATAATTGTTACGTATCCTGATTTAAACATTAGTCTATCTTCTCCTTATCCAGATCCTTTTTAGTAAAGGCCCCCGGCAAAATATCTTTTAATGTTACTACCTTATATTCCTTTTCACTTTTTGCTAATATTATTTCTATATTTTCATCCAAAGCAAACTCTACAATAACTTGCCTACATATACCGCAGGGATAGGTATAGTTGTTTAAATCTCCCACTACAGCCACAGCAGTAATAGTTCTAGATCCCTCGGATACTGCCTTAAATATGGCAGTTCTTTCAGCACAGTTTGTAGCACCATAAGAGGCGTTTTCAATGTTACAACCACTGTACACTTTGCCATCTTCAGTTAGGATGGCAGCTCCTACATTAAATTTTGAATATGGTGTATAGGCTCTAGCCCTAGCTTCCATAGCTTCCTTTATTAATGTTTCGTATTTCATATTCACACCTCGTTGTTTAAATTATAACACTAAATGAAATCTTTGCAACTTATATAAAGCTAACTAAATATCCTGAATATAAACAAGGTTAATAAGGTTCCAAATAAGGCTCCTACAGTAACTTCCAGTATGGAATGGGTCTCTGAATCTACTCTACTTTGCGCCACAATAAAGGCCAATAAATAACTCAACATTATACATAGGGGTTCCTCAGTAATTAAGGCTATAATAGTAGCTATAGAGAAGGAAATAGTACTGTGGCCGCTAGGCATACCTCCTCGAAGGGGTGTTCCTTCCCCATAGATCGCCTTAACTACTATGGTAGCTATACAAACTATCACTAAGACTAATAAAATCATATAAGGGTTAGACTGCTTAATTTTAGTGATAACTACAAAGGTTATGTCTGTAAGCTTATCCCAAAAGATTACGTATCCTACGATAACAGCGTTAATAGCGGTTACTAACACTGCGCCTGCAGCAGTATTCTTAGCTATCTTAGCTAGAGGATGATAATAGTTTGTAGTGGCATCTATGGCACTTTCCACTGCTGTATTTATTAGTTCCGCCATAATAACCATTGTTATAGTTATTGCTATAATTAGTAATTCTATTTTATTAAGATCGTAAAAGAAACATGCGGTCAATACGCATAAGGCCACAGCCATATGTATCCTCATATTTCTTTGTGTCCTTACTGCATATATTATTCCCTCAATGGCATAATTAAAACTATCTACAAGCTTTTTAATTTTCATAGTATCTCCTTATACATCAATCTCTAGAAATATTAAAACTGGACAATATATATTCTTCTCTTTCCCTCATTCTTTCCTTATCCTGGTCATTCATGTGATCATAACCTAAAAGATGCAAAATTGAATGTATAATTAAATAGGATATCTCTCTTTTAAATGTATGCCCATATTCTATACTTTGTTCCTTTGCTTTTTCTAAAGAAAGAACAATATCACCTAGGACAATCTCCCCTTGATCTAACATACTCTCATGAAAGTTATTGTTTTCATATACTTCTTTAAAAACTTTACCCTGAGGATAGTCCAAAAGAGGAAAAGACAAAACATCTGTAACCTTATCAATTTCTCTATATTTCCTATTGATATCTTTAATCTCTTCATTATCTACCAATAGAACACTAACCTGATAATCACGATTTACCCCTTCTTCTTTTAATGCAAAATCAATGACCTTTCTAATATTCTCTTCTTTATCCTCAGTCCAATTAATTTGAGTTTGTGTATTTTCAATGTATATCATTCTTATTCCCCTCAGCTTTTAACATTCTTTTGTCTTCTGGATATTCTATTCTTTGATGATACATACCAGTTAAGGTTTTTAGGAAAGCTTTCTTAATTTTTTCTAAATCTAAAAAGGTTAAATTACAGCCATTTAACTGGCCATCATTAAGTTTATCTTTAAATATATTATCAACCATAGTTTTAACAGCTTCACTAGAGCGATCCTTCATGGACCTTACTGCTGCTTCTGTGCTGTCTGCTAGCATTATTATTGCTGCTTCCTTACTGCTAGGGATTGGGCCAGCATATCTGAAATCCTCTTCCTTTACATCCTCTTCATTTTCCGCTGAATTTTTCGCCGTAATATAGAAATACTTAACCAGGGTATTTCCATGGTGTTGCTGTATTATTTCTTGGATGCTAAGAGGTAATTTATAGTCTTTGGCCAGCTGAACCCCGTCTTTAACATGGGAAATAATAATTAAAGCACTTAAATTTGCAGCTATCTTATCGTGGGGATTTTCTGCCCCCATTTGGTTTTCTTTAAAAAAGTATGGTCTTTTAATTTTTCCTATATCATGATAATAGGCCCCTACCCTTGCCAAGGCAGAATTTGCTCCTACTTCATCTGCTGCCACTTCTGCAAGGTTTGCTACTAATATGCTATGATAGTAGGTCCCTGGTGCTTCTACTAGTAATCTTCTTAAGAGAGGCTGATTAGCATTTGCCAGTTCAAGAAGCTTCATGACAGTTACTATGTTGAAGGTAACCTCAAAGAAAGGTAGTAGTCCGATAGTTAATACTACTGAGGTTATGCTTCCTACTGCTGTGAAACCACCTCTCTTTAATACTTCTACAAAATTATTACTTAATATAGTTCCTATACTCAAGATACATATAGTATTTACAATTATTATGATTATAGTTGAATAAAAAATATTGTTCCTGTTCTGGACCTTTTTCAAAACTATAGATCCCATAACTGTATTAACTATAGCTAAGATAATAGCTTCCACATTAAAACCTAAACTACAGCTAAGCAGTATTATATTTAAAGTATTGATTACTAATGACACCTTATAATTTACCAGCAATGTCATTAGAAGCGGCACTGCAGTAAATGGAATTAAAAACGGTGATGCTATACCTATTATTCTTGCCAAAATCACAGAAATACAATTCAATCCACTTATTAAAATTAAGGTTTTATTGTTCTTATATATGGACTTAGAAAACCGATATAAATAATACCACTGCAGGATCATTACACCAAAGATAAGAACTCCTAAGCTTAAGTACAATCGCCACTGAATTAAAGAGTTATCGTTTAACAAGCCTAATTCTTTTAAGACCTCTATTTGATTGTCCGTAACTGGCTCCCCATACTTAACAATTAACTGATCCTTTTTTATTATAACTGGATCCACATGTTTCAAAGCTTCATTCTCTAGCTTCTCAGTTGCTTTTTCATCTAGGAAGAAATTAGCTTTAACAAAATTCTTGCTTTGAACTATAGAGCTAGCAATGGCCTTTAATTTCTGTGATAAATTTGTTTTATCCAACTTGTTTAATATATCATTAACAGCATTTTGCAAATCTTCGTTATTATTTTCTATATTACTTTTGTCATAAACCTCACTTATAGCTGAAACCAAAGTATTTTGTAGTTCCTTTTGCTCATCATCAGTCAAGTCTAACAATTTCATATACAGTTCGTTGTCTAATTTTATATTTGTTCTACTTTTCAACTGACTTATTTTAAAATTATTATCACTGGCAGATCCCGATAAATCTTTAAGAGTTACAAAAAGTAGATCCACACTATCTATAATTTTACTTTTAGCTTCATTGTCCTTTGTATACTGGGGATTAATACTGTCTCTTACTTGCTGGTACTTTTCTTCTGTAGCTATTTTATCCTGAACTTCTCTTGGTGCCTTAATATCGTCTTTAGCTATATCTCCAGCCTCCAAGCTATACTTAGGCGAAATCAAGGAGGTTATCAATGTAAAAAACAATACAATAAATGTTAATATAAAAACACTTATCTTATTTATAGCATTTAGTTTATCCTTTTTCCTCTTTTTTTGTAGCTTCATTTTTTCACCTTCTCTTGCTTTCTATTTTTTATTCAAGGGCTTCTTGTGTAGCTATATCCATTTCTACTACAAAGACTACTCTAACCTTTAATTTTTCCCCCTTTACTTCCTTTTCCACTGTTTTATCTATAAGTTTAGCAGATTTATCAAAGGATTCCATAGTTTTTTTAAGAAACTCCTGGCAAGCTTCATCTGCAACTTCCTGGGGATTCAGGTCAAAGTATATAGTTTTCATTTCATTATAAATTTCATATTTGATATGTCCTTTATTATCTAATATTTTATCATAGTTGGTAAATTTATTTAAACTTTTTTTAAGATATATTTTTTTTCCTAGAAGTTCTATGTATAAATTTGTAATTTTATTGCCTGTTTTCTCAGATCGTTGGCCTTTAATCTGAATTTCTTTCTCATGTTCATGAAAAGTTTTAGCTATTACTTTCCCCTTAGCATGCACTGGATATGTTGCCCCTTCTTTCCCTTGTTCTCCCTTAATAATCACTTGTCCTTTCTTAACTATATCACCAGCTTCCACCATAGGTGTTCCTGCAGTTGAAAATATCTCTATAACTTGTCCGTCCATTCCAGCAACTATATCACAGATTTCATTTTCTTCCACAATTTCTGGAGGTGGTACACGTTCTCCCACTGCAATTTTTAAAGTTGAGCCTTCAATTCTAGCCCTAAAATACATTATATTATCAGTATCCTTTAACATTCTGTCCTCTAAGGCTCTAAAATCAACCTTTCTTTTTGAAATACCAGGTTTGATACCATAACTGTATAGCTTTTGTCGGATTTCATAAGGACTTAAATACTTATCTGATTCTATTTCTATTGACCAGATAAAAGTAGAAAGAAAGAGCATTACTCCTAGAAAAAACACAGCTCCCCCTAATAGGGATAAATTCTTTTTTATTAAAAATAAATAAAAAAGGGCACCTCGCCTTCTTGAAATACTTAATTTAGTGTCTGTCTTTCTACATATTTCTTTTATCTCATCGTAGTCCTTCCAATCAATCTCCATAACCATTGTGCTTATATCTATTCTAGTAATTTTTCTAACCTTAATTTTGTTTTTCCAGAACAAGTTTATAATTCTTTCAGGAGCTATTGCTTGAATTTTAATCTCAACAACACCATTAGCATATTTCCCTAAACTCATAGCAAACCCCTCTCATAATTAATTGTTTTAAATTTACCACTTATGGTCATAGTGCTGCCACCTAAATATAAAATTTCAAACTCCTCTCCAATAATGGATATTAAACCCACATTAGAATTTACTCTAACTTCTTTATCACCAAAAAAAACTATACCCTTATGATTTTCTATTGTGATTTCATTATTTCCTATGATACTTATCTTAGGTATATTTAACATTATATCTCTTGGCAGATCTAATTGGTCTGCAAGACTTTCCTTAGCCTTATTTATCTTGTCCTCCACAATTTCACCTCAAAAATTACTTTCATACTAATTTATGAAATATAGGTAAAATAAATGACTATACAGTATAGTTAGCTGGTGTAGAATTAAAATTGCAACCACTCTAGCCTATATAAGCTAGACAAAAAATAAGAAAGGAATACCCATATGGATATTCCTTTTTGTACTTTATTATTTACTTAAATGTTCTTTAACTATGGTACTAACTACCTTGCCATCAGCCCGACCTTTAGTTCTGTCGATGACTGCAGCCATTAATCTTCCCATGTCCTTCATGCTATTTGCCCCAACTTCTGTGGCTGTTACACGTACTATTTCATATATTTCATCTTCACTTAGCTGCTGAGGAAGGTAACTTAGCAAAATCTCAATTTCGGCATTAGCCTTATCTATAAGATCTTGTCTGTTTCCTTTTTCAAATTCGGTAATGGCTTCTCGCCTCTGTTTTACTTCCCTAGCTAAAATTTCAATGATAGCTTCATCATCAACACTAGTAGCCCCTTGATTTTTTTCCGCCATCAAAACAGCCGCTCTAGCAGTGCTGATAGTATCCGCTCTGAATTTATCCTTAGCCTTTAAAGCCTTCTTCCAATCTTCCTGAAGTCTTTCTTTAAGTGCCATATTAGTCCCTTCTTTCAAAGAGTTCTATTTAAATTTTCTTTTTCTTGCTGCTTCAGATTTTTTCTTTCTCTTTACACTTGGCTTTTCGTAATGCTCTCTTTTTCTAACTTCAGAAAGAACACCAGCCCTTGCGCATTTTCTCTTAAATCTTCTTAAAGCACTTTCAAGAGTTTCATTTTCTCCAACCTTAATTTCTGACATCTATTATCCCTCCCTCCGCTAGCTATATCTTATCAAATAATAAAATTAGCCTTTGGGTACAAATAACACAGTGAATATTATACCTTATATCCTCAGGTACTGTCAAGATTTTCATCAACTTTGCACCCTATTATAAGTTACTTTTTTTGTTAGCCTGGAGGCCATGTTAATGATCTTCCTCCTAGCAGATGATAATGCAAATGCATTACGGTCTGGCCTGCCTTTTCACCACAGTTGTTAACAAGCCTGTAACCATCTTCAGCAATACCAAGGTTTTTTGCTATTTCCTTTGCTGCAAGAAATATTTCTCCTATTATATTTACATCTTCTTTTTCTATATTATTAACGCTACTAATATGCTTCCTCGGTATAATAAGTATATGCACCGGTGCTACAGGATTTGTATCCTTAAAGGCTAACACATTTGCACTTTCATAAATTTTTTCAGAAGGAATTTCTCCATTTGTTATTTTACAAAAAATACAATCTGCCAACACAGTCACCTCCTCTATACCATATTATAACTCTACTGATTCCCCATATGCAAACTCTTCTTCAAGCTTTACTAATTTTGTCTTAATTATCTTTCCAACTACATCTTCATTTTCCAAGGCTGTTACCACTTTTATGTAGTTTGGAGTGTAGCCCTCATAGTAGCCCTTATCCTTTGAAGATTCTTGTTCATATAGAACTTCCATCTCCCTGCCAATGAATTTTTCTATAAAAGCCTTTTCATTTTCATTATTTAAGCTGATAAGCTCAGCACTTCTTCTTTCCTTTTCTGACCCTGTTACATTATCTTTAAGTTTAACCGCTGCAGTACCTTTTCTAGGACTGTACTTAAATACATGAGTTTTTGTTAGCTTGATATTTTTAAGGAAGTTATAAGTTTCTGTAAACTCCTCTTCTGTTTCACCTGGAAAACCTACGATTACATCTGTAGTTATAGATACATCCGGAATACGCTTCCTTAATTCTGTGACTATATTTAAATATTCCTCTGCAGTATAGCGCCTATTCATTCTTTTTAAGGTAGCATTGGATCCACTTTGTAAGGATAAATGGAAATGGGGACATAATTTTTTAAGCTTGCTTATTCTATCCATGACCCCTTCTGTAAAGAAGGTTGGATCTATAGAGCCAATTCTTATTCTCTCTATGCCTTCTACTTCATTAATTTTTTCTAGAATATCCACCAAGCTTATATCTTCATCTAGATCCACACCGTAGGAAGCAATGTGAATTCCAGATAAGATTATTTCCTTAAAGCCATGTTTAGCTAGTTCCTTAACTTCTTCAATAACCTTGTCAGGACTTTTGCTACACACACCACCACGGGCATAGGGAATTAAGCAGTAGGAACAAAATCTGTTACAGCCATCTTGAATCTTTAAAAAGGCCCTTGTTCTATCCTGGTAGGTTTCTATACTAAGCTCCTCAAATACCTTGTTCCTAAGTACATCCTTTACCTCTACTACCTTACTCTTTTCTTCCCTTGCTCTATTAACCCAGTATACAATATACCCCTTGTTTCTACTACCTAACACTACGTCTACACCTTCAATAGAGGAAACTTCATCTGGTGCCACTTGTGAATAGCAGCCTACTACTGCGATTACAGCATTATTATTCAGCCTTCTAGCACGGCCAATCATCTGCCTTGACTTTCTATCTCCCATATTAGTAACGGTGCAAGTATTTATAACATAAACATCTGAGTATTCATCAAATTTTACTATTTCATATCCATCTTTTATAAATTTTTCAGCCATGGCTTCAGATTCATACTGATTAACTCTGCAGCCCAAGGTGGCAAACGCTACCTTCATTCTTTCACTCCTCCTAAGTCCCCCAATTCGTATTGTAATACAGCAGCTGTCACAACCCCTGCTGTCTCTGTTCTTAAAATTCTAGGTCCTAAAGTTATAATGTGAGCTCCTATATCTTCCAAAGCCTTTATCTCTTCTTCTTCAAAACCACCTTCAGGACCTATTATTACAGCTATGGTCTTAACCTCATTTTTAAGACTAGAGCACATCTTTTTTACGCCATAGCCTTCCTTATTTTCGTAAGGCACCACAACAAGATCATAGTCCTTAATTTTTTCAAAGAGATCAGCAAAAACTACAGGTTCCTTTATTTCTGGAATTATAGTTCTTTTGCATTGCTTGCAAGCTTCTAGGGCTATTCTTTTCCATCTTTCTGTTTTCTTAAATTCACCAAGGTCACTCTTAACTATTACTCTTTCAGTTATGATAGGTATAATTGTATTTACCCCGATTTCTGTAGCCTTCTGTACTATATAATCCATTTTTGAAGACTTAGGAAGGCCTTGATATAAGTCTATTTGTATGCTACTTTCTGCATTTTGATCTATAGACTCCAATAAGTTAACAGTGACAGAGATTTTATTAATATCGGAAATACTGGCCAAGTACTCTTGACCTTGGGAATCATTAATAATAATCTTATCCCCCACTTCTAATCTTAGTACCTTGTATATATGTTTAACATCATCCCCTTGGATTACAGCTTTTTGACCTATAATATTATTAGGTGTTACAAAAAACTTATGCATAACCAATCTCCTTATATATATTCCGCTACTATGCAAACCCATTCCCCATCATAGATGGTTTCCTTAACAGCAAATCCTGAGCTTTTTAGCTTTTCAACTACCATACTTTCTCTTTCCTTAATTATTCCTGAGGATATAAAAATACCACCTTTTTTCAAGCAATCCTTTACCTGATCAACGAGAACAGTAATAATCTCCGCAATTATATTAGCCACTATTAAATCTCCCTTACCCTCTACAAGATCCATTAAGTTACCTTCAAGTATTTCTATGTTATTTAAATTATTCAGGGCTACATTCTCTTTAGCTGAATTCACTGCAACAGGATCTAAATCTACACCTAATACGTGCTTTGCTCCCATTTTCGCTGCAGCAATAACTAAAATTCCAGAGCCAGTACCAATGTCGAAGACTGTTGTATCAGCCTTTACATACTTTTCTAAAGCCAAGATACACATTCTTGTAGTTTCATGGGTTCCTGTACCAAAAGCCATACCTGGATCTAACTCAATAACCATTTCATTTTCTAAAGGCTCATAGTCTTCCCAAACAGGCTTTATAGTAATATTTTCTCCTATTTTTGTGGGCTTATAATACTTTTTCCAATTGTTAGCCCAATCTTCTTCCTTCACCAATTGACAGCTTACTGTGCCCTCTCCTACATCTATTCCCATGTCAATTAGCTCTTGAACCTTCCCTTTAACATAAGCTAACAGCGCTTCCCCACTTTCAGTCTCATTAAAGTATCCTCTAACAACGGCAGCTTTACCACCATATTCTAAAATATTTATATCTGCAAAATCCCAAGTCAGCGGCCCTTGTTCTCTGTTAAGTATATCATTAGGATCTTCCACTGATACACCTTTCACATCCAGACCATAAAAAATACCACTGATAGGCTCAATAGCTTCACTCTTTGTAACTACCTTAACTTCGTACCATCTGCCGGTCATTATTTCCCCTCCTAATTAATGTTTCTCATTACGATTACCATACTATCATATTTATCTAAGTTTAATCTATAAAAAATTATATTCAGCTAATTATGGGTAAAGTTCAGAGAAATTCTCTGAACTTTAAAACACTCACTTAAATTTCTATTTATCTTTACCAAATATTTTCCCCATAAAAGAACCGCCTTTTTTTGTTTCCTTCGGTTGTTGCCATTCTTCTCCACTAGCTTCCATAAAGAGCTCTAAAGCTTCCACTTGTTTCTCATTTAACTTTTTAGGAACATCTACAATTACATTAACGTATTGATCTCCCCTAGCAGAAGAATTAACTTTTGGCACCCCCTTACCTTTTAATCTAAAAATAGTACCTGGCTGTGTTCCTTGAGGAACAGTATACTTAACATCCCCATCAACTGTAGGCACCTTTAATTCAGTTCCTAAGGCAGCTTGGGCGAAGCTAATATGTGTATCAATATAAATATCTACACCTTTTCTTTTTAATACTGGATGAGAACCAACTTTTAATCCTATATACAAGTCTCCTGGAGGTCCTCCATTAACACCATGTTCTCCTTGCCCTCTCAATGGGATAATATTATCATTATCTACACCTGCTGGTACATTAACCTTTATCTTTCTGTGTTTTCTTTCCTTACCCTTACCCTTACACGTAGTACATGGGTCATTAATAAGTTTTCCTTTTCCTCCGCACTTGTCACAATAGGATGTGCTTACAAAGCTTCCTAGAGGAGTACTTCTCTGAACCCTTACTTGACCTGTTCCACTACATTTATCACAGGTTACTGGGCTTGTTCCTGGTTTTGCCCCATTACCTCTACAGGTTTCACAAGTTTCATTACGGCTTATGCTAATCTCTTTTTCAGCACCAAAAACAGCTTCTTCAAAGGTAAGCCTCATAATTACTTCTATATCATCACCTTTTTGAGGTGCATCTTTCCTTCTTCTGCTTGAAAATCCTCCACCAAAGAAACTATCGAAAATATCTCCAAATCCCATGTCTGCGAAATCAAAACCGCCAAAACCGCCAAAACCATCAAAGCCACCTTGAAAATCAGCAGTACCAAACTGATCGTACCTAGCCTTTTTCTCTGGATCTGATAGTACTTGATAGGCCTCATTTATTTCTTTAAATTTTTCCTCAGCCTCTTTATTTCCCTTATTCTTATCGGGATGGTATTGGACTGCCAACTTTCTAAAAGCTCTTTTAATCTCATCATCACTGGCACCCTTTGTCAACCCAAGGACTTCATAGTAATCTTTATTTGCCATCCGAATTTCACCACCTAATACAATCTCAACCCATTTATTATATACTTAAACTCAAAATAGGGAAAGGGTATTTTCTCCCTCTCCCCTTAGTAGCCTATTATATTGACTTATTTATCATCTACCTTAAAGTCTGCATCTACAACATTATCATCTTGTGCCGCTGAGCTTCCGTCATCATTTGCAGCTCCACCCATGTTGTTTGGATCAAAGCCTTGACCTTCAGGATTGCCATCAGCGTACAACTTTGAGGATATTGCATAGAATTCTTGAGTTAATTCTTCTGTAGCCTTTTTGATAGCCTCAATGTCGTCACCATCTTTAACAGCCTTAAGAGCCTCTAACTTGCTGTCAATCTTAGCCTTATCTTCTGCAGATACCTTATCGCCAAGTTCATTTAATGTTTTTTCTGTCTGGTAAACTATTTGATCAGCATTGTTCTTTACTTCGATAGTTTCTTTTCTCTTCTTATCTTCTTCAGCAAATCTTTCTGCTTCCTTAACAGCCTTATCAATTTCATCATCACTTAGATTTGTAGAAGCAGTTATAGTAATATTAGCTTCTTTTCCAGTTCCCTTATCCTTTGCAGAAACATTAACTATACCGTTAGCGTCTATATCAAAGGTTACTTCAATCTGTGGTATTCCTCTAGGAGCTGGAGCTATGCCGGACAAGGTGAATCTTCCAAGAGTCTTATTGTCCGCAGCCATTTGTCTTTCACCTTGAACTACGTGAATTTCAACGGATGTCTGACCATCTGCAGCAGTTGAGAAGATCTGACTCTTTCTTGTAGGAATAGTAGTGTTTCTGTTAATTAAAGGAGTAGCAATTCCTCCCATAGTCTCAATACCAAGAGTCAATGGAGTTACATCTAGTAGAAGTATATCCTTAACATCTCCAGTTAATACACCAGCCTGAATAGCTGCACCAACAGCTACACATTCATCTGGGTTTACACCCTTTGAAGGCTCTTTTCCTGTAAAGTTCTTAACAGCTTCCTGAACAGCTGGAATTCTAGTAGAACCACCAACTAATATTATTTTTTCTATATCACTTAAGCTTAATTTGGCATCTTCTAAAGCCTTTTTCATTGGCTCTATTGTTGCCTGTACTAAGTCATGAGTAAGCTCATTGAATTTAGCTCTTGTTAAATTCATATCTATATGCTTAGGACCAGTAGCATCTGCAGTTATGAAAGGAAGATTTATGTTAGTCTGTGTTGATGATGATAACTCAATCTTTGCCTTTTCTGCAGCCTCTTTTAATCTTTGTAGAGCCATTTTATCATTTCTTAAATCTATACCATTATCAGCCTTGAAGGTATCTGCTATATGGTCCATAATTCTCTGGTCAAAGTCGTCTCCTCCAAGCTTTGTGTTACCATTAGTAGCCTTAACTTCGAATACTCCATCACCTAATTCAAGGATAGAAACGTCGAAAGTTCCTCCACCAAGGTCGTAAACGAATATTTTTTGATTAGTTTCTGTTTTATCTAAACCATAAGCAAGAGCTGCCGCTGTAGGCTCATTTATTATTCTTAATACTTCTAAGCCTGCAATTTTACCAGCGTCTTTTGTAGCCTGTCTTTGGCTATCGTTAAAGTATGCTGGAACTGTTATAACTGCTTGAGTTACTGGTTCTCCTAAATAAGCTTCTGCGTCTGACTTAATCTTTTGAAGAACCATAGCAGAAATTTCTTGAGGAGTATATTCCTTATCGTCAATCTTTTCCTTATGATCAGTTCCCATATATCTCTTAATTGATATTATAGTTTTATCAGGATTTGTTATAGCCTGTCTTTTAGCTACTTGCCCAACTAATCTTTCACCACTAGCCTGGAAAGAAACTACTGAAGGTGTAGTTCTAGAACCTTCTGCACTAGATATAACTACTGGCTCTCCACCTTCCATAACAGCTACACATGAATTTGTAGTTCCTAAATCAATTCCTATTACTTTTCCCATTTATTTATCCTCCTTAAACTTTACCAAAATTCAAATTTAAAAACTTATTTTAGCTCTTTTTTTGTCAGACTATAATTTCTGACTCCTAATTGGCTACCTTAACCATACTATACCTAATTACTTTGTCTCCTCTTTTATAACCTTTTTGGAAAACTTCAGTAATTACATTCTTGCCGTAATTTTCATCCTCTACATGCATCATGGCATCATGTAAATTAGGGTCAAACTCACCATCTGTAGGTATTTCTGTTACCCCTAACTTCTCCAAAGAATCCTTAAACTGCCTTAAGGTCATCTCTACACCTTTCTTCATATCTTCAAGACTACCATCAGCGGCAAGGGCTCTTTCTAAATTATCTGCTACAGGCAATATATTTTTTAAAACATCAATACATGCATCTGTATAGATTCCTTCCTTTTCCTTAGCAGTACGCTTTCTAAAGTTATCATATTCAGCTGTAGTTCTTAGCAGTCTTTCCTTTAGAGCTTCTAGCTCATTGCTAGTTCTTGTTAGCTCATCTTTAAGTTTTAAATTTTCTTCCTTTAGTTCCTTGAAACCCTGATCTTGATCTGAATTTATATCTTCTTCCTTTAAGCCTTCAAATTCTTTATCTTCACTTACTTCCGCCTCAGTAATAGTTTCACTATCCATGTCCTTATTCTTAGCAGTGTCTTCGGCAGTTAAGTCTTCCTCTTCTCTTTCTCCTTTGTTTATATTATCCCCTTCCCATTTGCCTTTATTAGTCATAGTGCACCTCCATTATTACTACACATATGTAGCATACTTCACCATTCATCATAATTATTTAAACTTTCATTTAAAAGTTCTATAACTTTATTTAATAAAGAAATCGCCTTTGAATAATGCATTCGAGTAGGCCCAATAATTCCAATAGTTCCTAGAGGTTTGCCCTCCTTACCATAGGCCCTGGAAACTATACTATATTCCTTAGCCTCAGGAATATAGTTCTCCTCTCCAATACTCACTTTTGTTTCTATAGAGTCTGAAAGTATTTTGTTAACAGCCTCTTTATTATCTATAAAGGTTATGAATTCTTTAGCCCTATTTATATCGTTATATTCAGAATATTTTAGTATGTTTGTTTCTCCTTCTGTTATTACATCAGAACTATCTTCATTTAAACAATCATAAAGGGGTGGAATAATAGCATTAAATATTTCTTCATAGCCTTTAAGATCATTTTTCATATTATTAATAACTTCAAGATTTATGTCTTCTATAGTAAGATTTCTTAATCTAGCATTAAGCAAATTGTTTAATCTGATTAGTATGTCTGTACTAATACTATTTTGAACCCTTATCATACTATTCTTAATTATTCCACTATCAGTAACAATAACTAATAACATGTTATGATTATCAATACTAATTAACTGGATCGCCCTTAGGTAACTTTTTTTAACCGATGGGGTTTTCACAACACAAGTTAGTTGTGTCAATCTTGATAAGACTATACTTGCTTGCCTAATTACCTTTTCCACTTCGAATAAAGCAGCATTAAGAAGCATGTTCTTTATAAATAAGTCTTCCTCTAATGTAAGTTTATGAGTTTTCATCAATTTATCTACAAAAAGTCTATAACCTTTATCAGAAGGCTTTCTCCCTGAAGAAGTGTAAAGTTGTTCAATGTACCCCATATCCTCCAAATCAGCCATTTCATTTCTTATAGTGGCTGAACTCACTCCCAAATCATATTTGCGAGCAATGGTTCTAGAACCTACTGGTTCTCCGGTATTAATATAGTCACTGATAATAGCTTGCAGTATTTTTAATTTCCTATCATCAATTTCCATATACTCACCTCTTTGTTAGCACTCAATCTTGATGAGTGCTAATCACTACGTTTTAAAAATACCATTATCATTTTTCTTTGTCAACTATATATAGAAATTTTATATTGATGTTTATTTTAAATATAGTGACTTACAAAATAAAACCTTCCATAATCTCAATTTTTCTTCAAATTGTTAAGTTTTGTAGTAAATTATAGAACTTCACAACTATTATCTAATATAAATTCACACATTATACTGTTAGATATCCCCAGAGCCTCGGCCTTTATTGAAAGACGGCCATCCCTCCACTTTAAAAGATTTAACTTGATAAATTTATTTAATACATCCTCATATAAATCCCATAAAGATAGGCCAAATCTTTTATAAAACTCATCCTCAGACACACCTTCTACCATTCTGAGACCCATGAACATAAATTCTTCTATTTCATCCTTGAGACTATTTTTATGGCTTTCTACTACTGAACTTCCAGTTTCCTTTACTGCCTGAATATATTTTTTAATATTTTCCTGGTTTCTATACCTTCTTCCCTCCACATATCCATGGGCTCCAAGGCCACAAGCTATATATTCCTCTGCCTTCCAATACTTTATATTGTGCTTACATTGGAAAGTTTCCTTTGAAAAATTTGATATTTCGTACTGACTATAACCCTTTTCATTAAGGAGTTTTACAGCCTCTTCGTACATTTCCCTTTCCAAGTCTTCATCTGGCAGTTTAAGCTCTCCTTTTTCATATAGTTTACCAAAAGGTGTGTTTCCCTCAACTATTAAACTGTAACAGGAAATATGCTCTGGATTAAGCTTTGCTAGCTCCTCTATAGTTTCCTTTAAATCCTCTAACCCTTGACCAGGCAGTCCAAACATAATATCTACATTAATATTTTCAAAACCCTCCGCCCTAACCATATTGAAGGAGTCTATAAATTCCTGTCTTGTATGAATTCTACCTATGCTTTTTAATAGACTATCTTGCCAAGCTTGAAGGCCGATACTTATTCTATTAACGCCGGTTTTTTTAAATAATTTAAGCTTGTCAATATCAATAGTACCTGGATTACATTCCACAGTGAATTCTGCCCTGTCATCAATATTTAATTCCTTTAAAGACTTGCTAATTAACTCCCATGCATCTAAACACAAATAGGTGGGAGTTCCCCCACCTATAAAAACAGTTTCTATCCTTCTGCCTTTTCCAGATAAAAGTATTTCTTTCTTCAGTGCATGGGCGTATTCTATCATCATCTTTTCCTTACCACTGTAAGAACAAAAATCACAATACATACATTTACTCTTGCAAAAAGGTATGTGTATATATAAGCCTACACCCATTAGTTTAGCCTCCTATTCTACTTTTAAAACAGCCATGAAAGCTTCTTGAGGCACTTCTACAGAACCAACCTGCCTCATTCTCTTCTTTCCTTCCTTCTGCTTTTCTAGTAGCTTTTTCTTTCTGGAAATATCTCCTCCATAACACTTAGCTAATACGTCCTTTCTCATAGCTTTAACAGTTTCTCTAGCTATGATCTTAGAACCAACAGCTGCCTGAATAGGAATTTCGAACATCTGTCTTGGAATTATTTCCTTTAACTTTTCTGCAATATTTCTGCCCTTGTTATAGGCTCTTTCTTCTGGCACAATCATGGATAGGGCATCAACAACATCGCCATTTAGTAAGATATCTAGCTTAACAAGCTTTGTTTCCTTGTATCCTTTAAACTCATAATCTAAGGAAGCAAAACCTCTAGTTCTAGATTTTAATGTATCAAAGAAATCGTAAATAATTTCGTTAAGAGGCATATCATAGTTTACCACTGCTCTAGTTTCCTCTACGTAGTTCATGTCAATATATGTTCCTCTTCTATTCTGACACAGTTCCATTACAGCTCCTACATAATCTGAAGGGGTAATAATAGAAGCTTTAACCATTGGCTCTTCCATATGGCTTATTTCTGAAGGTTCTGGTAGATTTGTAGGGTTAGTTATGTCAATAACTTCTCCATCAGTTTTAGTTACTTTGTAAATAACAGAAGGAGCAGTAGTTATAATATCAATATCGTACTCTCTCTCTATTCTTTCCTGAATTATTTCCATATGAAGAAGACCTAAAAATCCACAGCGGAAACCAAAGCCTAGGGCCAGGGACGTTTCTGGTTCAAAGTGGAGGGCAGCGTCATTTAACTGCAGTTTTTCAAGAGCCTCTCTCAACTCTACATAGTCTGCTCCATCTACAGGATAGATACCACTGAATACCATGGGAACTGCAGGCCTGTATCCTGGCAAGGCTTCCTTGGCTGGATTAGAAAACTCAGTAATGGTGTCTCCTACCCTTGCATCTCGAACATTTTTTATAGAAGCTATTATGTAGCCAACATCTCCAGCCCTTAGTTCTTGCATAGGTACAAATCCCGGTGCAAAAACACCTAGCTCTGTAACTTCATAAGACTTATCAGAAGCCATAAGCTTGATTTTAGTTCCGGCCTTAACACTACCTTCTTTAATTGCCACATAGCAAACTACTCCCTTATAGCTATCGTAGTAGGAGTCGAAAATCAAAGCTTTCAATGGAGCATTTTCATCTCCTTCTGGTGGTGGCAATTTCTCTACTACCCTTTCCAAAACTTCTTCAATATTTAAGCCAGATTTTGCTGAAATCATAGGGGCATCTTCCGCTTCTAAGCCTATGATATCTTCGATTTCTTGTTTTATCTCCTCAGGTCTAGCACTAGGTAAATCAATTTTATTTATTACTGGTATTATTTCCAAATCATGATCTAAAGCCAAATAACAATTAGCTAAAGTCTGAGCCTGAATACCCTGTGTGGCATCCACTACTAATATTGCTCCTTCACAGGCAGCAAGGCTTCTTGAAACCTCGTAGTTAAAGTCTACATGTCCTGGTGTATCTATTAGATTTAATATGTATTCTTGACCATCTTTACCCTGATATACTAGTCTGGCAGCCTGGGCCTTTATAGTTATTCCTCTCTCTTTTTCCAGATCCATATTATCTAGTACTCTATTTTCCATTTCCCTTTGAGTAAGAGTTTTAGTACTCTCTAACAGTCTATCTGCTAGAGTTGATTTCCCATGATCTATATGTGCTATAATACAAAAGTTTCTTATACGTTTCTGTCTATCGCTCATAATATTATATTTCCTAAAAGATTTCTTTTAGGAAACCTTCACCCCCATTACTAAATAGCATTTGTATTCACATAACTATTTATAATCTAAAAGTTATTTTAAGCAATTTAGTCTATATAGTATTGTTCTATAAAAACTATTCTTGCCTAAACCAAGTTAAATTATATCATAGACACCTCGGTTGCTGTCAACAATAAGTGTGTTTCCTGCAGAATTTATGGGTTTTTTACTGTTTATGGGAGCAAACCTTAGGAATTTATTTATTTCCTTGAAAAAATACTTTCATTTATATAAAGAACTTTATTACCTATGGAAAATCGAAGATCAAAGGGTTCAGCAGTATAATACATTCTCAATTGTACTCCCCTTTTATTATCGATTGTAACTTCCGCATAGGCATCTGCCTTATGTCCACTATCTGTGTAAACATTCTTATATGTTTCTTCATCGTAAGCTTTTCCATTTATCCTGTTCAGTTCTACATTTACCTTTACTGTTCCTATTATTATAATTATTAAGCTTAACCATAAAACTATAGTATATTTTCGCCCTATCAAAATTAAAGAACACCCCCTAGTATATTAACTACCTATAAGGATGCTCTTATTTCTTAGATTTTATTCAGTTGTAAATACTCACTTTCATACTAAATTTACATATAGTAGATAGAAACAAGATCTTTCAATCAAAGATCTATATCAATGAGATTATTTTTGATTATTTAAATACTCTGCTATAATTCTAGCAGTATACTTGACGGAGTTTTTTGCCTCCTGGTGAGTGTTTATATTTGCTCCTACTTCTACAAGGATTGCATTACTGCTCTTGTCTTGGTTAAAATACTTATTTCCATAATTATAGTAATAGCTACCCCTACAAAAACCAGGAAACAAGTCGTTACTTATTTTAGTAAGTTCATCTACCACAGCCTGGTTTTTACTAAAGGAGGGGTTTTTCTTTGTTAGCACAAACATAAGCTTGGCTACATTTTCACCATTCATATTCATGGTAACACTGCTTTTGCTATAAACTGCATCCCTATGCATGTCTATAATTAAATCAAAATCCGTATATTCCTTTAAATATTTTTCAACAGTTACTCTTGATTTGCTATAGGAGTTATTAAAATCAGAATCATGAATTGTTTTATCATGTATAACACTAACACCATAATTTTTTTCTAATTCTGTCTTTAAATCTTGACCTATATCTACTATATTCTTATTTGAGTCTCCATTATAATTACCGTTAGGAGAAAAAGCCTCTGTAGTATGAGTATGATAAATTAAAACTTTCGGTTTTGATTTTGCCAGAGCTTCTTTTAAAGCTGGGTCATTCACATCTACAGTTTTACCAGAGTTTCCCCTAGAGAAATTGCCACTATCAATCCCCCTTTTACTGGCACTTGCAGTAATTTGTCCTTCAGATAGGTTAAAGGGACTTATAGTATTATCAGCAATGGTAGCTTCCATATTGGCATCTTTATTAGAAATAGCTTTAACAATTGGAATCTCTCTACTCAATATGGATATGGGGTTGTTAATATTTATCCCCAACAGCTTTAAAATCTCTCCCTGTATGGTTATATTGTTTTCTGCCAGCGCTTCTTCTTCAAAGGTTGTCACCTCAATAACAGGCATAGAATTATTAATTACCTGAGCATAAAGCAAACTGTTATATCTTCTGTTATTCCCATTGTTTAAAAAAAGTATCTTAAAACCATATACAGTAACTGCAATCAATACTATTAGTGATACTATAGAAGCGATAAAAAATTTAGTATTGGCATTCTGTCTTATAGTTCCTCCATATAACATAAATCTCACCACTTTCTTTAGTAAATCTTTATAAATATATTAATAGCTAGTTTTATATATACCCAGTTCAGAGGAATTAATTAACATATTCCCTTAAAAGCCTTATAAAAATGTGAAAATTTAGGGCTAGGGATCTAGATTTTTTATCTAAATCCCTAGCCCTAAAAAGACTTATACTTAATTAAGAAATTTATTAATATCTTCTAAATCCAAGACTGGCTGTAGAGCTATATTTATACCATTAGCTAAAATAACCGATAAAGAATCTATAACCATATCAACTTCCTTAGGAGTAACCATAAGATTTCCTACGTATGGATTTAATAGTTCCCTGATCATTCGGCCCTTCTCATTTTTATCTATGGATTGTAACATTTCATAGAATTTACCACCCTTAGTTGCTTCCTTGATCATAGCATCTAAGACTAAATCTATTGTGTCATTAGCCATGGTAGCAGCATCTACAACTGTTGGAACACCAACAGCTATCACCGGCACTCCCAAGGTTCTCTCGCTTATTTCCATTCTCTTATTGCCTACGCCAGAGCCTGGAGATATACCTGTATTGCCAATTTGTATAGTTCTATTTACCCTTTCCAGTTTTCTTGAAGCTAAAGCATCTATACATAATATAAGATTAGGCTTAATTTTCTCCACTATGCCCTTTATAATTTCGTAGGTTTCTATACCAGTTATACCTAGAACCCCTGGAGCTATAGCACAAACTGGCCTTATACCTTCGTCGATACTGTCTGGTACCAGCTCTTTCAAGTGCCTTGTTACCATTAGCTTTGATACTACCCTAGGCCCTAAAGCATCCGGAGTAACATTCCAGTTTCCTAAACCTACCACTAGAGCAGTCATACTATCTTCCAGCTTCACAATTCCTTCAAGAGCTTGGGCCATAGCCTTACTAACTTCATCTCTTGCCTCTCCATCATAATGTGCAAATTCCGGTAAGTCTAAAGTTATATATGTACCTTTAGGCTTACCCATATTACGTTCTCCAATTTCATTGGTTATAGTTACATCCGTTACCAAAACATCACCAATTTTATACTCTTTAAAATCTACCCCTTGAGGATTTCCATTACTTTCTTCATTATATATCTCTCTAGCTTCCACCGCTAAGTCAGTATGTATATTTCGCATATATCCACCTCTTTCAATTAATAAGCCATAAGTTTTTAAGTAGGATTTTATCAGCTTTCACCTATGTTTAGTGTTTGATTTTAACAATAATTTATTCCAATCTTTTATGAAGAACAAAAAAAGAATTCCGCCATAAATAAATAAGTTAATAAAAAATCATGAATATGGATAAATTATGCTTGAAGTGATTTATCATTAATGTTATAATATCATTTGTTGAATAACGACTCGTGCAGAGTTTTCCCCAAAACTGCTGAGACCCTATTATACCAAAGGGGGTGAAGATAAATGGCAAATATTAAATCAGCTCAAAAGAGAATAAAAGTTATAGAAGCTAAAACTCTAAGAAATAAAATGGTTAAATCAGCTTTAAAAACTAAGATAAAGAAGTTCGAACTTGCTATCGATGCAAAGAACGCTGATGAAGCTAAAGTAGCTTACATAGAAGCTTCTAAGGCTTTAGATATGGCTGCTTCAAAAGGAGTAATCCATAAAAACAAGGCAGCAAATAAGAAATCAAAACTTGCTTTAAAATTAAATGCATTAAACGCATAATAATAAACCGGTTATTTCACCGGTTTCTTATTTTTTTTGCAAAGATAATTAAATTCTAAATCTTAACTGTATTAATTAATAAGATCTCCATTTCAATCTTCTTATCACTTTGACTGCTTTTCAAAGCTTTTTCCGTATCTAGACACATCTTCATACATGTCCTTATTTGATTTAGACTGAACTTTCTACTCTGATTAATTAATTTTTCACATACATAAGGATGAAGTCTTAACTCCTTTACTAGAATATTTTTATTTTTCCCTTCCTCTAAACCTAACTTTATACTATACAGGAGCTTAAATTGTCTTTCTATCATAAATAAGATTCCTGTAACACTTTCCCCTCTAAAGAGTAGCTCATTAAGAATACTTATAGCCTTTTCAGGCCTTCTTTGGGATACAAAATCCACTAGATCGAATATGTCATCACTACTAGTTTGGGGTAGCAGATCAATTATGTCCTTCTTGGTAATTTCCCTTCCTTCGGTATAGTCTAGAAGCTTATTTACTTCATTCTTGATTATTTCCATATTATTATCTACCTTGTCGCAAAAAAACTGTAACAGAACTTTATTAATGTCCCTTTCCTTTTCCTCAAATATGGCCGCTACCTTTTTATATAACCTACTCCCCTTTAATTTATCTACCTTAACTAGGTTTGCAACCTTTTCTAGCTTTTTAAGATGGTTGCTAGGCTTTTCCCTATCATCACTAAATACATAGTAGATTAATAGAATTGTATAAGGGGGTAAACTAGAAAGATATTTGTGAAATTCCTCTACCTTCTTCTTGCTTTCCCTATCTTCTTTTCCTCCTAGAAAGTTGGCCCTAAAGACTACTACTAACTTTCTATCACTGATAAAGGGCAAGGTTTCACAAGCATTCATAACTTCTTCGAACTGTACCTTCATGCCATCAAATTTAACCAGATTCAACTCTCTAAAATTCTCATCCACTACAGTATTTTCTACTTTAGTCACTACGTCTTTAATAAGATTTTCATCTGGTCCATAGAGAATATAACAACCCTTTAAATCATTTTTCTTTATTAGCTGCTCAAATTTATCTAAATCCATTTACATCTTCCTTTATTCTATTATAGGCCTATGAAATACCAAGCTAATCCTATATAATTGGTCATAATATTGATAGGATTCCTTGTTGTACGGTAAATATATTATATCATATAAATTATCAGTCTTAGCAGCCATATTTTCTTTAGTAAAAACTATAACTAAAGGCCTCTTTCCATAAAAATATGTAAGATGAATTTTACTATTATCTTGGGATAGCTTAAGCTCCTTATCCCCATGACAATAGTGACCCTTATCAAAATCCTCTACTTTCCGTACATTAAACTTCTTTTTTACCAATAGTTCATTTTCATTTACTTTTTCCTTGTCTAAAAAAAGCACAGAATTAAAGGCACTGCGATAGATAATCCCTCGACTGCTTCCCAATTTAACAAACTGAAATTGGGGTGTAAAAGAAAAATTATACAGTCCATAAAAGACTAAGGAAAACAAAGGCAGCCACAGGAACTTTTTATAGCCTCTTTTATAAAGAAAGTAACTAGCATAAATAATAATTAAAACCCAAACCTCTGACATCGACATATATATGACTCCAGTAGAAACCTTTAATAGGAAGCATTTGCAACCTTCAATGGCTGAATATGATATCTTTATCCCTAAACATAACTTTTTAAAAAGAAAATTAATATTTAAAAAGAGCAAAGACAAATTTCCTAGCACCATTAGCAAGGAGTATATGGGCACAAGAAATATATTCCCTTGTATTGAGGCAGTGCTAATTGAATTAAAAACCACTATGGACAAAGGTAAGGAAAAAACTTGGGCACTTAGGGTAAGGCTAATTGATTCATTTAATTTCACTGGTAGTCTATATAATACCTTTAAAAACTTTTTATAAAAAATAAATATGCCTAGTACCGATAGAAAAGACAAGAGAGTAGCTAGATCTAGAGCATTGGCAGGATTTATGAATAGAACAATTATAGCAGCCATACTTAGAGATGAAAAAGCTTCGTAATTCCTATAAACTTTTTTAGATAACTTAAAAACAATAATCATAATTAGGGCTCTAACTGTAGATGAATATCCACCTGTAAATATACAGTAAACTAAGGCAACGATTATTGAACCTCCAAAACCTAAAATAAGCTCACTGATTTTATATATTAGAGCCATGTGTAGTCCTGAAACACTAACAACATGAATCACTCCTAAGTTGCTCATATCTGTTTTTGATTCTGAACTTAGATAGTTATCATGGCCAAAGGCAGCTGCCATTACCTCTCCAGCGGCTTCCTCTCCTATTTCCTCCTTATATCTCTTATATAAACTTTCTTTAAATTCATATATTTTAGTAAAATAATCTGATTCCTTCTTGTTAACACTGCTAATATTTATTTCTCCTATTATCCCTCTATCAAACTGTGCCATACTCTTATATTCCCCTGTAACTTGAATATACTGTCCTATTTTACACTGCTTTAGATCTCCTTTTAATATAACTTTTCTACCCTTATAGTTAGCAATAGAATATATTCCTTCAGTCCCTTGAAAACGTAGATTACACACTTCAGGAACTTGAATTCTATAGTAGCTATAATACCTAAAAAAACCTATTAACAAAAATATAGGCAGTATGTATACTAGAGGGCTCTTATTGCTTAACATTGTAATAAGTAAAAAAGATGCAGCTAAAACTGCACCTAAAATATTCTTGTTATTTAATAAAAGTAATGCAGAATAAGATCCAATTAGTAGGGCGAAACAGTAGTAAACTAAAGGCTTGTTATTGATCATGTCTGTTTTTATTTAGTACATCCGGAGCCATAGCAGGTTCCAATTTGAAATCTCTTTCATATTCCATCTTTACAGTAACTTGTATCCTGCCAGTATTAGCATTGCGGTTAATATCTGTAACTACTGGAACTCCGTCTCTACCTTTAAATTTAAAATAATTTTCAGCTAAATCTTGTGCATTTTCTTTAGTTAGATCTTCATAGCTTAAAAAGTAATCTTTTTCGTGGATAACTAAACTTACTGTGTTGCTAGTATCGCTAACTATTTCGTAAATATCACTATACATGCTAACACCTCCATACTAGTATTTTGCCCTCTATTAAAGACTTTAAACTGGATTTTATTTTGCATTTTCCAATGTTAACTCAGCTTCTTCAGAATTATCCACCATTTCAAAACCGTCTTCCTGACAGATTATATATGTGTTACTGTTACCTTTAAGTAAAAAAGAAATCATTAGTAGATCTTCTGTACTTTTAAATAAATTAATCACCAATACCACGCCACCTAGCCACCCTGGTATAAGCTTTGCTATAAGAGAGATAACTGTAACTGGTAACAATAGGATTAGAAGAAATTTAGTTCTTTGAATAGGCACTTTAGATACTTCTTTAGCACTAAGATAAATACCCTTCCATTGATATTTTACCTTGCCACCAAAAAACTTTAGCAATATGCCGTGACACCATTCATGTACCATGGTAATTGGAATCATAAGAATAAGAAAAAACAATACTATGTCCACAAGTAAGTTATTTGTAATTGTCCAAATTATATTCTTATATAGCAAATTAAATAAAAGCATATTTATATAGTTTCTCATAAAATAATAAATAATATAGGCCATAGAAAAACATACAGCCTTTGTTTTTAAAGTACGTTTAAAATACATTCTTTCCACCTCCTAGTTACATTATTGACAAAAATTCTCTTTACTATACATTAGTTTTTTTCTTTTTAGCACATATTTCAAATATCTTTAGGATAATATTGGTCCTTATGTTGCTTTATGGTGTCTTTTGGTGTATAATTAAATTAGACTATACGGGAAATTAAATATTCAAGGAGGTGTTCTCTATGGTATGGGGGATGGACTTGCTGAAACCAATTAAAAATGTTGTTCTATGCAACGGGATGAACGATCCTTTGGCAAGTCAAGCTGCTGAATCCATTAAAGAATTTATACATCTTGCCCTAATCAATATGGAGAGGCAAAGTAAAATGGAACTGTCTGAAAATTCTGACTCCCCTAAAAAACAAGCTAAACTAGAAGTAGAAAACTATATTAATAATATATGTGCTACAGTGCAGAAGGGGATTCAATCAACTCTCTGGGCTCAAAACATCATAGAATTATCTCATGAGTGTTTAGTTGAACTAAGCACATATCACACATATATAAACATACTTAGAGAATCTTACAGTAGTTATGTGTTAAAAACAGTTAATTAAAATTTAATTTCTACTTTGATACAGTTATTGGACTAGAATGAATAATTAGTGTGAAAACTCTTTGGAGGCTTTCACACTTTTTCTGATGGCTGTAGTTAATTATTACTTTTTTTAAATTTTATACCTAAAAATTCTTTAATCTACACTTATTTTATCCTTCATATTTTCAAAGGTCTTTTCTCCTATGCCATTGATGTTTTTTAAATCCTCTATACTATTAAAATAACCCTTTTCTTCCCTGTATTCTAAAATTTTTTCTGCTGTTACTGGTCCCACTCCAGGTATTTTCTCTAACTGATCCTTATCTGCAGTATTAATGTTAATAATATCACTTTTCTCATCTTGTGTACTGTTAGTGTTTACTACTGTTTCAGCCTTATCTATATTGGCTACTACTATACAGTCTTCGTCCCTTAATTTCTTTGCTAAACTTGGTATCCTATCACTATCAGCCTTTACTGTCAGTCCCCCTGCTTCCTTAATCAAATCCTCTAAACGGCTACCTATCTTCATCTCATAGACTCCAGGTTTATTCACTTCTCCCTTTATCTCTACCTTAATGGTTTTTTCACTTATATGTAACTTTCCATCTTTATTATTAAGAACCGGTTTGCTTTCTACAAAGATCTCATTATAATCTTCTACTTTATTATCATTTATATATCCTATAACTGTGAAGATAAGGAAAATACCAGCTATTATAGCAGATCCTATAATTTTGTTTTTCTTATTCAAAAGATAACACCTCACTGACCATAGATTTAAACTTTGAACTATTTGTTAATTATTAACACATATCTTGTAAATTATTACACTTGAGAGCAGTTTTTGATATAATTTTATATATGTATATTAATTCCATTAACCCTTAGCAGTCAAAAGGAGGTAACTATGTTGAAAAAACTTGCAATTACACTTGCCTTCATTTTGCTAGCCCTTAATATGTTCCCTACCTGCCTCCAGGCTAAAGGAAAGGAGCCTAGCCCTCTTGCAGATAGTGTAGTTTTAATGAATGCCAACACAGGGGAAATTCTTTATTCCAAAAATCCTGATACAGCTTACCCTCCTGCATCAACTACTAAAGTTTTAACTACCTTATTAACTTTAGAGAATTGTAAAATGACAGATCAAGTAACTGTAGGACAACAAGCTGCATGGGCAGAAGGCAGCTCAATTTACTTGCAAGCTGGCGAAAAAATCACTGTAGAAGACTTACTCTACGGTTTAAATCTTCAATCTGGTAATGATTGTGCTGTAGCCTTGGCAGAACACATAGGAGGTTCTGTAGAAAACTTCTCCAAAATGATGAATAATCGTGCCAAGGAGTTAGGCTGTAAGCAGTCTAATTTTGTTAATCCCAGTGGCCTATATAATCCTAATCATAAGGCTTCTGCAAAGGATTTGGCTCTCATAATAAAAGAACTAATAAAACATACAGAGTATTTCAAAATCGCCTCAACAGCAAAGCATATAATGAAAGGAACTAATAAAAATCCTAAGGAAAGAATAATTTGGAACAAAAACAAGCTAGTACTCCCTGCTTCTGATTCCTATTACAAGTATGCTAAGGCTGGAAAGACCGGCTATACTAGGCAGTCTCAATACTCCTATGTTGCTGTTGCAGAAAAAGATAATGAAACCCTGATAGCGGTTCTTATTCATGATAGTTCTGGTACCTTTTATAGAGATGCTATAAATCTTTTTAACTATGGTTTTACTAACTTTAAAACAAAGACAGTATTTAAAGGAGGGCAGGTACTCCTTCAATGTCCACTCCGGGATGATTACACTTTGCCCTTAGTAGCCGGGACAGGCTTTAATTACACTTATAATATAAATCTTCCCCCTAAATGTACTTATACTTTAGACTATGATGAGGAAAATTTAAATTCTATTTCCATAAAGAAAGGTGACATTGTTGGAAAAGTAAATTTAATTAGGAACGATGAAATTATTGGCTCTATTAATCTTTTGAGCGGAGCAGACCACGAGCCAGTTAGGAATAAGGGGGATGTAGTAACTTTAGATTCAAAACCTTTAGACTATTTTTTAATGGTAGTCCCTTTTTTATTTTTTACTTACTTAACTGGATTAATTCTATTTATACTAGTAAGATTTTTGAAAAAACGGATTATGTAACCTAAAGTCAAAAATTCAGAGCCCTCACAGGCTCTGAATTTTTCCTTCTACTCTTGTAATTAAATTGATAAAACCCTTACTTAAAGGACCTTATTAAGTTTTTTATATCCTCTGGCAAATCGCTGCTAAGGCTTATAGTTTCCTTTGTTCTAGGATGAAGAAAGGTCAAGTGGCTAGCATGGAGGGCCTGCCTATTGATTAAGGTTTCTTCTTCCCTTCCATATAGAGTATCCCCTATGATAGGATTACCTAAATAGCTAAGATGGACTCTTATTTGATGAGTTCTACCGGTTTCCAATCTTAGCCTTACAAGATCAGCCTGATTAAAGGATTCAACCACTTCAAAATGAGTTATGCTTTTTTGCCCTCTAGGATCCACCACCCGCTTTATTGAATCTTGAGATGGCCTATATATAGGTTCATTAATAGTCCCTTTACTTTTCTTTAAATTACCCCAAACTACAGCAGTATATCCTTTAATTACAGCATTCCTTTCCATTTCCTTTGCCAAAAACATATGGCAATATTGGTTTTTAGCTATAATTATAAGGCCAGAGGTATCTCTGTCAAGCCTGCTGACCAATCTTACAATACAACTTTCCCCCCTGCTTCTAAAGTGATGCAAGACCCCATTAGCAAGAGTTCCACTTGGATGACTCCTAGTAGGATGAACTACTGTAAAAGGGGCCTTATTAACTACTAGCAGGTCTTCATCTTCATATACTATATCTAGCTCCATTTCTTCAGGCTCTATATCTTGACTTTCTTCCTTGGAAAGCTCAATCCTTATAATATCTCCAACTTCTAAGCTGTGATTCAATTTCACTATCTGATTTCCTATCCTTATCCTACCACCTACTGCTGACCCACGGATAAGCCTGCTTGATAAGCCTATTTCAGTTTTTAAATAGTCTCTTAGTTTTCTTCCTTCATCTTCTTTTTTTACTTCAAACTCTAATACACTAGCCATTGTAAATAACTCCTTAATCTAGCATTGCAGTAATTTCTTCATTTTGTTTTTCATCATAAATGAAATAGGATACACCTTCTATATCTTGAAGCTCTCCCTTAATAGTAACAAATTCTATCTTTTCACTGTCAATATTTTTAATAGACAAGCCGTATTTTAATAGATCTTTCCCGTCCATATTAGTTTCTATATAGGTTGGTAAAGTATTTATCAGCTTAGGCAAATTGAATACTATAGTTGGATTCTTTAACTTATCCATAACCTTGTTTAAAAACTCATGCTGGTTTTCTATCCTATCTAAATCCCCCATAGGCAAGCCACTACCATCATTATTCTTTCGCCATCGAAAAAACTGCTCGGCCCCTTCACCATCTAAATGGACCATATCTCCCTTGTCAAAATGAATATGAAGTTCTTGGCCATAGTCATCGTAATGCATATCCTGCTTTATCTCTATGTCAATACCACCTATGGCATCTATAAAGGCTTTAAAACCTTCATAGTTAACCTTACCATAATAGTTAATTTTCACATTTAGAAGCTGTTCTACCGCCTCTATAGTCCAAGGAACTCCTCCATAAACATGGGCAGAATTTATCTTCTCATTTTTACCGTTTATATTTATTAAGGTATCCCTAGGTATAGATATTATATTAGCCTTATCATCCTTGTAGATATAGTTTACTAGCATGATAGTATCTGTTCTGCCCTTACCACCATTGCCCTTATCTACTCCCATAAGTAGAAAGTTTACAGGTTTCCTATCATCTTCAACCTCATAAGCTTCTACTTTTTCTTTGCCACTATTGAATTTATTCAAATATATATATAGTTTTGATCCTCCATACACCACAGCAGTAACAAATATTATTAAAAAGCATAAACCATAAAACAAAAGATTGCTGGAAGCTTTTTTATTCACTAGAGCTGCCGCCTGAAGTTTTTAGCAAGAAATAATTTCTTGCTTCTATAGTATTTGTATGAAGGAGCTGCCCTTTATCAAGAATGTATCTTATAGTATTTTCCAAAGACATTAACATAGCACTATCTAAATTTATGAAACTTTCCCTTCTTAAAGCCTCAACTCCAGGAAAATCCCGACAAGGTTCTATATAATCTGCAAGATAGATTATTTTTTCTAAGCTAGACATAGCTTCTCTTCCTGTAGTATGGTAGGTTACTGCATCACAAATTGAACTGTCTACTATGCCCATTTCATTTTTTGCAACTATAGCCGCAGCCCTTCCATGTAATAACTGGGGCGCTTTAAGTTCAATTTTATCTGGAATATAGCCATGATCCTTTACTAATTTGATAAGTTCTAAATCCCCCATATTTTTGGCACAGTCATGTAATATAGCCGCCAGCAAAGCCTTTTCTTCATCTTCTCCGTAAGTCCTTGCTAATTTCACAGCTGTATCTCTAACACCAAGTACATGCTTATATCTTTTAACAGATAATTTATCCTGTAAGTAATTAAGTATTTCACTTTCCTTCCACATAAACAAAGCCTCTCTTTTATAGATATAATCCTTGCTGCTGGATAATTTTATTTACTCCTTCAGGTAAAAGGGAGGATACATCCTTCCCTTCCCTTACAGCGGATCTTATGTAAGTGGAGGAAACTTCTATTAGTAAGAAGTCTAAAAATATAATACTGGTATTATACCTTTCCTCCACCGCCTTCTTTTGTTTACGGATTTCTTGATCACTATAGCCCGGTCTATTAAAAACAACGAATTTACAAGCCTTCATAATTCTGTCTACATTTTTCCACTGGTCTGAAGTGAAAAGACAGTCACAACCTGTGATAAAGTACCATTCAGTATCTTTCTCTTTTTCCTTAAAATATTCCATGGTTTCATAGGTGTAACTGTAGCCCTTTTTATTTATTTCATAGTCGCTTATTTCTAACTTACTCTTACCCTTAATAGCTGCCTTTACCATTTCATAACGAAGGCTAGAACTTGTAATATCCTTGCCATCCTTATGAGGAGGCATTCCTCCTGGCATAAATATAACCTTATCTAAGGCCAAATGCTCCTGTGCCTTAGTAGCAATATACATATGGCCAAGGTGGATAGGATCAAAGGTGCCTCCTATTATGCCTTTCTTTAGCATCTCCCTCACTCCTCTTTAAATTAAGGAAGTTCTATTTTGGGCTTTTTTGATGATCTTCTGAACAAAACAAATTTATTCCCTATAGCCTGAACTCCTTCACAGCCTAATTTTTCACAAATAAGATCACTTGCTTCCCTTGCCCCATAATCACTGTTATTGAGCACTGTTAATTTTATTAATTCCCTTGCCTCTAAAGCATCATCTATTTGCTTTAAAAAACCTTCCTCTATACCGTTTTTCCCTAACTGGAATATGGACTCCATCTTATTAGCTAAAGATCTTAAATAACTTCTTTGTTTTGATGTAAGCATTACACACCTCCGTCTTGTAAACTATAATAAAAATTCGAACTCAAAATCATTTAATCGCACTATATCACCATCTTGAATACCCATCTGAAGCAATTCATCTATAATACCCTTATTCTTTAAAACCTTATGGAAATATCTTAAGGAATCAGCATCATTTACATTAACCGCTAAAAGAAGTCTGTCTACAAAACTTCCTTCTACTACAAAAATTCCTTCTTCTTCTTCTCTTATAGTATAAGTAAATCTCTTTTCCTCAGGAACAAACCTATCTTCTTCGCTGATTTCTAAATCCCTAACAGGTATTTTACTTAAGGCTTCTGCAGCAGCCTTCATCAATTCATCTACACCCTGTCTGCTAGCTGCAGATATTTTAAATATTTCTGTGTAGCCCATTTCATTTAACTTCTTTTTAAAGTTTTCAAATACAGTTTCGTCATATAAGAGATCACTCTTGTTGGCTGCAACTATTTGAGGCCTATCCCATAACTTAACGTCGTACTTCTTTAACTCCTCATTTATCTTTAAAAAGTCCTCAACAGGATCTCGGCCTTCTATTCCGGAAATATCTGCCACATAAATTAGGAGTCTTGTTCTCTCTATATGTCTCAAAAAGTCTAGTCCTAAACCTACTCCTTCAGAAGCTCCTTCAATAATTCCAGGTATATCTGCCATTACAAAGCTAAAGCCATCTCCTACACTTACTACCCCTAAATTTGGTTTTAAAGTAGTAAAGTGATAGTTAGCAATCTTAGGTTGAGCTTTAGAAACCACTGATAGCAGGGTGGATTTTCCTACATTAGGGAAGCCTAGTAAGCCTACGTCAGCTAAAAGCTTTAACTCTAAGGTAACCCATCTTTCTTCTCCAGGCATACCTGGTTCTGCAAAGTTGGGCGCCTGTCTAGTAGCCGTTGCAAATTTGGCATTACCCTTTCCACCTTTTCCCCCTCTGGCTACCACATAGGAATCTCCATTATGGGATAAGTCTGCCATGACCTTGTTGCTTTCTACATCCTTAATAATAGTCCCTGTAGGAACCTTTATGTATAAAGTCTCTCCATCCTTACCAAATCGTTTAGAACCGGAGCCATTTACTCCGTTTTCTGCTAGATATTTTCTTTTATATTTAAAGTCTAGAAGTGTTGTCATGTTGGAATCTGCAACCATTACAACATCTCCACCTTTGCCTCCATCCCCTCCATCTGGGCCCCCTAGAGGCACATACTTCTCTCGTCTAAAGGACACTGCACCATGTCCTCCATCTCCAGATCTTATAAAAATCTTCGCCTTATCAATAAACATACTCATCATCCTCAATTATTATTATCTACTTGAAGCTTGTCACAATTCTAAAAAAAGCACCCTTGCGGGTGCCTTTTATTCTGCAATTGCTTCTTCAACATCTATAGGATATACACTTGCTTTTTTCTTTCTTTTTCCTAGTCTTTCAAATCTAACTACGCCGTCAACCTTAGCAAAAAGTGTATCGTCCTTACCTTTTCCAACATTAGTTCCAGGATGTATCTTTGTACCTCTCTGTCTAACTAATATGTTACCAGCTAAAACAAATTGTCCATCTGCGGACTTAACGCCCAATCTTTTTGATTCACTGTCTCTACCATTTTTGGAGCTACCTACTCCTTTTTTGTGAGCACATAATTGAAGGTTAATTATTAACATATCTACACCTCCTCTACCGATACTTTTATATATTCACCGTAACTAATTTCTAAATTTTTAAGTCCTAAAAGCATTGTTTCTAAAAGCACACTGCACTTTTCAATTTCTTCCGAACTTAATTGTGAAATATCCAATTGTATATTTCCCTCTTCAGCAATATATGGAGCTTTTAACTTAAGCACTTCCGTAACTCCTAAAATAGCTACTTGAGCTAAGTTTGAAACTACTCCACATACTAGATCATCATAAATCACTTGGTCTCCTTCATAGTATTCAGCGTGACCTCTTACTTTAAAGGAAACTAGCTTATGATTTCTTTTTTTAAACCTTATATCAATCATTTTATTCTTCAATCTTTTCGATAAGTAATCTAGTGTATGGCTGTCTGTGTCCTTGCTTTCTTCTATAGTCCTTCTTAGCCTTATACTTGAAAACTATAATCTTCTTTGCCTTGTCCTGAGCAACAACCTTTGCAACAACCTTTGCTCCTTCAACAACAGGCTTTCCAACTACTAATTCTCCATCAGCCTTTGAAACTGCAAGAACGTCTGTTAATTCAACTGTTGAATTAACTTCAGCGTTCAATTTTTCAACGTTAAGGAAATCTCCTTCTTGAACTCTGTACTGCTTTCCACCAGTTTGTACTACTGCGTACATTAAAACACCTCCTCTATCCAGTCTCGCCATTACAGGTACATGGAGCTAACCATGTTTTAACAAAACCCTATCTGTGCGGTCTACAAAAGCCATTTTATCACATGGATTTTGATTTGTAAAGAAAAAAGTAAAAAACTTAAGTTTAAAGTAAGATAATTCTTTTAATTGTCGTTAATTAATTAGATACTTTTTCACTTCTTCTATCTGGCTCTTGAAAATCATTGGTTCTACCTTGAAGTTTTCAAGATCTTCCTCTATGAATTTCAAGTAAATCCTCTTCCCTTTAGCCTCTATGCTATCAAGAAAGCCTTGTGGACTTTCATCTATAAACTTTTTATAGTGGCTGTTTAACTGAATAAATATATCTGCTATTCTACTTTCATTATCCACCTTAAGTATTTCATTTTTTATAAGCATACAGACATATGAAAACTTTAGCTTTTTCCCATGCCCTTTACACTGCTTACAATCTTCTAGAATGTAGCTTTCTATAGGCAAGGATTTCCGCCTTCTAGCAATTTGTACAAGACCCAATTGGCTAAAAGGATAAATAATGGTTTTATTTTTATCCCCTTCAAAAGCCTTATGCAATTCATCTAAGACCTTATTTTTATGATTTTCTTTCTGCATATCTATAAAGTCTATTACAATAATTCCACCTAAGTTTCTAAGCCTAATTTGCCTAGCACAAGTTCTAGCAGCTTCAAGATTTGTTTCAAAAGCTGTAGTTTCCCTTAGGTTGCTACCTACATTTTTACCGCTATTTACATCTATAACATGCATAGCCTCTGTATTTTCTATAATTATGTATCCACCACAACTTAAGTTTACTCTTTCGTTCTTCAATAAGCATATCTCTTTCTCTATGCCATAAATATCAAATAAGGACCTATGACCTTCATATAGTTGAAGCTCTGTATTAAGCTCTTTCTTGTCCTTAATATAATTATTAATCCTTTGAAAATCTTCCTGGCAATCTACAATAATACTTGATACTAAACCATCCAAGTTATCTCTAAGGACTTTGCCAATAGTATCTCCACCGTTATACAGTAGTCCAGCCTTATTACTGTAGCTACTTTTCTCAAGAATCTGCCTATACTGCTTATAGAGTTTTTCTATCTCTTGATTTATTTCATCTATGGATACTTGGCCTGCAGCTGTTCTTATCTTTATTCCTATTTCATTAGGCTTATTAAGAGCTTCTCTAATTTGTTTTTTATATTCTTGAGATTTGATTTTTGATGAAAAACTTATATCACAGTTGTCTGTTAATAAGACACAATATCTTCCGGGAATAGAAAAAGCAGAAGTAACCTTAGCCCCTTTTTGTCCCAGTTCTTCTTTTACTACTTCTACTATTAACTCCTGTCCTTTTTTAATATTTCTTTTCTCAAATTTACCTTCAAGATAGAGATAGGCGTTTTTCTCTAAACCTATATCTAAAAAGGTACTTTTAAGGGCAGGAATAATATTCTTTACTACAGCCTTGTAAATTTGTCCAGGAAAAGGACCGTGCTTTTCTTCTTCAATAAAACAATCTGATAGCCTATCATTGTTTTTAATAGCAACCCTTAGGATTTCTCTTCGGCGTTCTATAAATATTTCTTTCAATTTTAACACCTCGATAATGAAAGAAACTGTTACATTTTAAGCTAAAATTGTAACAGCCTCTTCTATAATTTTTTATTGGAAATAAGAAGCTATAGAAATATATTTACCTTCATGTAAAGTATACATCTCCTGCCTCATAATTTCCACAAAACTATTCTCCTTTACTGCCTCAGTATTAGACTTTATATAGGAAGTTAACAAGTCCGGAGAAAGGTTTTCCCTGCTTCCACAAGCCAATAAGCTTTCAATTTCTATGGCAGTATCTTTAATATTAAACTTAAATTCTTTAACCATCTTTTTAATATCTATTTCTTTATCGCCCTTTTTGCCTTTTTTTATGGTAACCCATTCTTCCTTCTTAAGTAGATTTTCTATATCTTTGTAGCCTTTTTCTACATCCTCATAGTTAATCCTTATTTTATAAAGAGCTCCATCTAACATTGAAGCAACCTGTGGAACCTTTTTCCCATTAGGAAAGGTCTTAGTCACCTTTATGGCCTGGAGAAATTTTATTGCTGGTGGAGCGCTATTGTTTAACTTATCTATAATGAGGTCTTCATCTAACTCTTCTGCTAGCACTGTATCCAAATAATCTCCCTTTGAGTATACACCTACAGACAGGGGCTGGGCGATAGATAAATTCATATGTGGATTAAAACCCTTAGAGTATTCTACAGGAAGACCTGCCCTTCTAATAACTCTCTGGATAGTCCTCATTAGGTCTAAATGAGATATGAACTTTATTTCCTCTTCTTTAGTGAACTTTATTACATACCGCACCTTCGAAACACTTCCCTTCTTTAAAGTTAACATTAATGCCACAAAGTTTACAGCCTAATCGGCAGTCAGGTGTTAACTCCGCATTTTTTGCTCTTTCATTTTCTTTAATTAAGAAATCTTTATCTATACCTATGTCAATGAAGTCCCAAGGAAGTATTTCACTATATTCTCTTTCCCTATAAGCATAAAAGTCACCATCAACACCACATTCTTCAAAGGCTTCCATCCACAAATCAAAATTAAAGTATTCAGACCAGCCATCAAATTTTGCTCCCTTTTCATAGGCCCTTATTAGCACATCGCAAAGCTTTCTGTCCCCTCTTGCAAAGATGGCTTCTAGATAGCTTACCACAGAGTCATGCCAATTATAAGAAATTGCTCTATCTTTAATGTTTGATCTTATAGCTTGAATTTTTTCTTTTACTGTTTCCATCCTATCTTGAGGAGCCCACTGGAAAGGTGTAAAAGGTTTTGGAACAAAGATAGAAGTACTTAAAGTTACCTTTAACCCCTTGTGTCTAACTTGTTTAGGAACCTTAAAATATTCATTTACCACCTTTTCCCCAAGTTCTGCAATACCTATCACATCCTCTAGGGTTTCATAAGGCAGTCCTATCATAAAATAAAGCTTGATAGTAGACCAACCTGATTCAAAGGCATTTTTAACAGACGTTAACAAGTCTTCCTCTGTAACACATTTATTAATTACATCTCTCATCCTTTGACTTCCAGCTTCCGGTGCAAAGGTAAGGCCTGTTTTCTTAACCTTTTGTATCTCTTTAATTAAATCCACTGAAAAAGCGTCGATTCTAATAGAAGGAAGGGAAACAGAAACCCTATCTTCCTTGTGCTTTTCAATTAGTGAAAATACAAGTTTTTGAATATCAGAGTAATCACAAATACTAAGGGATGTTAAGGACAACTCCTCGTATCCAGTAGTCTTTAATAATCTTTCTGCCTGCTCCATAAGCTTTGGAGCCTTTTTTTCCCTAACCGGTCTATATATCATACCTGCTTGACAGAATCTACAGCCTCTTGTACATCCCCTAAAGGTTTCTAGCATTATCCTATCATGAACAATCTCCGTGAAAGGCACTATCATGTCCTCTGGGTAAGGATTCTCATTAATATCTGGTATAAAACGCTTTGCAACCCTTGCAGGCACATCTTCATATTTAGGTGCGAAGGATTTTATAGTTCCATCTTCCTTGTATTCCACCTCATAGAGAGCTGGTACATATATCCCTCTAATCTTGGACATTTCTCTTAGAATTTCACTTTTATTGTACTTACCCTTCATTTTCTTATAAAGATCTAAGAGTTCATCTATAACTTCTTCCCCTTCTCCAATTTGAAAGACATCTCCAATGTCATAAAGAGGCTCCGGATTATAGGCACAAGGTCCTCCAAGAATAACTATGGGATCTTCCTCTTTTCTTTCAGAGGCTCTAATAGCTAGGCCAGCCAAATTCAGCATATTAAGTATATTTGTATAGCTCATTTCATATTGGAGAGTAAAACCTATAAAATCGAAGTTCTTTATTGCTTCCTTACTTTCCAAACCATAAAGGAGTATCTGATTTTCCCTCATGAGCTGCTCCATATCTGGCCAAGGTGTAATGACTCTTTCGCAATAAGTATCCTCTCTTTTATTCATTATATGATATAAAATTTTCATTCCTAAATGGGACATTCCAACCTCATAGACATCAGGAAAGCACATGGCAAACCTTATATCTACCTTTGCTGGATCTTTAATTATACTATTTAATTCCCCACCGATATATCTTGCGGGTTTTTCTACTCTGAAAAGTATATCATCATTAATCTTATTCATAGTACAACCTCCTAAGGCACAATTAGACAATAGTTTCATTCTACCATAAAGACAAAAAATATAAAAGTGGCAGCCACATGAGTTGTTGAAAATCAATAACTCACATATCTGCCAGACCTAACTATTCTCATCACGATATTTTATAAATTCATCTATGGTTATATTTCCATAAGTTTTTAATCCTTGAACTATTTCTTCTTCATATATTACATCCATAACCTTCATCTCTTCATCCAACACCGTAAAAATATTATATTTATTTTTATCCATGATGCTGAGAACATTTATTAATTCACCTTTGTAGTATACAGATATGTTTTTATTCTCCATATACTTGCTATTAATAAACCTGTTCTTCTTCCTAATGATGTCACTCATAATTATATATACTATCCTTTCCCGCTCCTTATAGGAAGAGATTATTACAAATAGTCCGATTATAGCAAAGTTATAATCAGGAGTTTTAAGGGCTAGTGAAATGAGGAATCCACCTAAAATACAGTAGCCTAACACCATGCTCACCTTAACTGTTATTTCATTTGCCCGCCGATAGATTATTTTCATGCTTAAGCAATCTCTTAAAACCCTTCCACCATCTAAGGGAAAAGCAGGAATAAGATTAAAAATTCCTAAAGATAGATTACTTTTTATTAAAAAGCTTATAGTATCACTGGGATAAATAGTGCTTATATAGTAGCAAACAACAGCTAATAAAAGATTAAATAAGGGGCCAGACAAAGAAATAATCAAATCCTCAAAAGGAGTAGCCTCGTCCAAATCTTTAAGTCTCAACACTGCTCCTATTGGAAGTATTTTTATGTCAAAACCAGAAAAACCAAAGGCAACAGCAGTTAAGTAGTGTACAATCTCATGGAGAAAAACAAGTATAAAAGAAACCAGTAGCTCTCCTCTAAAGCCTATGACTATTAACAAGAATATATATGGAATAAAAAACTTATTTAATTTTATCATTTTGTCTCCTAAAATATTACTTTGGTTCACTTGAAAATTTTAGGTAGTCTTGAGGATCCTTGTTATCTGCCATATATATTAACTCAAAATGCAAGTGTGGAATTTTTGAATGGTCATCATCACCACTTGTAGCTATAATCTCTCCAGATTTTACTGACTTTCCTACTTCTACTTTCATCTCCTTTAAATTTCCATACTTTGTTTCAACACCTAATCCATGATATATAATTATATACTTCCCATGGTCCTTGTCTTCACCTACATACTTTACTGTACCATCAGAGCAACTTTTAATTTCTGTATCTACCGGCAGCTCTATATCTATACCATAGTGAAAAGTTTTCTTCTTTGTAACGTTGTCCACAGTTTCCCCGTAAGGACGAATAATTTTACCCTTAGCAGGCTCTACAAAGGACTTTCCTATAGTATCTTTAATTGTAGACTCACCGGTAATATCTGATTTAATTGTATCTATGTAATTATCTATAACAGTCCTTACCTTCTCCATATTTAAACTTGTAACACTTGTGTATATATCATTGTAATCATAGTTATAATCAACAACAAGCTTGCAATACCTATAAAAATTTGTAGTCCAGGGCAATTTAATTAATTTACAACTTAATACAATTATTAATAAGCAGAAAACTCCCACTAACTCCCGTAATAATCGTTTTAAAATTTTACTATTGCTATTATACGACGACTTGCCTTTATCAAAGGAATTGGTTCTTCTACTGTAGGAATAATTTTTATTTAATAGATAATTTTTGTTTATAAGAGTTCTATAGTAGGATTGATATTGTGACCTATAACTTCCCATCTTGTCCTCCATAACACGGGATTAATCCCTTAGTATTACAATTATATATATTACTTTTACATAATATTTATGCTAGATCTTTGGCAGAAAAAAAATCGACTTACGTCGATTTTTTGCTTGTTTTCTAATATTATTTCACTTCTTCCCTTAACCTTAGTGCTTGAATAAATATTTCTGCAGAGCCTACATTAGTTGCTAAAGGTATGCAATGGACATCGCATAATCTAAGCAGGGCTGTAACATCAGGCTCATGAGGTTGGGCTGTAAGAGGGTCTCGTAAAAATATAATCATATCTACTTCCCCTTCTGCTAATTTAGCACCTATCTGCTGATCTCCACCTAAAGGTCCAGATAAAAACCTGTGTACTTTTAAACCTATTATCTCAGAAATCAATCTACCTGTAGTGCCAGTAGCAAAGAGTTCATGTTGCTCAAAAATAGCTCGGTACCTTTTCACAAACTCTATCATATCATCCTTTTTTTTATCATGTGCTATTAATGCTATCTTCATATGTTTCCTCCTATATTTTTAAAAATTTATTTTTTTCTTTCGCATACCAACATTTAATACTAGACCTAAGGCAATGAAATTTGTTAATAAAGAACTTCCTCCATAGCTCATAAAGGGAAGAGTAATACCGGTTATAGGTAATATTCCTATAGTCATTCCGATATTTTGTATTATGGAAAAGAGAAATGAAGAAAAAACACCTACACATATTACATTTCCAAATATATCTTTACTTCTTCTTGCAATCTTTATGATTTTGTAAAGGAGTATAAAAAATAAGATTAATAGAGCTATGCCTCCAATGAAGCCCCACTTTTCTCCTACCATAGAAAATATAAAATCTGTATGAGCTTCTGGTACAAACTGAGATACGAAGCCTGATACTGCTCTATCCCCAAGTTTCGCTCCATTTCCAGTTACTCCGCCTGAACCAATACCTATTTGTGACTGTATAAGCTGAAGTCCAGAGCCTAGCTCATCAGATTCAGGATTTAAAAATATAGTTAACCTCTTTTTCCAATAAAAAGGCATAATGCCAGAGTTCCAGATACCTACTATCAAGACTACTAATGCAATTAAGCCACCCATAATCACCTTTAAATTTAGTCCTGATACAAAGAATATTCCCAAAACTATAAAAAAGCACACCATGGTCATTCCCATATCCGGTTGGATAACTATAAGTATTGCTGGAATTAGAGCATAAAAGGTCAATATTAGGAAGTTCTTTAGATTGTTAATATCCCCTTCCATGTCTTCTAATTTTTTGGCCAGCATAATTATCATTCCAAGCTTTGCAAACTCAGAAGGCTGGATAGCTCTATTACCAATACTAATCCAAGAAGATGCACCATTTATAGCGCTACTAGTAAGGTCATTGTATAGAAGGAATATTACACTAGCCCAATAAAGCAGGGCGGCGTAATTTGAAAGTATAGTATAATCTACAATAACTACTACATACATTACTATTAAACCAACTAACAACCATAATAGCTGGAGTTTTACATAATAATAACCCAAGCTGGCACCAGTGGCACTATATATATTTGCACATCCAAAAGTCACTATTAAAATAGCTACAAATACAATTCCAAAATCAAAATGTCTAATAAGCTTTCTATTTAAACTAAATTTATCAAGCATCTCTCACCCTCCAATATCATAAATTATATCAATTTATATAAAAAAAAGCTATGTATAATATTATAATTTAAAACAGAAAAAGTGCGGATTTCCGCACCTTTCCTTTGAGGTTCTATTTATCTATCCTTAGCTTTTCTTATAGGAATATTGGCTACCAAAGCTGGTAAGTTCCCTTCTTCCACATCAGTTTTAGTTAAAGCAATTTCAACCTCTGAATTATCTATCTCTACATACTTTGAAATTACCTCTAATATTTCTCTTCTAATTGATTCTAGGACTTCAGGTGAAAGAGATGATCTATCGTTGATCAATATCAATCTTAGCCTATCCTTTGCCACATCTTTAGGTGACTTGTTACCCCCAAAAAATTTCAGAAAATTCATACCCCTAACCTCCTATTTTAAAGAGCTTCTTAAAAGCATTTAGTATTCCGCCACCTTCGCCTTCTAAATTCAAAAGAGGTACTTCTTCTCCTGTGATTCGTTTAGCTATGTTTTTGAAGGCCTGACCAGCAAGTGCTTTATCATCTAAAACAATAGGTTCCCCCTTATTTGTAGAAACTGTTATACTCCTGTCATCTGGAACCACTCCTAATAGCTTAATTGATAATATATCATTTATGTCATCGATATTAAGCATATCACCTTTCTTTGCCATATTTACGTTCAATCTATTAATTAAGAGTTGATGGTCTTCTATACCTTTTGAATCTAACTTTCCTATAACCCTATCAGCATCTCTTACAGAGGTTACTTCTGGGTTAACTACTACAATAGCTCTATCAGCACCAATTACTGCATTTTCAAATCCCTGTTCGATACCTGCTGGACAATCGATTATTACATAATCAAATTCTTCCTTTAGACCTGTAACTAGCTTGAACATATCATCTGCCTTTATGTCTGTTTTATCCCTAGTTTGAGCTGTAGGAAGCATAAAGAGGTTGCTAAATCTTTTATCCTTAATCATAGCCTGCTTAAGTCTACATCTATTTTCAATTACATCAATTAGAGTGTAAACTATCCTATTTTCTAGACCCATTAATACATCTAAATTTCTAAGACCAGTATCACCATCAATAACTACTACACTCTTACCCATGGCAGCTAAAGCTGTTCCTATATTAGCTGTAGTAGTTGTCTTACCCACTCCACCCTTACCTGATGTTATTACTATTGCTTCTCCCATTTTGCTACCTCCGTGCTATAAAAATTTATTTGGTAAATAAGGTTCTACTATGATTGAACCATCCTTAACCTTAGCCACTTCCGGAAATTGAGGCCTGTCATTATCTTCTGGAGCTCTTGTCACCAAGCTCCCAATCTGCAGTATTTCTGGTTGAAGTGAAAAAGCTGCTACAAAAGCCCTGCTATCTCCACCCATACCTGCTCTTACAAAACCCTTTAAATTACCTAGCACAATTACATTTCCTGCAGCTTGTATTTCTGATCCAGGATTTACATCTCCTACTATAACTAAGTTACCAGAATATTCAATCCTTTGCCCACTTCTAATGGTTTTTCTTACAAACTTAGTTCTTCCTTCATAAACTCCTGTAAAGCTTCTAGGCTTTCTTTCTTCATATTCTTCAAAAATACATTCCTTAATAGCAAAATCCTTTAGAAGAACGTCCCTAAGCCTTACAGCGTCTCGATCTGTAATTCTTTTTAATTCTGTTATAATTTTCAAGGTTGAACCCTTGTAAAACCTCCTGCCTCTGGAAAGCTTTTCTATGAGTGCCTCCAGCATATCTTCAAAGTTGTTAAATTTATTCATATTTATTACAGTAACCAAGCCTTCTCGATTACCTTTTATTAATATCCTGTCATCCATAGAAAAAACCTCCAAATGAACAATAAGCACAACAATTTTATATTTCAATAAAGATTGATTAAATTCCTTCTTTAATTTAAAGAATTTTATATATCTACTAAAATTCTAACAAAAATTTCGAGGAAATTCAACGTATTATGAATTTCCTCTACATTATATTCAATATTATATTTATGGATTTAAAGTATAATCAAATTTAGGTTTATAACCTGGGATGTTTTTTAGCTCTTCCCTAAAATAAGTTTCATAAATGGCCCTGGCAACATCCGATACATAGCCACCGTGGCCAGCATCAAAAATTACTATACAAACAGCAATTTCTGGCTTATCATATGGTGCAAATCCTATATAAATCCCATAGGATGTTCTACCTGCTGACTCCTGAACACCATTTTCCTTAAAGGTAGCAGATCCAGTTTTACCAGCAGTCTTAATTGGGAAGTTTGCAAAAGACCTGGATGCTGTACCAAATTCATCTGTAACCATGCTCATACCTTCTTTTATGGCTTCCAAATTTTCAGGTTTCAATTCTATTTGGTCCATAACTTGAGGTTTAGTTTCATAAACAACCTTCCCTGAGGCATCTATGAACTTATCTACCAAATGAACGTTATATCTAGTTCCTCCATTGGCCAAAGTTGCCATAAAGTTTGCCAACTGAACCGGTGTAAAATTGTTAGTTCCTTGACCTATAGAGGCGTTAAGAATATTTCCTGGTGTTGTTATTTGAGTAATAATATCAAAGGTAACAAAGGTAGAAATAGCCTCTGCCATATTTTCCGCATCATTTTCCTTATAATTTCCTCTTGTTTCTTTTGGTTGTGCATTTATTAAATCCTGAAATATAGGAACTAGATCTCTTTTCAACTTCTGATATACGGAGTAGGAGTTATCAAAATTGTAATCTCCCATAATATACTCTTTAACTTTGTCCTTTACTGCAGCTTTTGCCTTAGCCAATTCATCGCTATCTTCGTTATTTGTATTGATATCTATTGGAGTAAAGCTAATGGTCACTCCACTTCCTGCATAGTATACACCGGCGCTAAGCTTTTCTGCTACATTAAATCTTGAATAAAATCCATATTGCTCCTTGTTATATGTGTTATTATATGTTTGGCCAAAGGATTCAGCTATTTCTAGTCCAGTACTTGCCTTTGCCTTTGAATTAGGATCTGTCCCTAAACCAAACTTCCAGGCATACTTTGCAATAGCATCTAAGCCATTTTTCTTATATAACCTGTATCCAACATCATAATAATAGTAGTTACAAGATTTTTGCAAAGCCTTTCTTACATCTACATTTCCATGGGAACCGTGACATGCCCAAACACCATTGGCACCTAATATATAGTGAACCTTATCATAAATTATCTCATCTGGAGTAACTACTCCTTCTTCCAAGGCTGCTACAGAAGTCATAGGCTTAAAAGTTGATCCTGGTGGCACAAGGGAAGTAGTAGCATAATTATAAAAAGGTTTTGGATAGACATCAAATTCATCTCTTCTTATAACTACGTCACCATCAGAAGATTCTATAGGAAACAAGTCATCTATAGTTGTGCCGAACTTTTCTAGCTGCATTCTTTTAATATATTCTTCTCCAAAGGCCTCTAAGTTGGGTTGGAAAAATTGCCTACTCATCTCAGCAGTTAGCTTTCCTGGTATTGAGAACAAGTTAGGGTCATAGCCTGGCAAGCTTGCCATAGCCAGCACCCCGCCAGTGTTTGCATCTAGCACTACTGCAGCACCTCTAGTTGCATTACCAGTATCCATTATTCCTCCAGCTTCTGGATGGAATCGCTCCGTAGTTTGTAATGCATTCATTCTTTCCTGCAAAGCTCTCTCTGTAACTGCCTGCAGTTTGCTGTCAACAGTTAAGACCATATCTTGACCTGGATAGGGTTCTAACTTAAATAGTTCTTCTGTCTTTCGACCTTCCTTATCAACCCTTATAGTTGTTCCACCCTTAGATCCTTTAAGCCTATCTTCAAAAGTACTTTCTAAGCCTGCAGTTCCAATATAGTCGGTGCTTATATCGTAACCTCTTTCTTCATATCTATCTGCATTTGTCGGATTGATCTTTGAAATATATCCTAAAAAGTTTGAACCTAGAGAGCCATTAGGATAGTACCTTATAGGCTGCAAGGAAACATCAATACCTGGCAAAGTGTTTTTAACTTGCTCAAAAAGAAATGCTGTCTTTTTGCTCATATTGGCGGATATAATAACAGGTTTGTAACCGCTAAAACTTTGAAGATAAATTGCATCCTTAACTACCATATAATTTCTTACTTCATTAACATCAATTTTATCCAAGACCATTTTAGCAATGTCTTTGTCATCGATTTCCCCATCCTTTTTTCTTTGGAATAAGGCCTTTTCCTCTTCTGAACTTAAATTAAGAAGCTTATATATATCATACTTAACAATTAGATAGTAAAATACTTCTTCTGGACTTATCTTCATTACTTCCTTGTTTATCTTTTCCTTCTGTTCTTCCGTAAGTTCGTTAGAAGGGGTGTTACTATACAATTTCATTCTAACAAGGTCATTTATCCCTCGCTCGTTCTTAAAGAACAATTCCAAAGCTCTCTTTGTAGCTGGATCATCTGTATTAAATTCAAATCTAAAAGGATTAACCTGAAGCTGAAGCTCATCCAATAATTTATCTTGATTATCATCATTTTCAGTCTTTTCCTTTGAAGCTTCATCTAAAAGTCTAAAAACCTCCTTAAAGGTTTCAAAAAACTTTTGCTTTCCTTCATCATTTTCCATATACACTAAATTGTAGCTTTGTATGTTTGTAGCTAAAACCTCTCCATTTTTGTCCAATATTTTCCCTCTAGGCGCTGATTCGGGCACTTGCCTAATAGAATTAGTATTTGCCCTATCCATATAATCATCAGCTTTCACTACTTGTATATAGAAAAGCCTTATGCCTATTAAAGAAAAAATCATTATCATAATAAGAATTAATGACACATAACGATTTAAACTTTTTTTTATCTTCATGGAGTATCCTCCTTAAAACTTCCACTGTTTTTTCATAAATGGTTTTTGTAACAATCTGTAGACAGACTTATATAAAAATATACCTAAAGCCATTGTGTATAAGGAAGTAAACGCGACTGAATATATATCTGTTTTCATTCCAATAATGTACAAGAGTCCAAAAACCAAAACTCCCTTCAGTGCAGAAAGGCCAAAAAGGGAGAAAACTGGAATCACTAGCTTTTCTTTAAATATATTTTCTCCTATTAACACTGCCAAAAGGCAAAGAAGCATATTTGTCAAAGAATTTATGCCGAATACTTGGCAAAAGTATAAGTCTTGAAGTATGCCTGAAATAACACCAATTTCTATAGCATCCCAGTAATCAGTGTTTATAGAAAAGAAAATTATAAAAATAAATAGTGAACTAGGATAATAATCTTTTACTGCAAAAAAAGGGAGAAGTGTATTATCTATTATTAATAGAAATACACATATTAAGATCATTATTAATCTTCTCATGGTTTCAATTCCTCCCCTATATACTTATCCGTAGACCTATCTTTAGGAAGAATAACAAAAACCTCTTCAAGGCGATTTAGGTCAACATAGGGCTTTACTACTGCAGTTTTCATAACCCTAGCTCTATCTTCATTCACTTCTACAACCTCGCCGATTCTTATTCCTTTTGGGTATATAAAACCGTCACCAGAGGTAACAACAACATCTCCCTTTTTAATTTCAGAGTCAATAGAAATAAAGTCAAGTTTAGTTAAAACATTTTTATTGCCATCCTTATAACCTCTTAAGATACCTGTATCACCAGTATCTTGAATCATGGCTCCTACTCCTATATTCTCATTAGCAATATTCTGAACGATTGACCAGTTATTATTTGCCACCGTAACTTGGCCAACTAGTCCTTCAGCAGTAGCCACAACCCTTCCTTTGATTACTCCATCCTTAGTGCCTTTATCTATAACATAGCCATCTAACAAATTGTTACCACTAACGCTTATAATTTGGCACATAACATAATCATAATAATCATTTCTTTTAGTATAATCTAATATTTCTGCAAGTCTTTCATTTTCATTTTTTACGGTATCATACATTAAAGCCTGTTGTTCTAGCTCTGCATTCCTTTGTTTAAGTTCTTCATTTTCCCTTTTAATTTCCTTAAAGTTGAAAATGAAGCCAAAAAAACTATTTACATTATCATTGACACTATAAAAAAACCCTTGGATGGTATTTAATACAGACCCCGCTCCACCTTCTAATATAGTTTTATTTTCTCTTTTAGCACTGACTGCTATGAGTAATAAAAACGTAACTGACAGCACTATCACTGCCACTGCCAGTTTGTTTTTTAAAAACTTCATTTTTAGCCTCTCTTCTTGCTTATTCTGTCAAAATACTCCAAAGCTTTTCCAGCACCTAAGGCTACACAATCTAATGGAGACTCAGCGATGTGTACGGGCATGTGAGTTTCATAATTTATTAACTTATCAAGCCCTCTTAATAGTCCACCTCCACCAGCCAGCATAATACCCTTTTCCATGATATCCGCTGCTAATTCTGGCGGTGTTTTTTCCAAGGTAGTTTTAATAGCATCTATTATAGAGGCAATTGTTTCCTTTAGTGCACTTCTAATTTGAGATTCAGTAATAGTTATAGTCTTTGGAAGACCAGTAACTAAATCTCTTCCCTTTATTTCCATAGACCTTTCTTCTTCATCCATGTCGTAGGCAGAACCTAGTTCCACCTTCACACTTTCCGCTGTTCTTTCACCAATCATAAGGTTATATTCTTTTTTGATATAGTTTGTAATTGCGTGGTCAAAATCGTCTCCTGCTACTCTTAAAGACTTGCTTGTAACAATACCTTCAAGTGAAATAATAGCAACTTCTGTAGTACCACCACCAATATCTACTATCATACTTCCTGTTGGCTCATCTACAGGAAGTCCTGCTCCTATAGCAGCAGCCATTGGCTCCTCCATTAGAACTACTTCCTTAGCCCCTGCCTGTTTTGCAGCCTCATCTATAGCTCTCTTTTCAACCTCAGTAACTCCTGAAGGAAAACATACAATTATTCTTGGACTAGCGAAAGAATTTCTACCTATTACCTTACTAATAAACTTCTTTAGCATCAGTTGAGTAACGTCAAAATCTGCAATAACTCCATCTTTCATTGGTCTTATAGCAACGATATTTCCGGGAGTTCTTCCGATCATTTTTTTCGCTTCCTCCCCTACCGCTAAAACCTTTTTATTAATACTATTTATAGCAACAACAGAAGGCTCCCTAAGTAAGATGCCCTTCCCTTTAACAAATACCAATGTATTTGCTGTACCTAAATCTATTCCCATGTCTCTAGAAATTGAAAATAACCCCATTCTTGTTCTCCTTTCAGTTACAATATTCCTTTTTCTTTCATGCTCACGTAAGAACCATTACCTATTATGATATGATCCAAAACCTGTATACCTATTAACTTGCCACATTCTCTCAATCTATGAGTAATATTTACATCTTCATTACTTGGTGTAGGATCCCCTGATGGATGATTATGACATATAATTATAGATGTAGCATTACGCTTTATAGCTTCTGTAAAAACTTCCCTAGGATGTACTATAGATGTATTTATACTGCCTACAGAAACATCTTTCATCAATATTACCCTGTTTTTTGTATTGACTAAAATTATCTTTAAAACCTCTTGTTTTAGAGTTCTCATAGATTCCATCACCAAATCAGCTACAGCTGAAGGAGAAGTTATTCTATACTCTTCACCGGACTTATAGGATCTAAACCGCTTTGAAATCTCAGCTAAAGCTAATAGTTGAGCAGCCTTTGCCTTCTTTACACCTTTTAATTTCATAAAATCCTGGGCGTTAGAAGTTAACAAACCGTTCAGACCACCTGTTTCCGTTAATATTCGGTTACAAAGATTAATTATATTTTCTCCCTTACTTCCGCTTCTTAATATTATTGCTAATAATTCACTATTAGAGAGATTTTCAGGCCCATATCTAAGTAATCTTTCCCTAGGCCTTTCATTTACTGGTAAATCCATAATCTTAATTGTGTTATCCATAAACCTACTCCTTTTATAGATTTACCCCTATCCCCTTTAATATATTTCTAAGCTTATTGATGGGAAGACCAACAACGCTATAGTAACATCCATTAATCTTTTCTACAAAAACTCCACCAAGACCTTGTATGCCATAGGCTCCGGCTTTATCTAAAGGCTCTCCAGTATCTACATATTTTTCTATTTCCTCTTGGGTTAACTGTGAAAATGTTACCTCTGTTCTTGTATAGTCACTTATTAACTTTCCATCCTTCTTATTTATAACAATGAATCCTGAAAAAACTTCATGGCTTCTGCCGCTAAGTTTTTTTAGCATAGCTATAGCGTCTTCTCTATCTATTGGCTTGCCTAAAACAACACCATCTAAGGCTACTATGGTATCACAGGCTATAATCACAGCTTCATCCTTAATCTTTTGGGATACTGATAAAGCTTTCCCTCTAGATAATTGGATAACGTAATTACCGCAGTCACCTTTAAACTCAATGCTGTTCTCGTCAAAATCGCTTATTATAATAGAGAAGTTATCCACTAACTTTTTAAGTAGCTCCTGCCTTCTTTCTGAAGCAGAGGCTAATATTATTTTCACGGATGATCACTTCCTAGTATTTTCTATATAGTATTATTGCCACAATTATACCAACTATAGACATAATATTCAAATTTAAATTCAATCCAAAATTTAATGTGAAAACTCCTAAGTTCAATGTTACCGGTGAACCCGTACCAATAGTATATACGTGTTTTAAAAAATTTAGTGCGGTAATATCACTTAACATTTCACCTAAGAGGCTCCCTGTAAGAGCACCCAATAGTATAAGAAAAATAAAAAAAGCTGAAGATTTACCTGAACCTTTCAAATCCATCCCTCTCTTTTTGAATAATCAAGTAATATCAATTCTCCCCAACAAACAATAAAATTTCTCTTTTTAAGGACTAGGCCTTCAAAATTTCACTTGTTTATTCAAATCCATTACATCTTTTATAGTTTATCATTTAATAAAGCCATAAACAAGTCTGTTTCCACAGTTAAACAAAAAAATTCACAATAAAAATTTTATTTAAAAAGCGTTGCCTAATGCAACGCTTAAATTACTTTCTACTTCCTATTTTTAAGATTATATTGTATATATATAAATACCCCTCTTCTACCTTGCTTGAATCCACTTCTGCCGGCAAGGAATTTATATAAGCTATATATTCTTCTGCCAAATTATAATTCTTACTATTCTTATCCAACTTCTCCGTTTCTTTTTTTAACCACTCTTTGTATTCCTCTGTCTTTACCGATGCAGCATTGCTTTGACTCAAGGCATTTAATATTTGTAAGTGTCCTTTCATTATCTCCACTAGAATATTGATAGTTCTATCTGTGGTGTCCACCTCATAGGTAACTTTTGAATTTGCTAAACCTTGCTGGTCCAATTTGCTTTTTAACTTTTCATATTCTGATTTATTAAATATTCCTGCAAATATTCTAAAACTTCCTTCTTCTTCAACCATAAAGGGTATAGTTGCTGTATTGAGTTTTTCCTTCTGTAAATCTGCATTGTCTTTCTTCTGATAAAAGCCACTTTGAACTAGTATAAACTCATATATATTGTCCTTGTTTTTAACTCTTTTCTCCTGAACCCCTCCAGTCTCTCCACCATTTTCAGTCTTTCCCTTATCACCAGTCTTTAAAAACATATTAGACAGCAGGGTTCCAATAAGTACAGCTGCTAAAACTATACTTAGCATTATAACTACAAAGGACATTTTGTCTTCTTTTTTTCTTCTATAATCGTATCTTGTGTATTTCATTTTTTCACCTCTCAATTCTATAAAAAATATAAAAACAAAAGCACTTAGATATAAATTATCTGAACTACTTAAAAAAATACTATTTTCCATACAATAATATTAAATATAGTTGAATTTTATACCAAAAAAAGACCGACAAAATTTGTCGGTCTTTTTTAAAGGTTTACGTAAATTATTTTAAAATTCTTCTAGCCCCAACATAAGTACGTGTATAATAACTATTGCTAAGTTGACTAACCGTTATACATCCACTTCCAGAAGAGGCGTGGATAAATTCTCCATTACCCACATACATACCAACGTGAGAAATATTTACCCCGTTAGTATTAAAGAAAAGTAAATCTCCAGGCTGTAAATTGGCCTTTGCTACTGCTGCACCTACCTTAGCCTGATCCTCTGCTACACGTGGCAAGGTTACTCCAATGGATTTATAACAATATACAGTAAATCCGGAACAATCGAAAACATTGGGACCATTACCACCCCATACATAGGGCTTGCCAATTTGATTGTATGCAGTTTCCATTAATAGTGATACGTCACCATCAGCAAAGGCTGCTCCACCAGTAAAACCACCTCTGGAATAACTCTGGCTGCTTGCGGTTACCCTCTTAGGGATTTTAATTGTTTTTTTAGTTGATACTGTAGTAGCTGATTTTAACATAACGGCCTGTTGTTCTCCTGCGGTAGTATCTGCCTTTGCTGTATAACTTCCTAGGTGTAAACCTATACATATAGCAAAAGTAAAAACACTACCTGACAGTACTTTTGTTCTCAAATTTTTCACTTTAAAACCTCCTTGTTGCTTCCGGAGTTAGCTGACGGGTTCGGGTGAAGGTTTCCCTACTGATTTATTAAATTTTTAAATCAGATTAACCCCTATACTTGGGTCCTCCGTACCTATTAGGATTCAGCACAACTAAATTATAATTTGTTTGGAGATTAAAGTCAAGGTATTTTTGGTAACTTTAACAAATATTAACAATTACCTTTTTCTAGTCGCTTATAGATCAGCATATCTCTTTCTTTTCCTTCCACATTAAAATAGTTCTTAGATACTCTATGTAGTACAAAGCTGTTTTTCTTCCAAAACTCCATGGCATCCTTACTACCATCTACAACACTTGTATAAAAATTATATATGCCAAAATTATCTTCAAAATACTTAATTGTCTCCAATAAGATTTTACTACCTACGCCTTCTCCCCTAAGTTTACTGTCTAAGGCAAAACACCATATGAAAACATCGTTAGGATTTCGAAATTCTACTCTGCCTTTAAGTATTCCAGCAAACTTACCTTCTTTAACAACTTTTAAGAAAAATTCATTTTCGCTCATGTAATATTCTAAAAATCTATCATCTAGCCCTGATAAATCTGTCAATAATTCATCGCTATTTGCTCTCATTTCTTCCTGCATCCAGTCTCTAATTACATGCAAGTCTTCCTTTTCTATGCTGCTCACTTTTATATCATCTATAAACATCTCAATATCAAACATTAATATCACCTCACTATTACAGATAATATTTCTACGTAAAATATAATTTTTCCTGCTCTTTTAACTGTATTTAATCTATATTTAACATTTTATTTTTATATGAAAATACTTCCACAAAAAACAAAAAGAGAGGTTTTACCCTCTCTAATTTTCTTTAATAAGATCCAAAATACCGGTACTCTAATTTTGACACCTATCTCTCGATAGGTGGGTGTCCTCATTGATGTTTCTATCGCCTTCAATGCCGTCACAAGGTCTCATAAGATGGTTCATATCAACATCAGAATATTGGACTCCCTTTGCTATAATGTAGGTTCAAAATAAGAGCTTAACGTGTATTTCAGAATTTGGTGCGAAAGACGGGACTTGAACCCGTACGGTCTCCCACACGCCCCTCAAACGTGCGCGTCTGCCAATTCCGCCACTCTCGCATATTTTCTTCAACAGTCTAGTTCCTTAAACCATTGTACTAGCTGCTGACAAGTAACATTCTACTACTGTTTTTTTAAAAGGTCAATAGATAAATTAGATTATAGAAGGCAGAATTTAGAGAACAGAGATCAGAGAAC